>JBDTRO010000193.1:0-8795 GCA_039931635.1 Betaproteobacteria bacterium | reverse complement strand
ATCCGGTCGCCCTGCACGAAGGCGCGCGCGCGGCAGGCGAGCTTCGGGCAGCGGTTGCCGTCGATCCAGGCTTCATCCGGCGCGAACTGGAGCGCCTGGACGGCACGTTGCATCGCGAGCATGGTGGCTTGCAGGATATTGAGACGGTCGATTTCCTCGACCGAGGCGTATGCAATGGCAAATGCCCTGGATTTCTTCATTATCAATTCAGAAAGTACTTCGCGGCGGGAAGCGCTGAGGAGCTTTGAATCCTTCAATCCTTCAATCGGTTCCCCAAGGATGACAGCGGCGGCAAACACCGCTCCCGCCAGCGGGCCGCGGCCCGCTTCGTCTACGCCGCACACGCAAGCGGCTCGTCCGCTTGCGTCCTGCCGGTTAAGCGCGGCCGGCATCCATCACCGCCAGCGCCGCGTCGGCGGCCTTCTGCGCGGTGTTTTGCCGCAGCGTGGCGTGGATCTCGTGGAACTTCTCGACCTGCCGGCGCTGGGCGGCGGCGTCCTGCAGCAGCCCGAGCAGCGCGTTGGCGAGGTTGCCCGGCGTCGCCTTCTCCTGCACGAACTCGGGCACCAGCGCCTCGCCGGCGAGGATGTTCGGCAGGCCGATGTTGTCGAGATAAAGCATCCGCCGCATGAGCGCCCAGGTGAACGGCGATTGCTTGTAGGCGATGACCATCGGCCGCTTGAACAGCGCCGCTTCCAGCGTCGCCGTGCCGCTCGCCACCAGGGCGACGTCGGCGGCCGCGAGCGCCTCGTGGGAGTGCCCGAACATCAGGTTGATCGGCAGGTCCCGCGCCTCGTGGCGCCACACGGCGGCCTCGAACATGTCCCGTGTCGCGCGCGACGCGGTGGGGCAGACGAAGTAGGCGTTGGGCAGGTCCTGCAGCAGGCGCCGCGCGGTCAGCACGAAGAGGTCCGCCATGTAATGCAGCTCGGAATTGCGACTGCCCGGCAAGAGTGCCACCACACGGCGGCCAGCGGGCACGCGCAGGTCGGCCCTCGCCTTCACCTTGTCGGGCTCCATCGGAATCAGGTCGGCAAGCGGATGGCCGACATAGGTCACCGCCAGCCCCATCTTCTCGTACAGGGCCGGCTCAAACGGAAACAGCGCCAGCAGGTGCGTCACCGAGCGCACGATGCGGCGCGTGCGCCAGCCGCGCCAGGCCCAGATGGAGGGACTGACGTACTGGATCGCGGGAATCCCCGCGTCCTTCAGCGTGCGTTCGAGATCGAGATTGAAATCGGAGGAATCGACGCCGATGAATACCGCCGGGCACTCGCGCAGCATACGTTCGGAGATGCGCCGCCGGATGCCCATGATTTCGCGGTAGTGCCGCAGCACCTCGGCATAGCCGCGCACGCCGAGCTTGTCCATCGGGACATGCGATTCGAAGCCCTGCGCGATCATCTTCGGGCCGCCGATGCCCGAGAACTGCAGCTCCGGCCGGCGCGCCTTCAATGCCCCCATCAAGTGCGCACCCAGCAGGTCGCCGGAGGCCTCCGCGGCTACCATGGCGACGTGGACGCCCGGTTGCGCTGCCACTACCGTATGAAGCCGCGCTTAGAGGCCTGGAGGAAATCGGCCATCAGGCGCACCTCGGCGCAGTCCGCGGCCTGGATTTCCAGCTCACGCCGCAGCTCCTCCTGGCCGAGGCCGCTGCGGTAGATCGTCTTGTAAGCCCGCTTGAGCGCGTCGATGGTGGCGGAGGACAGGCCGCGCCGCCGCAAGCCCACGCTGTTGATGCCGTAGGGCTGCGCCATGTTGCCCGCGGCGCGGACATACGGCGGCAGATCGCGATCGAGATAGGTACCCATGCCGGTGAAGCTGTGCACGCCGATCTGCACGAACTGGTGCACCAGCGTGGTCGCGCCAAGGATCGCCCAGTCGCCTACCTTGACGTGGCCCGCCAGCTCGCAGGCGTTGGCGAAGATCGTGTGGCTGCCGATCTGGCAATCGTGCGCGAAGTGCACGTAGGCCATGATCCAGTTGTCGTCGCCGACGCGGGTGACGCGCGCGTCGCCGATGGTGCCGCGGTTGATGGTCACGTACTCGCGGATCGTGTTGCCGTCGCCAATTTCCACCGCGGTGTCCTCCCCCGCGTACTTCTTGTCCTGCGGCGGACCGCCCAGCGAGGCGAACTGCGAGATGCGGTTGTTGCGGCCGATCTTCGTGCGGCCCTCGATGACGACATGCGGGCCGATGACGCTGCCCTCGTTTACTTCGACCTGCGCGCCGATGATCGAATAGGCCCCGACCACGACATCGGCCGCCAGGCGCGCGCCGCGCTCGATGATCGCGCTCGGGTGGATCACTGTGCTTCGGTGCCGGCCGGGCGGACGGTGCAGAGGATGTCGGCTTCCGCCACCAGCACCTCGCCGACGCGCGCCGTGCAGCCGAATTTCCAGATGCCGCGCTTGGAGCCGAGGATCGTGACTTCGACCAGCAACTGGTCGCCGGGCTCGACCGGCCGCTTGAAACGCGCGTTGTCGATGCCGGCGTAGTAGTAGACCGACTTGTCGTCGGGTTTCGAGCCGAGCGTGCGGAACACCAGGATACCCGCCGCCTGCGCCATCGCCTCCAGGATCAGCACGCCGGGCATCACCGGCCGGTGCGGGAAGTGGCCCGGGAAATACGGCTCGTTCGCCGACACGTTTTTCAGAGCGAGGATCCGTTTGCCGGGCTCGCATTCCAGGACGCGGTCGATCATCAGGATCGGAAAGCGCTGCGGCAGGTGGGCAAGCACCTGGTGGATGTCCATGTCAACCATCGCCCTTCTCCTTGTCCTCGATCCGCTTCTCCAGCGCGCGGACCCTGTCCATCAGTTCCGCCAGATGGCGGACCACCGCAGTATTGCGCGTCCAGGATTCGTGCTCGTCGGCCGGGAACATGCCGGTGTAGGTTCCGGGCTTGCGGATCGAACGCGATATCACGGTATCGGCCGACACATGCGCCTCATCGCAGATCGAAAGATGGCCGAGGATCAGCGCGCCGGCGCCGATGGTGCAATGGCTGCCGATGACGGCACTGCCGGCGACCGCGACGCAGCCGGCCATCGCGGTGTGCGCGCCGACACGGCAGTTATGGCCGATCTGGATCTGGTTGTCGAGTTTGACGCCGTCGCCGATCTCGGTGTCGTCCATGGTGCCGCGGTCGATGGTGGTGTTGGCGCCGATTTCCACATCGTCGCCAATCGCCACGGCCCCGATCTGCGGAATCTTCTGCCAGCGGCCGCCCTCCTTCGCGATGCCGAAGCCGTCCGCGCCGATCACAACGCCGGAATGAATGATGGCGCGCGCCCCGATGCGGCAGCCCGGATAGACCACGACGCCGGGATACAGGCAGCTGTCATCGCCGATTGCAACCGCTTCGCCAACCGCACAGCCGGGGCCGATCGAAACACGCGCGCCCAGCCTGGCCGACGGCGCGACGCTGGCCGACGGATGGATGCCGGCAGGCTGAATGACGCGCGGATTGAACAGCTGCGAGACGCGGGCGAAATAGCTGTAGGGATCCTCGCAGACGATGCGCGGCAGCGTGCTGAACGATTCCGCGTCCGCCGCGAGGATCAGCGCGGAGGCACCCGTAGCGGCCAGCCTGGCGCGGTACTTGAGGTTCGAGAGAAAAGCGATCTGGCCGCGGCCCGATCGCTCCAGCGAGCCGACCTGGTGGATCAGGGTCGCCGGATCGCCGTTGATTCGCCCGCCGAGCCGGGACGCGATTTGCGCGAGCGTAAGCGGGCCGGGCATGTCATTTTGTGGCGGCGGGCGGCTTGCCATCCAGCGCCTTGATCACCTTGTCGGTGATGTCGATGCGCGGATTCGCATAGGCGGCTTCCTGGAAAATGATGTCGTACTTTTCCGCCTCGGCGATCTGGCGGATGATCCGGTTCGCCTGTTCAATCACCTGGCCGAGTTCTTCATTGCGGCGCTGGTTGACGTCTTCGCGGTACTCGCGCTGCTTGCGCTGGAAATCGCGGTTCAGCTCGCCGAACTCGCGTTCCTTGTTGCGGCGCACGGTCTCGGTCATCGTGACCGAGTCCTTTTCCAGCTCGTCCTGCTGCCGCTTGAGCTGGTCGGCGACCTTGGTGAGCTCGGCCTCGCGCTTGCCGAATTCGGCCTCGAGCTTCTTCTGCGCGCGCATGGCGGGCTGGGAATCGCGCACCACGCGCTCGATCTGAACGACACCGATCTTGCCCTGGGCCAGCGCCTGCCCGGCCGGCAGGCCCAGGCAAAACGCGGCGAAAGCGGCGGTGGGTAGGAATATTCTTTGCATAAGGCGCGGCAGTTTCCTGTTTGGGCCTAGAACGCTGAGCCAAACTGGAATTGTAACCTTTCGACCCGGTCAAAGCCTTTCTTGGCGTTCAGCGGCTGGCCGAACGACAGCTTGAGCGGTCCGAACGGGGAACTCCAAGCCAGCCCGACGCCCGCCGAGTAGCGCAGTTCGCCAAGGTCCAGCTTCTGCCCGAAGGCATAAACCTGGCCGGCGTCGACGAAGGCCGTCAGGCGCAGGCTCCTGTCCTGCTGCGCGCCCGGCATCGGGAACAGCAGTTCCGCGCTGCCGGAGATCTTGCGCGTGCCGCCGAGCACGTTGGATTCCGCGTCCTGCTGGCCGAGCGAAAACGTCTTGTAGCCGCGCACCGAACCGGGTCCGCCGGCGTAGAAGGTCTTGAAAAACGGCACTGGCTTGCCGCTCAGGCCGTGCACGTAGCCCAATTCGCCGCTCAGCGCCAGCGTCACGGTCCGGCTCACCGGGTAGTAGTACGAATCGGTGATATTGATGCGGTAGTACTGCAGGTCGCCCGCCGCCGCTTCGATCGAAGCGCCGATCAGCGCGCCGCGCGTCGGCATGATTGCGCTGTCGCGCCGGTCGCTGCTCCATCCCAGCAGCCCGCTGCCGTAGGTGTAGCTGGTGCCGAAGACGCTGGAAAAGGTTTTGTAGCTGGTCGGGCTGTTATCGAACAGGCCGAGCTTCACGTGCTCGCCGACGACGCCGAAATTGATGGCTTCGGTTTCGCTCAACGGATAGCCGAACTTCACCCCGCCGCCCGTCGTATCGGTGGTGTAGGCGCCCACCGAGAGGCTGGACGCATTCACCCTCCTCTTGTAGACATCGAATCCCTGGCTCACGCCGTCCACGGTGAAATACGGGTTCACGTACGAAAGCCCGTAGGCCCGGTTCACCTTGCCGGTATTGACCTGTACCGAGAGGAACTTGCCGCTGCCGAACACGTTTGCCTGCGATACCGAGCCGGACAACACCACCTTGTCCACCGTGGAGAAGCCGGCGCCGATCAGGAACGATCCGGTGGGTTTTTCCTCGACCGTGAAGTTGACGTCCACCTGGTCCGGGCTGTCGGCCACGGGCGCGGATTCGACGCCCACGTCCTTGAAGTACTGGGTGCGGTCGATGCGCGACTTGGAGAGCTGGATCTTGGAGGCGTCGTAATACGAGCCTTCGAGCTGGCGCATCTCGCGCCGGATGACTTCGTCGCGCGTCTTGGTGTTGCCGGCGACGTTGACGCGGCGCACGTACACGCGCCGTCCCGGATCCACCACGATGGAAAAGGCGACTGTGCGCTTTTCCCTGTCGATCTGCGGCACCGCGCTCGCATTGGCGAACGCGTAGCCGTCGTTGCCGAGGCGGTCCGTGATCGCCTTGGTGGACTCGGTCAGGCGCTGGCGCGAAAAAACTTCGCCCGCCTTGATCTGGACCAGCTTCTGCAGTTCCTCGCGCGGCACCAGCATCTGCCCGTCAAGCTTGACCTCGGTCACCGTGTACTTCTCGCCCTCGGTGATATTGACCGTGATGTAGATGTCGCGCCTGTCCGGCGTGATCGAGACCTGCGTCGATTCGACCGTGAAATCGAGGTAGCCGCGGTCCTGGTAGAAGGACTTGAGCGTCTCCAGGTCGGCGGCGAGCTTCTGCTTGGAGTACTGGTCGAGCTTTGTGTACCACGTCAGCCAGCCCGGCGTGCGCAGCACGAACAGCTCGAGCAGCGCGCTTTCACGGAAGGCCTGCGCGCCCACGATGTTGATCGAGCGGATTTTCGCCACGTCGTTCTCGGACACCGCGATGCTGATGCCGACGCGGTTGCGCTCGAGCGGCGTCACGGTGGTCTGAACGTCCGCCGCGTACCGGCCGCGCGACAGGTATTGCCGCTTCAGTTCCTGCACGGCGCCATCGAGGATCGAGCGGTCGAAGGTGCGGCCCTCGGAGAGCCCCGCGTCGCGCATGATGCGGCGCAGGGTTTCGTTGTCGAAGTCCTTCACGCCGACGAAATCGATCTGCGCGACCGCCGGGCGCTCCTCGACCAGCACCACCAGCACGTCGTTTTCCACTTCCAGGCGCACGTCGCGGAAAAATCCGGTCGCGAACAGCGCGCGCAGCGCCTGCTGCGCCTTTTCCTCGGTCATGGTCTCGCCGACCTTCACCGGCAGGTAGCTGAAAATCGTGCCGGCCTCGGTCCGTTGCAGGCCCTCGACCCGGATGTCCTTGACGACGAAAGGCTTGAACGACTGGCCGAACGCGCCGGTTGCCAGCGTGAGCAATGCGCAGACGGTCACCGCGATAAAACGAAAGCGCATCACTATCCCGAGAACAGGCGGTTCAGGTCATTGTAGAAAGCGAAAGCCATGACGACGAGGAGCAACGCAAGACCTACGCGCTGTCCGAGTTCCATGGCGCGCTCGGACACCGGGCTCCCCTTGATAATTTCGACCAAATAATACATCAAGTGCCCGCCGTCTAGGAGCGGAATCGGCAGCAGATTCAGCACGCCGAGACTGATGCTGATGAGCGCCAGGAAGGTGGCGTAGGCCAGCCATCCCATCTGCGCCGATTGGCCGGCATAGTCCGCGATGGTGACCGGCCCGGAGAGATGTTTCCAGGACACTTCCCCCACCAGCATCTTGCCCAGCATCTTGAGGCTGAAGATCGAGATGTCCCAGGTCTTGACGGCCGCCTTGCCGAGGCTGTCGAGCGGACCGTAGCTGACGCGCACCACGATGCGGTCGGCGTCGGATTCCGGAATGTTGGGCGCCGCCCCGATGCGACCGAAGCGCTGCCCGTTCTCGGTCACCGCGTCCGGCAGCACATCGATGTTGAGCCGCGCCGCGTCGCGTTCGATGATCAGCTTGAGCACCTCGGAGGGGCGCGCGCGGATCGCTTGCACCAGTTGCTCCCAGGTGGCGATGTCCTTGCCATCGGCTTGCGCCACCCGGTCGTCGGGCCGCAGCCCCGCGCGGTCCGCCGCGCCACCGGAAACGACGCGGCCGATCACTGGAGCGAGCGCCGGACGGAAAAGCCTCATGCCGATGCGTTCCAGCGTGTCGCTTTCAACCTCTTCCGACGGATAGGCGCGCAGGTCGAGCACGTGCATCGCGATATTGCCGCCACTCCGGGATACTTCGAAGCGCAGCGCCTCGCGCTGCAATGCGCCCTGCAGGACGCGCCAGCGCAATTCCTGCCAGGTGGTGATGGCATCGCCCTCGATCGCCCGAACGGTGTCCCCTGCCTCGAACCCGGCGCCCTGCGCCAGCGTTCCCGCCGCCGGCGCCGCAAGCACCGGGCGCGCTTCCGGCAGGCCGTACATGAAAAGGCCCGCATACACCGCGATCGCGAACAGGAAGTTGAATAGCGGCCCGGCGATCACGATCAGGCAGCGGCGGCCGACGCTCTGGCGGTTGAACGCGCGATGCACCTCCGCCGGCTCGACCGGCGCCTCGCGCTCGTCCAGCATCTTGACGTAGCCGCCGAAGGGAATGGCGGCGATGGTCCACTCGGTGGCGTCGCGCCCCAGGCGCCAGGTGGCAAGAGACCGGCCGAAACCGACCGAGAAGCGCAGCACGCGCACGTTGCACAGCCGCGCGACAAGATAGTGGCCGAATTCGTGCACCACGATTAGCACGCCGAGGGCCACCACGAATGAGATCGCCATATGCAGAAAGTTCACGCCGCCTTCCCCATCAGCAGCGCGACGCATTCGGCAGCGGCGCGGCGCGCGGCGCGGTCGGCGTCCAGCACGGTTTCCAGGTCGTCGGCCTGGGTCGCAGCGGCGCGTGCCAGCGCCTGTTCGATGACCTGCGGGATCGCGGTATAGCGCAGCCTGCCCTCCAGAAAGGCCGCCACCGCCACTTCGTTGGCCGCGTTCAGCACCGCCGGGGCGCTGCCGCCTTCGCGCAAGGCCGCATAGGCGAGGCCCAGGCAGGGAAAGCGCTGCGCATCGGGACGCTCGAACGAAAGCCTGCCGATGGCGGCCAGATCGAGCGGCGCGGCGCCCGATTCGACGCGTTCCGGAAACGCCAGCGCGTGCGCGATCGGCACCCGCATGTCCGGATTCGACATCTGCGCGATCACCGAACCGTCCGCGAATTCGACCAGTGAATGCACGATGCTCTGCGGATGGATGAGCACTTCGATGCGCTCGGCCGGGACATCGAACAGCCAGCGCGCCTCGATGACTTCGAAGCCCTTGTTCATCATGGTCGCCGAATCCACCGAGATCTTGCGCCCCATCACCCAGTTGGGATGCGCGCAGGCTTCGTCGGGCGTCACGTCCGGCAGCCGCTCGACTGGCGTCGACCTGAATGGACCGCCCGATGCGGTAAGGACGATGCGGCGCACCGCGTCGGACGACACGCCGGATGCGGTACGCGACAGGCACTGGAACACCGCGTTGTGCTCGCTGTCGATCGGCAACAGCGTCGCGCCATGCGCGCGCACGGTGCGCATGAAGAGCGGCCCAGCCATGACCATCGCTTCCTTGTTGGCGAGCAGCAGCCGCTTGCCCGCGCGCGCAC
>JBDTRO010000192.1:0-25755 GCA_039931635.1 Betaproteobacteria bacterium | reverse complement strand
CAACGACCCCCACCATGTCAAGGTGGTGCTCTAACCAGCTGAGCTACGCGCCTGCAAAAAAGAAACGGATTTTACAGGAATCAGCCCGGGATCAGTCCCTGTAGGCCTCGAATCCGAAGTAGAGCTTGAGTTCGTCGCCGATCGCCGGGATGCCGTATTTCATACCGAAATCCGAGCGCTTGAGCGTGCCCGACGCATTGCCGCCGCACATCGACTTCTTGCTTACCGGATGATCCTTGCACACCCAGCGCTCGATTTTCAGCGTCACCGGCTTGGCGATCCCCATCATCGTGAGGGTGCCCGTGATCTCGGCCGGGTTGTCGCCGGCAAACTTGACCCCGGTCGACTTGTAGGTCAGGCGCGGAAATTCGGCGACATTGAAAAAATCGGCGGTGCGAAGGTGCTCGTCGCGCGTGCGCGGCCGCGAGCCTCTTTCGACGTCGCCCGTCGTCACCGAGGCCGTTTCAACGGCCAGGTCCACCGAGGCGGACTTCGCCGCATGGTCGATGGTGAACTTGCCGCCCATCTTGTTGAAGCTGCCGCGTATCGTCGATACACCCAGGTGGTCGATCTCGAAATACGAGTAGGTGTGATAAGGGTCGAGCGTGTAGTTCTCGGGCGCCGCCATCGCCGCCAATGGCATTGCAACAACAAGCGCGCCAAACAAATGCTTCTTCATGCTTTCTCTCCAATGATTGGACTACGGGAAAATTTCAGCCGGCGGATCCACGGCTTGCCAGCCATGCTAGCACCCACGCGCCAACCGCCGCGGCAGCGGCGTAGAGCGCCGCGACGACGGCCTGGATCCAGGTCGCGGACCTGGGCAGGGGCAGCCGCACGACGACCGGAACGAGCGCCAGCGCCACCAGCGCGTACCAGGGCAATTGCCCGGTGAGTACCGCGCCCGCCGCCACCAGGCTGGCGGCCACCGAGGCGGTGAGAGTCAGCGTAGTTCCGGGCGCGAGGCGCGGGCCAAGAATCATGTTGAGTAGCAAGAACGCGCCGCAGCCGGCGCCCATGCCCATGCCGTACTGGCCGAGCAGCGCGGATGCACCCAGCACCGCGGCGACGCCGGCGCCCAGGCCGAGGCCCAGTCCCGCGGCGCCCGCGCGCAAGGGATCGGCCAGGAGCGCGACGCTGAACGCCACCGTCCAGACCATGAACGCCGCCAGTCCCGTGGCATGCAGCGCGAGATCGGCGCCGGTTTTCTGTTTCAGCAGATTCAGGAAAACCCATCCTCCCGCCGCCGCGAATACCGCGCCCAGCATCGAACCGGTGGCGCGCGTCGGCTTGAAGGCGAGGTCCGCGAGCATCCCCAGCGCCGGCGCCGCCATCGCAACCATTACCAGCTTGCGTTTCGAGTCGAGCGACTCGAGCGTGAAATCGCCAACCAGATAAACCGTCGTCAGGAATCCTGCGGCGGCCGCGAGCCCGCCCAGGCGCAGCGGGAACAGCACGCCCGCAACCAGCAGTCCGGCGAGGAACGGCGCCAGGCTCGATTGCACCGCCGGATTGTCAAGCAACTCCTGCATTGCCCTATCCCCTTGCCACCCGGATCACGCCGGCAACTTCCTTCACTGCCGCAAAAGCGCGGCGTAGGTGGGCCACATCCGCCACGTCGAAGCTGAAGCGCATATGCGCGAGATCGTTGCGGCTCTGCGTACGCACCGCGGTGACGTTGATGCGCTCGCGCGCCAGCGCCTCGCCGATGTCGCGCAGCAAGCCCTGCCGGTCCGATGCCGTCACCAGCACGTCCACCGGGTAGGCGCCTGCCGTCTTCCGGCCCCACTGGGCGTCGATCAGGCGCTCGGGGCTGCGCTCGGCCAGGCGCTTCAAGCCCGCGCAGTCCTCGCGGTGCACCGAAATGCCCTTGCCGCGCGTGACGAAGCCGCGCACCGGGTCGGGCGGCACGGGCTTGCAGCACTTGGCGAGCTGCGTCATCAGCCGGTCCACCCCGACGACGAGGATGCCGCCGTCATTCGGGGACTTCGCGCTGATTTTCTTGTCCGGCTTTGTCGCCGTTTTCGGAACCGATACCAGGCCCGTCAATTCGCGCAAAGCCGCCTTCAGCTGCCACAGGTTGACTTCGTCGCGCGCCACCGCGGCGAAGAGATCGTCGTGCTTCGCGAAGCCGAGTTTCTGCGCCAGCTGCTCGAGGTTGGCCCGCATCGCGCCCTCGCGCCGCTGCTCCTTCTCGACGGTGGCGCGGCCCTGCGCGACGGTCTCGGCGAGCGATTTGGCGTTGAACCACTGGCGTACCTTGCCGCGCGCGCGGTGGCTCTTCAGAAAACCGAGCGCCGGGTTCAGCCAGTCGCGCGACGGTCCGCCGGTCTTCGCCGCGATGATTTCCACGCGCTGGCCGCTTGCGAGCGGCGTATCCAGCGTCACCAGGTGACCGTCCACCTTCGCGCCGCGGCAGCGGTGGCCGAGATCGGTGTGCAGTGTGTAGGCGAAATCCACCGGCGTCGCGCCGGCGGGCAGGTCGATCACCTTGCCCAGCGGCGTGATGACGTAGATGGTGTCGTCCAGCGACGCCTTCTTCGTCTTTTCCACCCAGCCCGCGCCGTCGGCGACTTCGTCGCGCCACGCCAGCAGCTCGCGCAGCCAGGCGATCTTGTCGTCGAACGCGCTTTCTGTTTTTGTTGTTCTTCTACTTTCCTTATATCTCCAGTGCGCAGCCACGCCGAATTCGGCCTGGCGATGCATATCTTCGGTGCGGATCTGCACTTCCAGCGTGCGGCCGCCGGGACCGATCACCGCGGTGTGCAGCGACTGGTAGTTGTTGCCCTTGGGGCGCGATATGTAGTCGTCAAACTCCTTGGGAATCGGCTCCCATAAGTCGTGCACGACGCCCAGCACGCTGTAGCAGTCGCCCGGCGTGGGCACGATCACGCGCAGCGCGCGCACGTCGTGCACGTCGGAAAAGTCGAGCTGCTTGGTGCGCATCTTGTTCCAGATGGAATAAATGTGCTTCGGCCGGCCTGTCACTTCGGCTTTCAGATTCAGTTTTTGCAATTCCTTCAATAAAACCTGAATCGAATTTTCAATATATTCTTCGCGCTCGACCCGCTTCTGGTCGAGCATCTGCGCGATCTTCCTGTACAGCTCGGGCTCGATGTAGCGGAACGACAGGTCCTCCAGCTCCCATTTGAGCTGCCAGACGCCCAGCCGGTTGGCGAGCGGCGAGTAGATGTCGAGCGACTCCAGCGCGTAAGCCTTCCGCTCGTCCGAGGGATTCTTCGCGAACCAGCGCAGCGTCTGGGTGCGCGAGGCCAGCCGAATCAGCACCACGCGGATGTCCTCGACCATGCCGAGCACCATCTTGCGCAGGATTTCGTTCTGCTCGCCGGCAGAGGCACGCGTCAGCACGCGCAGCTGATAGAGCTTCTCGACGCCGGCGGCCAGACCGGCAATCTCTTCGCCGAACTCCGTCTTCAGGCGCTCGGGGTCGTCCAGCATCTTCGGCACGGCGAACAGCACGCCAGCGGCCTGCGCCACCGGATCGACGCCGATCGACGCCAGGCTCGCGGCCAGGCAGAGCGCGTGCGGCCAGACCGGTTCGCCGGTGGACAGCAGCTGCCCCTCGTAAAGCGGCCGCGCGAACGCGTACGCGCACTCGACAAGCGCGTCTTGGACGCGCCCGTTCGGCGCGTCTTGCGGGCGAAGCTGTACGACGGAAACCATGCTGCTATTGTAATGGTGCGATGGGATTGCTCCGCGACTGGAAACGCAAGCGCACTCTTGCGCGTCACCGTATCGACGACACGCTGTGGCAACGCGCGCAGCGGCACCTGCCGTTCCTGCGCGGCCTGTCGGCGGGCGAGGAAAAGCGCCTGCGCCAACTCGCCGTGCTGTTCCTCGCCGAAAAGCAGCTCACGCCCGTGCATGGCCTGGTGCTGACGGACGACGACCGCATCGAGATCGCGCTGCAGGCCTGCCTGCCGGTGCTGGAGCTGGGCCTGGATTGGTACGACGGCTGGGTCGGCATCGTGGTGCATCCGTCGGACTTCCACGTGCGGCGCAGCGAGACGGGCGAGGACGGCGTGGTGCACGAATGGAATGACGAGCTGGCCGGCGAATCCTGGCCGGGTGGACCGGTGGTGCTGTCCTGGGAAGCGCTGGACGACGCAGGCTCGGTCGCCGAAGGCGGCGCGAACATCGTGATCCACGAATTCGCGCACAAGCTGGACATGATGGCAGGCGAAGCCGACGGCGTGCCGCCGCTGCCCTCGCGCGAGGCGCGCGAGCACTGGACCGCGGTGTTCGACGCAGAGTTCGACCGCTTCTGTAAATCGGTCGAAGCGGGCAAAGACACCTTCCTCGATCCCTACGGCGCGGAGCACGAAGCCGAATTCTTCGCCGTCGCGAGCGAAGCCTTCTTCGAGTCGCCCCACGCGTTGCGCGGGGATTTCCCTGGGCTTTATGATCTGTTCAAGGGCTTCTACCGCCAGGATCCGGCGCTCAGGCTGACGAGGTGACTATCCGATGACCAAGTGGCTCCTGGCCGCCGCGCTCGCGCTGGGCATCGGCTACAACTACTGGAAGGGCCATCGCCCGATCAAGGTCGAGCCCCCGCCGATGGTCACGGTGCGCGCGGCCTCGGAGACGCGCGAGCCGATCCAGAAGAATCTCTTCAGCGGCCCGGTGTTCAGGGTCAACGGCCATACGCTGACGGGCCTTGCCGAGTTTTCCGTCGGCGCGCGCGTCATCCTGGCGCAGCATTACTCGAACGACATGGAGTCGCAGCTCTCGCCGGTGGACCTGGCGCTTGCCTGGGGCCCGATGAACGATCCGGCGGTGCTGGCGGCGATCAGCTTTTCCCAGTCCGGGCGCTTCTACCACTGGCGCTATGAGAACCAGCCGCCGATTCCACGCCGCGAGATCGAACTGAACAGCGCCAACATGCACATGATTCCGTCTTCCGACGCCATTGCGCGCCGCCTGAAGTCGGTGAAGGCCGGCGACACGGTGCGCATCCGCGGCTACCTGGTCGAAGCGGTGTCGCCCGAAGGCTGGACCTGGCGCAGCTCGCTCACGCGCGAAGACACGGGTGGCGGCGCCTGCGAGCTGATCTTCGTGCAGGAACTGGACGTGCAGTGACGAAAACGCTGCTCATCGTCTTTCACACGGGTGGCGTCAAGACCGCGCAAATGGCCGAGGCCGTGGAGCGCGGCGCGCGCACGTGCGGGGACGATGCGGCGGGCGTGAACGTGGTGGTCAAGCGCTGCGCCGATGCCGGTCCGGAGGATCTCCTCGCCGCCGACGGGCTGATCCTCGGCACGCCCGAGAACTTCGGTTACATGTCCGGGATGATGAAGGACTTCCTCGAGCGCGTGTTCTACGCCTGCGAAGGAAGGGTCAACGGCCGGCCCTGGGCGCTGTTCGTCGGCGCGGGACAGGATGGCGCGGGCGCCGTCAGTTCCGTGGAAAGAATAGTGACCGGATTGCGAATGGAAAAGAAATCGGAACCGGTGATTGGATTGAAGGAGCTGACCCCTGAAGTTCTTTCCCGCTGCGAGGAACTGGGCGCCGCATTCGCCACCGGGCTGGCGATGGGCGTGTTCTAGAGCACCAGGTCGGTACCCTCGGCGGGCGCTTCGCACACCACGCTCGATCCCAGCCGCGCGAGTTCCGCGCGCGTTTCCTCGAGTTTGGCGTCGATGTCGTCGTCGGTCTGGTCCGGGTCGTGGTGGAACAGGTGCAGCCGCTTCACATCGGCGCGCGCCGCGAGGTCGGCGACCTGGCTGACGCAGGAGTGCCCCCAGTCGACCTTCGAGGGATACTCGTGGTCGCGGTAGGTGGTGTCGGTGATCAGCACATCGGCGCCGCGCACGAAGTCGGCGAGTGTCTGCACGTAGCGCGCGTCGTGGCGCGGATCGGTCGGCAGGTAGAGCTCGTTGTCGGTGATGTAGCAGACGACGCGGTCGCGGCAGGTGAGCTTGTAGCCCAGGCAGTAGCCCGGGTGGCGCAGCAGCATCGTGTCTACGCGCACCGGCCCGAATTCCAGCCGCTCTTCGCGCAGGTCGCGGAACACGAGGCGCGCGCCGAATTCGCGGATCGTGACCGGGAAATACACGCTCTCCATCTGGGCGCTGATGGCGCGCTCGATGGTCAGGTCGCCCTGGTAGGGACCGAACACCTCGATCTGGTTGCCGCGCTGGTAGAGCGGCGCGAAGAAGGGCACCGTGTTGATGTGGTCCCAGTGCGTGTGCGAGATGAAAATGCGCCCCGAAAAGCGCTGCCCGGCGTCCGCCATGACCCGGTCCGAGAGCTGCTTGATGCCGGACCCGCAATCGAAGATGTAGAGCGGCTCGCCGCCGACTTCCACGCTGACGCAAGGCGTATTGCCGCCGTAGCGGTTGTAGGCCTGTCCGGGCACCGGCAGCGTGCCGTGCACGCCCCAGTAATGCACCGTGACCCGGTCCGACACGATCTCCTTGATCGACTGCAGGAAGGTCTCGCGGTTGATCGGCTTGGTGAGGTAGCCGTCGGCGCCCATTTCCTTCGCGCGCCGGCGGTCGAAGTCATAGCTCTTGGCCGACAGAATCAGGATCTTCATGCCCGCCAGCTCGGGGCGGCGGCGCAACTCGCGCGTCAGCTCGAAACCGTCCATCACCGGCATCATCAGGTCGGTGATCACGCAGTCGGGCCGCGCGTCCGGGATGTCGCGCACCGCGCCGGTGCTCGAAGCGCGCACCATGACCTCGTGCCCCGCGTCCGTCAGCAGGTGGGAAACCAGTGCCAGCGTATCGGGGTCGTCATCGACGATGAAAAACTTCATGGAGGTTCAAATTTTAGCAGCAGGGTGCGCCGCACAGGCATCCGCTACACTGCCCAAGCGATGCAGGCCAGCCTTTATTTCGACGGCAACGAGGTGCCGCCGCCGGCATTTGAAGACGCCGTGCTGCGCGCCGCGGCGGGTTTCGAGCGCCTGGGCGTGCGCGAAGGCGACGTGGTGTGTCTGATGCTGCGCAATTGCCCCGCGTTCCTCGAAGGCCTGTTCGGCGCCCGGCGGCTGGGCGCCTACACCTGCCCGGTCAACTGGCATTTCAGGGCCGACGAGGCGGGCTGGATCCTGCGCGACAGCAGCGCCAGGGTTCTCGTCATCGAGTCCGACCTGCTGGCGCAGGTGAAGGACGGAATTCCGCCCGGCGTCACGGTGGTGCAAGCCGGCGCCCGGCAATGGCGCGCCTGGCTCGCCTCCCATGCGCGTCACGCCGGACCGGAGCGCGCGGCGCGCTACTCCATGCCCTACACCTCGGGCACGACGGGACGCCCGAAGGGTATCCGCCGCTTGGCGCCCCCCGACGCCGAGCGCGCGGCGCGCGTCCTCGCGGAGAGCATAAAACGGGTCTACGGCCTGCAACCCGGCGCGCGCGCTCTGCTGTCCGCGCCTGTCTATCACAGCGCGCCGAACATGTACGCGACGCAGGCCATCCTGCTCGGCGCGACGCTGTTTCTGGAATCCCGCTTCGACGCCGAACGCACGCTGCAGTTGATCGAAAGGGAAAGGATCACGCACGCCTACCTGGTGCCGACCATGTTTTCCCGCATGCTCAAGCTGCCCGACGCGGTGAAACGGCGCCATGACCTGTCCTCCATGCAGTTCGTGCTTTCCATGGGCTCGACCTGCGCGCCCGAAGTAAAGCGCGCGATGATCGAATGGTGGGGGCCGGTGATCCACGAAAGCTACGCCGCGAGCGAACTGGGCATTGTCACCTTCATCACCGCGGCCGAGGCGCTCGAGCGGCCGGGATCCGCCGGGCGCCCGATCGAAGGCACGTTGCTGAAGATCCTCGATGCCGAGGGCCGCGAGCTCCCGCCGCGCGCTACCGGGCTCATCTATGCACGCAATCCGACGTACACCGACTTCACCTACGTCAACAACGAAGAGGCCCGGCGCGAGCTGGAGCGCGATGGCCTCTGGACGCTGGGCGACATGGGCTGGCTGGACGAGGACGGCTACCTCTACCTATCCGATCGCGCGGTGGACATGGTGATTTCGGGCGGCGTGAACATCTATCCCGCGGAGATCGAGTCCGCCCTGATCGGCATGCCAGGCGTCGCCGACTGCGCGGTCTTCGGCATTCCCGACCCCGAGTTCGGCGAATCGCTCGCCGCCGCGGTGCAATCGCAGGCGGGCGTCGCCCTGACGCAGGAAGCCGTGCAGTCTTGGCTGAAGGAGCGGATCGCGGGCTACAAGGTTCCGCGTCTGATCGTTTTCCACGATACGCTGCCGCGCGAAGACAGCGGCAAGATCTTCAAGCGCAGGTTGCGCGCGCCGTATTGGGAGAAGGCGGGCAGAGAGATCTAGGTGAATCCACGATTCAGTTCGCGGTGATGCCTTGCGCCTTGATGAGACGCGAGAAGCGCTGCACTTCACTGGCAATGAACTTCCCCGCCTCCTCCGGCGAGGAGATCCAGGACTCGAAGGCCTGCGCCTGGAATTTCTCGCGCACGTCCGGAGAATTCAGCACCTGGCGCAGCGAGCCGTTCAGGCGGCCGACGATCTCGGGCGGCGTGCCGGCCGGCGCGAGCAACGCGAGCCACTGCGAGAACTGGAAATCCTTGAGACCCGCCTCGCGCAGCGTCGGCACGTCGGGGAGCTGCGGCGACCGCGCAATCCCGGTGACCGCAAGGGCACGCAACGTGCCGGCCTTGACGTGGGGCAGCGCTGCGGCCAGCGTAGGGAAGCTCAGATCGACCTGGCCCGAGAGGGTGTCGAGCACGGCCGGGCCGCCGCCACGGTACGGTATGTGCACGATGAAGGTCCCGGTCGCGTCCTTGAACATTTCGGTACAGAGGTGAAACGTCGTGCCCACGCCGGCAGAGGCGTAGGACAGCTTGCCCGGATTCGCGCGCGCAAGCCTTACCAGGTCGTCAACCTTTGCCGCCGCGGAACGGGTCGGCACAACCAGGATGTGCGGCGAGGTCGCGACCATGCCGATCGGCGCGAAATCCCGGATCGGATCCCAGCCAAGCTTGTCGAACAGGCTCTGATTGGTCGCGAGCGGAATGGTGTTCAGCACCAGCGTATAGCCGTCCGGCGCGGCGCGCGCCGCGGCATCCATGCCGATATTGCCCGAGGCGCCGGAGCGGTTGTCGATGATGATACGCGCGCCAAGCTGCGCGCCGAGCGGATCGGCGATGAGCCGCGCGGTGATGTCGACGCTGCCGCCCGGCGGGAAGGGAGAGATCAGCTTGATTGGCTGGCTGGGATAGGGTTGCGCAGCCGCGGAAAATCCAAGCGCAAACGCCAGCAATGCAGTCCAGCGTCTCACGCCTGATTTTTCTTCGCTGCCTGCCAGCGGTCGAGCTTGGCGCGCGCGTTGTTGCTGCCCGGATCCATCGCGCGGTCGTGCTCCGGCATCTTCACGGTGAGCTCGATCACGTAGCCGTTCGGGTCGCGGAAGTAGATCGATTGGATGAAGCCGTGGTCCGAGACCCCGCGCGTCTCGATGCCGCGCGCCTTGCCCTCGGCGAACTTCTTCTCGAGCACCGGCTGTTCGACTTCCAGCGCGATGTGCAGGTCGTAGTCGTGCTGGCGCTTGAATTCGAAGTCCATGTCCGGCGCCTCGAAGAACGCAAGATAGGAGCCGTCGCCCAGCCGGTAAAACGTATGCAGCGTTTCGGTCTTGCGCCCGCTCATGGACTCGCGGATCTCCAGCGTATGCGACAGCGGCAGGCCGAGGAAATCTTCGTAGAACTTGCGCGTCTCCTCCGCGTCGCGGCAGCGGTAGGCGTTGTGGTGCAGGCCCTTGATCATGGTCACACCTTCTCGAACGGACCCTTCAGAGTGCCGGCAAAACCGTCGATGACCTCGTTCGTCCTGGCCCAGGTCTTCAGCGCCTTCATGTTGCCGAGCCAGCGCTTGACGTTCGGGTAGGCCGCCAGGTCCGAGCCGATCACGCCGGTCAGGGCCGCGAACGGCGCGCCGTAGTAGTCGGCGAGCGTGATCTTGTCGCCGCACAGGTAGGCGTTCTTCGGACCGATGATGGAGTCATTCAGTACCTTCAGCCAACCCGCGGCGCGCTCCTTCGCCCAGGCGAGCGTCGCCTTCTGTGCCTCGTCGCTCGGGCGCTTGTGGTGCGGAAACGCCTGCGGGTAGACCAGGCCGTAGGCGAGGTCGCGGTTCAGCTGCGTATTGAACCAGTCGATGCGCTCATTGACGCGCGCGCGCTGCTTCAGGTCCTTGGGATACGCGGGCGAGTCGTTCTTCTCGGCGAGGTATTTCAGGATCGAGGCGCTCTCGGTGAGGCGGAAATCGCCGTCGTCCAGCACCGGCACCTGGCGGTTCGGATTGATGGCCTCGAACGGCGGCTGGTAGTGCTCGCCAGTGAACAGGTCGACGACCTGGAAATCGACCTTGATGCCGTTCTCGCTGGCGAACAGCATCAGCGGGCGGCTGGTCGTGGATGCAGGATGGTAGTAGATCTTCATGGGCGTTGCTCCTCTCCTTGGATCCTGCGGCCAATCATAGACCTCGTTCGCAGCAGGCGCCACATCCCGGCGATGCCCCGCCAGATCTTGGGCAGCAGCCAGATTACCAGCGCCACGAACACTGCCAGCGCAGAGAGAAATACGATAGGGAATTGGAAGGCGAGCCAGATTCCTGCCAGCGTCATCCCGTCTTCAGTGAACGACGCTGCCCAGTTCGACAGCGGCTCCGGCGAGGAATTGATGATCGCGCGGCTGCCCGCCTTGGCGAAGTGCGTACCCGCGGTGATCGTCCCACCGAGCAAACCCGCCGCGATGGTGAGCGCGCTCACCCCCTCGCCCGCGGCGCCCGCCGCGAGCAAGGCGCCTGCTGGAATGCGGATGAAGGTGTGCAGCGCATCCCAGAAGCTGTCGACGCCAGGCACCTTGTCCACCAGGAATTCCAGCAGCAGGAGGACGCCGGCGGCGCCGATGACCCAGGGATGCTGCAGCACACGAAGTCCAGCGGGCAGGTCGATGTAGCCAAGATAACCCGCCACGCCGGCCGCAAACACCACCAGGTAAAGCCTGATCCCGCTCGCCCACGCGAGCAACGATGCCAGCGCAATGGTTTGCAGGTCGGCAGACATCAGCTCAGGCGGCGTACCAGAGCACGGCGATGAAATGGCAGGCGCTGCCGGCGACCACGAACAGATGCCACACGAAGTGGAAATACCTGATCCGCTCGGCGAGGAAAAACATTGCGCCCAGGCTGTAGGCGATGCCGCCCGCGAACAGCCAGAAAATTCCCCAGCCGGGCACCAGGGCCCACACCTTGTCGGCCGCGATGACGACCACCCAGCCCATCGCGAGATACATGAACGTCGAAAGCGTGTTGTACCGGATGCCGCCGATGGCCTTCAGCAAGGTGCCCGCCAGCGCCATGCTCCATACCAGGCCGAACAGGATCCAGCCCCAGGTGCCGTGCAGCACGCCCAGCGTGAATGGCGTGTAGGTGCCGGCAATCAGGAGGTAGATCGCCGAATGATCCAGCACCTGGAACACGCGCTTCGCGCGCCCCTGCCGGAATGCGTGAAACAGCATCGACGTGGAATACAGCAGCACCAGCGTTGTCGCGAACACTGCTGCGGCCACCACTCCCGCAATGTCGCCGCGCTTCAGCGCGCTCGCGATGAGAACCGGCAACGCGATCAGGGCCAGCAGCAGGCCGACGCCGTGGCTTACGCTGTTGGCGATCTCCTCCCCGAGCGACTGCGGCCGCTCGTGCAGAGCCGGAGGATCGTTCAGGGTCATCCCGCCTCTTCCCGCGTCGTCCATCTAGCCGCTACTATTGCACATGACGGACAACGTGCTGCAGCAGGCGGTGAAGGGGTGGGCGCGGACGGCGCCGGCGAGGACGACGGAGCTCGCGCCGGACAAGGCGAGCTTCGGCCAATTCTGGCTCAAATCGGCCGACCTGCTGGCGCGGCTGCCGGCGAAGCCCAGGCGCAACGCCGAGGAAGCCGCGGCGGCGGCGGAAGTGCTGGGACTGGCGCGCGAGTCGCGCACGATGTTCATGCGGGCGCATGCGCGCGGGGTGTACGACTCCGTCACGGTGGGTCGGGGCAGGTTCGTGCGGGTGGACGAATTGTGCGTGCGCGCGGCGACCGAGTATCCGGGTCTCGTGCCGGGAGAGAAGGAGCTGGCGCGCGAATCGGGCATCGCACAGGGCGAGAAGGACGGCCTGGAGGTGGACCAGGGAATTTTTCTGTCGCAGGTGCTGCGCGACCCGCTGGCCGGCATTCACCTGTGCCATGCGATGCTGCTGCCGAGGGCAGAGTCGCAGGCCTTGCTGCCGCAATTCCTGCAGACCGGAAAAATAAAGTTCGACGGCGCGCGCCTCGAGCGCGAGGGCAAGGCGTCCGTCGTGACGATGTGCAACCCGCAATACCTGAACGCCGAGGATGAGGGCACGCTGGCGGGCCTGGAAACGGCCATCGACCTCGCGCTGCTCGACCCGCAGACGGAAATCTGCGTCCTGCGCGGCGATACGGTGACGCACACCAAGCACGCGGGCAAGCGCCTGTTCGGCGCCGGCATCAACCTCACGCATCTCTACGAGGGAAAGATCCGCTTCCTCTGGTACCTGATCCGCGACCTGGGCCTGGTCAACAAGCTCTACCGCGGCCTTGCGCTGCCCGAGGCGCCGCCCGAGGAAGATTCGATCGAAAAGCTCTGGATCGCCGCGGTCGAGGGCTTCGCCATCGGCGGCCACTGCCAAATTCTGTTGACGATTGATCAGGTGGTCGCCACCAGGGACGCCTACATGACGCTGCCGGCGCGCAAGGAAGGCATCATCCCGGGCGCCGCGAACCTGCGCCTCGCGCGCCACGTCGGCGACCGCGTCGCGCGCCAGGCGATCCTGGCCGAACGGCGCATCGACTGCGCGAGCCCGGAGGGACGCCTTGTCTGCGATTACATCGTCGCCCCCGACGCGATGGATTTCGAGGTGGATCGGCTGGTGAAGCACGTCACCGGCTCGGGAATGGTCAGCGCCGCGGGCAACCGGCGCGCGCTGCGCATCGTGGAAGAGCCGCTGGATGCCTTCCGGCGCTACATGTCGGTGTACGCGCGCGAACAGGCGCACTGCCACTTCAGCCCGGCCCTGATTTCCAATCTGGAAAAATTCTGGATTACGGCAGCAGGAAGTCGCGCACGATCCTGATCTGGTCGTCGTGCATCAGCGTCGGCGCATGGCCGACGCCGGCAATCTCCACCACCTTCGCTTTCGGCCCGCGCTGTTCCATCGTGTCGCAGGTAGCGCGCGTCAGCAGGTCCGACTGCGCCCCGTGCACCACCAGGGTCGGGCAGCGGATCGCATCCCACAGCGGCCAGAGTTCGAGGTCCTTGTCCGGCATGCTGGCGCGAAACGGCTCGGCGATTTTCGGATCGTAGTGCAGGCGCAGGCTGCCGTCGGCGTTCTTGCGCACCACGACCTCGGCGAGAAAGCGCCACTCGGCATCGCTGTGCGGACCAAAACTGGCGCTCACCGTGCGCACGTATTTGTCGGCCGTGGCGATATCCGGGAACGACGGCGCCATGCCGAAGTAGGTCGCGATGCGCTCCAGCGATACCTTGGTGATCACCGGTCCGGCGTCGTTGACCACCAACCGGGTGACGGGTGTGTTCGGCTGCGCCGCCAGCGCCATGCCGATCAGCCCGCCCATCGAAGTCCCGACCCAGTGCACGCGTTCGACATTCAGGCGCGCGATCAAGGTCACCATGTCGGCGAGGTACTGGGGCAACTGATACAGCATCGGGTCCGGCAGCCAGTCCGAGTCGCCGCGGCCGGCGACATCCGGGCACACCACCCTGTAGCGGTCGCTCAATGCCGCCGCAAGGGAGTCGAAATCGCGCGCGCAGCGTCCCAGTGCATGCACGCACATCAGCACGCGCTCGTTGTGCGGATCGCCCCACTCAAGATAGGAAATGCGGTGCAGCCCCTTGGGCGAGGCGCATTGCACGAACCGCTGCCCGGAGGTTTCTTTCAAGCCAGCCTCCGCTCGCCGTTCCACTTGTCCACCAGCCTGCCATTCTCGATCGCCGCGCCGCCCCTGGCGCCGTCCTTGTCCCATTCAGCCTCGACGCGCAGCTCGGGGAACGCCGCGCTGGCGGCGACGAAACTCGGGAACGGCAGGCCCTTCGTCAGTTCGAACCGGTACTCGAGCAGCGAATCCGCGTGATGCTCGGTGTAGGGCTCGGTATCGGGATCGCGCACCAGCAGCCACCGGACGCGCTCGCGGAACTCCTCGAAGCGGCCGGCGCTGCCGGTGACCCTGACGATCGCCGTGAAAGGCATCAAGCTCCGGTGTGCAGAATACGGCTCAAGCGCCGACGTGCGCGATACGGCTCAAGCGCCGTATTTGAACGACAGCGACAGCCGCGTGCGGAACTGCGTCACCTTGCCGTCCACGACCTTGACGTCGAGTTTTGTCACCTCGGCGATGCGCAGGTCACGCAACGACTTCGAGGCTGTTTTCACGGCAGTGCGCGCTGCGTCTTCCCAGGAAACCGCACTGGTGCCGATGACGTCCGTGACCCTGTAAACAGCATTGCGTTCCTTCTTCGCCATGACGATTCCTCCTTGGGCAATGGTGCGGGATATCCGCGCGGTCATTATGACCCTAGGGCGGTGCATCGTGCCAGTACCTCGCGCGCTCCCGTCTCTGGCTCGTGATTTCGATCCTTTCATTCGTCAGGTGAACCGTCACGGCCCCTTCGAGATCCGTCCGCCGCAGCGGGATTCCTGCGTCCTGGTAGCGCTGCACGACTTCCGCAGCGGGATGGCCAAAACGGTTGCGGTAGCCCACCGGCACCACGGCCGCCGACGGGTGCGCCGCAGCGAGGAATTCCGCGCTCGAAGACGACCGGCTGCCATGGTGCGGCACCAGCAGCACGTCGGCGCCGAGCGCGGCCGCGCCGCGCTGCACGAGTTCGGCTTCGGCGGGCTTTTCGATGTCGCCAGTGAGCAGCATGGCGCGCGCGCCCGCGCTTACTTTCAGCACGCAGCTCAGGTCGTTGGTCTTGCGCGCCGTCGCCGCCGCGTTCGCGGGATGCAGGATCTCGAATCGCACGCCGTCCCAGGTCCAGCTCTGGCCGGCCGCGCAGCGCCTCGCTCCGGGCGCGAGGCTCAGGAGCGGGTCGCCCGCAGGCAGCGAAGACAGGAACTCGCTCACCTCATGGTTTTCCAGCACCGAAGCCGCGCCGCCGGAATGGTCGATATCCTTGTGCGTTACGATCATCGCGTCCAGCCGTTCAATGCCAATGGCGCGCAGATAGGGCGCGATGATGCGTTCGCCGCTGTCTGCTTCGGCACCGAAAGCCGGTCCAGCGTCATACAGCAGCGAACGGTTCGCCGTGCGCACCAGCACCGCCAGGCCCTGGCCGACATCCAGCGTCGTGATCCAGGCCGCGCCGGGTTCCGGCGCCGGTGGCGGCAGCGCGACGGCCGGCAGCATCAGGGCGACCCCCGTGACGCGCCAGGGTACGCCGCGCGGCGCGAGCATCCACAGCACGCCCGCCATCGCGAGCAGCACGCTCCAGAGCGGCGGCACGTGCTGCTGCCAGACTGCGGCCGGCAGCGACGCGCACCATTCCAGGAACAGCAGCAGCCACTGCATCAACCAGGACGAAAATTCGAGCAAGCCGTCCGAGGGCAGCACCGCCGCCGCCAGCGCGAGCGGCGTGATCACCGCCGACACGGCCGGAATCGCGACCGCGTTGGCAAGCGGCCCCACGACGGATACCTGCGAGAAAAGGAACAGCGCCGCCGGCGCGAGCCCGGCGGTGATCGCCCATTGCACGCGCAGCCATTGCCTGGCCGCGGACTCCTTTTCGTTCGCGACGAAAAATATCAGGGCGACGGCGCCGAACGACAGCCAGAAGCCGGCCGCGAACACCGCCCAGGGATCGAACAGCAGGACGATAGCAAGGGCCAGCGCGAGCATGCGCGTGGGCGATGCGATGCGCCCCGACCAGAGCGCGATCGCCACCACCGTCACCATCCAGAAGGTGCGCTGCGCGGGCACCGCGAAGCCGGAAATCAGCGCATAGCCCAGCGCGCCCGCGATCGCGGCCACGGCGCCCGCCTTGCGCGCGGGCAGGCGCAGCATGAGGGCCGGCGACCGGCGCCAGAGGAAGCCCGCCAGCCAGGCGAAAAGGCCCGAGATCATGGTCACGTGCAGCCCCGAGATGCTCATCAGGTGCGTGACACCGGTGCGATTGAAGAGGCGCCACTCCTCCGCGGGAATGGCCCGCTGGTCGCCCACCGCGAGCGCGGCGAGGATGCCGCTCGCCGGCGTTTCGCCCAGTACGCGCTTGAAACGGTCGCGCACGGTTTCGCGAATGCTTTCGATCCGGTCGGAGAAACTGTTGCGCTCTCCCAGTTTTGCCGGCAATGCTTTCCTCGAAGGGCGCACGTACCCGGTCGCGCCCACGCCCCGTTCCAGAAGCCACGCTTCGTAGTCGAAACCGTGCGGGTTGGAATTGCCGTGCGGCCGGCGCAGGCGCACGGTGAAGCGCCAGCGCTCGCCGGGATGGACCGCGCTGGCGAGTATCGAGGGACTTTCTTCGTAGAGCGCCGTCCGGTACCAGGACAGCAGGATTTTCTGCGGCAGGCGCGCCTCTGCCGGTTCGATCGCGGACTCGGGCTCGAATTCGAAGCGCAGGCTGCGCTCGCCGATTGCCGGCAGGCTGGCAACGACGCCGACCAGCTCGATATCCCTGCCCTCGAGCTCCGCCGCAAGCCGGTCATCGAGCTTGAGGTGCGCCATGCCGAGCGCCCAGCAGAAACCGGCCGCGAACGCCGCTGGCAGGTAAAAGATCCTCTTCCAGCGGGATAGAAGCAGGGGCATTGCGCAAAGCGCGGCCCAGGCCATCCCGGGCAATGCGGGCTGCAGCTGAAGAAATACAACGCCCAGGGCGAAACTTAGGATGACAAGCGTCATCTAAAATGAAACGCACCAGCGCTGTTGGCGATGACCTTGACCAGCGCGCCTCGCGCCGACCATGCCCAGAAAATTCTTTCGCAGGTACCTCCCCGACGGCGATACGGTTCGCGCCCACAAGTACCTGGCGTGGTGCGGCGCATGGCTGCATCACCCGAATCTGTGGCACCTGAACCGGCACTCGGTTGCCGGCGGCTTCGCCATCGGCCTATTTGCGGGGCTGGTGCCGGGGCCGCTGCAGATGCTCACTGCGGCGCTGCTGGCGATCCCGCTGAAAAAGAACCTGCCGGTCGCGCTGGTGACGACGCTCTACACCAACCCATTCACCATCGCGCCGCTTTACCTGCTCGCCTACGGATACGGGAGCCTGCTGATGGGCGCGACCCACCAGCCGGTCAGGGTGCAAACCGTCGATTGGGACTGGGGACATTGGATCGACTCCGGCGAAGCGATGTTCCACTGGATGCTCTCGCTCGGCACGCCGCTGGCGATTGGCCTGGTGGCGCTCGCCGTGACCCTGGCGGCGCTGGGCTACGCGGCGGTGCAGCTGGGCTGGCGCGGCTACGTGATGTTCGCCTGGCGCCGGCGCGGCAGGAGGCGGTCCGGCAAACTGGATTAGGATTCGGCTCACTTCATGGAATCCGCCAGCGCCTTCCTGGTTCCCAGCGTCGTCTTTCTCGCCTCGGCGGTGCTGGCCGTCATGTTTTCGCATCGCCTGGGACTGGGCTCGGTGGCCGGCTACCTGCTGGCGGGCGTCGCCATCGGCCCCTTCGGCCTGAAGCTCATCGACAAGGTCGAAGACGTGCGCCACATCGCCGAGCTGGGCGTGGTGTTCCTGCTGTTCGTCATTGGCCTGGAGCTGGAGCCCAAGCGCCTCTGGAGCATGCGCGCGCGCCTGCTGTCGCTGGGCGTGTCGCAGGTGGCCGGCTCGATCGCGCTGATCACGCTGGTGGCCTGGGTCGCGGGCATCGACGTGCGCGTGGGCATTGTCGCCGGCATGGCGCTCGCCCTTTCATCCACCGCGCTGGCGCTGCAGCCGCTCACGGAGCGCGGCGCTCTGCAAAACAAGGGCGGACAGGCGGTATTCGCGATCCTGCTGTTCCAGGACATCGCGGTGATCCCGATGCTGGCGCTGTTGCCGCTTCTGGGGGGCAGCGGCAGCGGATCGAATTTTTCCTGGGGCGGACTGGGCTTTGCCGGCGCCGTGATCGCCGCCACGCTGGTCGGCGGCCACTTCCTCGCGCAACCGGTGTTCCGCCATATCGCGCGCACCCGGCAGCGCGAAATCTTCACCGCCTTCGCGCTGCTGCTGGTGCTGGGCATTGCCTTTTGCTTCGAGTTGGCCGGCCTGTCCATGGCGCTGGGCACCTTTCTCGCCGGCGTACTGCTCGCGGAATCCGAGTACCGCCACGAAATTGAAGCGGCGGTGGAACCCTTCAAGGGCCTGCTGCTGGGTCTGTTCTTCATCGCAGTCGGCATGGGCGTCGATTTCGGCCTGCTGCTGGACAAGCCGCTCGTCATCCTCGGCATGATCTTCGGCCTGTTTATCGTGAAGGGCGCGGTGCTCTGGATCATCGCCCACTTCGCGAAGCTGCCGCCGAGCGAGCAGCCGCTGTTCATCCTGCTGCTTGCGCAAGGCGGCGAATTCGCCTTTGTCCTGCTGACCCTGGGCGTGCAGCGCGAGGTGCTGCCCTTCGAGACCGCGCAGGCGATGACCCTCGCGGTGGCGCTGTCCATGCTCTCGACGCCCTTCCTGCTCGTATTCCACGACCGGGTACTGGCAAAACGCTTCTCCGTCGAGGCGCCCAAGCGCGAGCACGAGGCGCCGGAGACTTCCAAGGTAATCGTCGCCGGCCTGGGGCGCGTCGGCCAGGTGGTGGCGCGCCTGCTGCACGCTAGCGGCTACGAGCCGACCATCCTCGATGACGATCCGGACCACGTCGAGCAATCGCGCCGCGTCGGCTTCCGCGTTTTCTACGGCGACGCCACCCGGCTGGACCTGCTGGAAGCGGCTGGCGCGGCGAGCGCGGACTTCCTCGTCATCACGCTGAACGACCCGGACGCGACCACGCGCCTGGCATCCATCGCCGTGAAGCATTTCCCGAACCTCAGGATCATCGCGCGCGCACACGACATGCGGCACATGTTCGAACTGCGCGACATCGGCGTCGCGGTCATCGAGCGCGAGACCTTCGAATCCGCGCTGGAGCTGAGCCGCGGCGCACTGGCCGCCATCACCGGCGATGCCGAACGCTCCAAGCGCACGGTCAAGGCGTTCGCGCGCCACGACAGCCTGGTGCTCTCGAAGCTTTATGCGGTGCACCGCGGCGAACCCGACGCGCACGTCTCCGTATCGAACGAGTTGCGCGACCAGTTCGCACGCACGCTGCGAGAGGACGAGGCCGCGATCGAGGCCAAGTCCGAAGACGCCGCGCAAAAGCCGGCCTAAGCCGCCCGCAGCATCCCGTTGTGCAGCTCGAGCACGCGCCCGGTGCGTGCGGCCAGGGCAGCGTCATGCGTTACCAGCACGAAAGCGGTGCCGCGGGATGCCGAGAGCCGCACCATCGCCTCGAACACTTCCTCCGCGGTCTGCGCATCCAGGTTGCCCGTGGGTTCGTCGGCCAGCACGCAGGCCGGCTCCGTGACCATCGCGCGCGCGAACGCGCAGCGCTGGCGCTCGCCGCCCGAAAGCTCACCCGGACGGTGTTCGCACCGGGCCGCCAGGCCGACTTCCGCCAGGGCCTTGCGCGCCTTGAGGAGCGCGGCGCCGCGATCCATGCGCCGGATCCACAGCGGCATGGCAACGTTTTCCTCCGCGCTGAACTCCGGCAGCAGGTGGTGGAACTGGTAAACGAATCCAAGCGCGCTATTGCGGCTGCTGCCGCGCTCGGCTTCCGACATCTGGTTCAGGGCCTTGCCTTGCAGCGACACAACGCCCTCCGAAGGCAGGTCGAGGCCGCCGAGAAGATGCAGGAGCGTGGATTTGCCGGACCCCGAGCGGCCCATGATGGCGACATGCTCGCCGGCGCGCACCTCCAGGTCCACACCCAGAAGCACATGCACCGCTGCTGGCCCCTGGTAGGACTTCTTCAAGCCCTGGCAGGAGAGCACCACTTCACTCATAGCGCAGCGCCTCCGCCGGATTGGTGCGCGAGGCGCGCCAGCTCGGATACAGCGTGGCGAGGAACGACAGCACGAGCGACACGATGCCGATCGTGGTCACGTCGCCCATCTGTACGTCGGAAGGCAGGTCGGAGATGTAGTAAATGTCCTTGGCGAGGAACTTGAAGCCCAGCAGGTTCTCGACAAAGGGCACCACGGTGGCAACATTCAGGCCGAGCAGGACGCCCAGGACGAGGCCCGCGAAGGTGCCGATGACGCCGATCAGCGTCCCCTGCACCATGAAAATCTGCACGATTGAGCCGGGCGACGCCCCCAGGGTGCGCAGGATCGCGATGTCGGACTGCTTGTCGGTCACCAGCATCACGAGAGTAGAGACGATGTTGAACGCCGCCACCGCGACGATCAGCAGCAGGATGATGAACATCACGCGCTTCTCGATCTCCACCGCGCGGAAGAAGTTGGCGTGGCTGCGCGTCCAGTCCGTGGCAAAGGTATCGCTGCTCATCTTCGCCATCAGTTCCCGCGCCACTGTGCGCGCGCTGAAAAGGTCGTCCAGCCTCAGGCGCACGCCCGACACCGCGTCGCCGAACTGGTAGAGCTTCTGCGCGTCCGCCATGTGGATCAGCGCAAGTCCCGAGTCGTACTCGAACATGCCGATCTCGAACAGGCCGACCACGGTGAACTGCTTCAGGCGCGGGATCACGCCCGCGGGCGTCACCATGCCCTGCGGCGCGATCAGCGCCAGCTTGTCGCCCACCAGCACGCCCAGCGCGCGCGCGAGCTCGGAGCCGAGCACGATATTGAATTCGCCCGCCTTGAGCGCATCCAGCCTGCCGGCGCGCATGTGCAGGCCAATTTCGGCCACCTGTTCCTCGCGCTCGGGCAGGATGCCGCGTACCACGCTGCCGCGCACTGCCTGGCCGGCTGAGAGCATTGCCTGCGCGTTGACGAACGGCGCCGCGCCCTTGACGCGCGGATCCTCGAGCGCGATCTTCGCCACCGGCGCCCAGTCGGCGAGCTGGTTGTTCGGGCCGCTGATCTGCACGTGCGAGGCGACGCCGAGGATGCGGGCGCGCAATTCCTTCTGGAAGCCGTTCATCACCGAGAGCACCACGATCAGCGCCGCGACCCCGAGCGCGATGCCCGCCATCGAGATGGCGGAAATGAAACTGATGAAGTGATTGCGGCGCTTTGCGCGCGTATAGCGCAGGCCGACGAGGAGCTCGTAACGCAAGGTGCCCCAGAATACTACAATCACCGTCGTGGATTTCGCCCCGGACCTCGCCGCCCTGCTCCGAACGGAGCGCCTCGCGCACCTCGCGACGCTCAGGCAGGACGCGCCGATGGCTTCGATGACCCTCTTCCTGCCGGAACCTGGCTTCGGCGCCTTCCATGTTCACGTCAGCCGCCTCGCCTGGCACACGCAGGACATGGCGCGGGACCCGAGGGTTGCGTTGTCTATCGCGCAGACGGACGACGGCCGCGCCGATCCATTCACGCTGAAGAGAATTTCAATCAGGGGACAGGCGGAAAACCTTGCTGGAGAGAATCCAGAACTGAAACATCTGTGGCTGGCCCGCTTCCCGGAGCAGGCGATCAATTTCGAGCTCGCCGATTTTTCCTTCTGGCGCATCGTGCCGCGCGACGCGCGCTTCGTCGCGGGCTTCGGCCGCATCCACAACCTTTCCGCCGCCGAACTCGCCGGGTGCTCGACGGCATGAAGGTCATCGGCGTCGATTTCACTTCGGCGCCACGCCGCGCGAAACCGATTACGGTCGCCCATGGAATTTTTCTCGGCGCTGCTCTGCAAATCGAGGCGATCGAAAGCATTGAGAGTTTCGGTTCCTTCGAGTCCCTGCTGCGCCGTCCCGGTCCCTGGATCGGCGGCTTCGATCTGCCGTTCGGCTTGCCGCGTGAACTTGTGCGCGACCTGGGCTGGCCTCGGGACTGGCGCAAGCTGGTCGATTTCTGCGGCAATCTCTCGCGCAGCGAATGGCGCGGCATCCTGGATGGGTACCGGGCAACACGGCCCGTGGGCGGGAAATATGCGCACCGCGCGACGGACCATCCCGCCGGTTCCTCCAGTCCCATGAAGCTTGTCAATCCGCCCGTGGCGCTGATGTTTCATGAAGGCGCACCACGGCTGGCGGAGAGCGGCGTGCATATCCCGGGACTCGCCACGGGAGACCGCTCGCGAATCGCATTGGAAGCGTATCCAGGATTGTTCGCGCGTTCGATTACCCGCGAGTCCTACAAGAACGATTCGCCATCCAAGCAGACCCTCGCGCGCGCGACGGCCAGGCAGGCCATCGCGAGCGCGCTTCCTGTTGCAATGCCGAAACGACTGCGGCAAGACCTCGTCGATGACGCCACGGGCGATTCGCTGGACGCCGTCATCTGCGCCGTGCAGGCAACATGGGGCTGGCAGCGCCGGCGCCGCAATTTCGGCCTGCCGGCGCGCACCGATCCGGTGGAAGGCTGGATCGTCAGCGCCCGATAAAATGGCGGCATGACGATCCTGTTCCTGAAGGGCCTTGTTTTCGGTTTCCTGCTCGCGGCCAGCGTCGGCCCGATGTGGGTGCTGTGCTTTCGCCGCACCATCGAGCACGGTGCGCTCGCGGGCTTTGTCTCGGGCCTGGGCATCGCGGTGGCGGACGGCCTGTACGGAGCGGTGGCGGCGTTCGGCCTCACCGCGATTTCGGGCCTGCTGCTTGAGTACCGCTTCTGGATCGGTTTGATCGGTAGCGTTTTTTTGCTTTACCTCGGGGTCAAGACCTTGCTCTCTCGCCCGGAATTGAACGCTGCAAGCGGAAGTTCAGCCGGGCTCACGCAAGGGTTTCTTTCCACCCTCGGGCTCACACTCGCCAATCCGCCGACGATTCTCGCTTTCGTGGCTATCTTCGCGGGCCTGGGGCTGGCGTCGAGTTCGGATTACGGCGCCGCTTCACTGGTGGTACTGGGAGTCTTCCTCGGCTCGGCCTCATGGTGGGTCGTACTGGCGGCATGCGCCGGATGGCTCCGCAATCGCATCGGCCCGGCATTGCTTCGCACGATCAACATCGTCTCGGGCCTGACGATACTAGGCTTCGCTGCGTGGCAACTCGCGACGATTTTGCGGTAAATTGCACTACTGGATAAATTTACACATGCAATGAAGCCACTGTTCGACGCGCCGCTCGCGATCGTCGACCTGGAGACCACCGGTGCCCACCCGGCCGGGGACCGGGTCACGGAAATTGCGGTGATTGAAGTCGCCGGCGGCGACGTGGTGTCCGAGTGGTCCACGCTGGTCAATCCGGGCACCTCGATCCCACCCGGCATACAGGCGCTCACCGGCATCACCAACGAAATGGTCGCGGATGCGCCCTCGTTCGAGGATCTCGCCGCCGGCCTGTATGAACGGCTCGAGGGACGCGTGTTCGTCGCCCACAACGCGCATTTTGACTACGGTTTCCTGCGCCACGCGTTCGAGCGCGCCGGCCTGCGCTTTCAGGCGCGCACGCTGTGCACCGTCAAGCTCTCGCGGCGCCTGTATCCGGCGCATGCGCGCCACAACCTGGACAGCCTGATCGAGCGCCATCACCTGCGCTGCGACGCGCGCCACCGCGCCATGGGCGACGCGCAGGCGGTGTGGCAGTTCCTGCGCGTCGCGGTGGAGGAGCGCGGTGCCGATGTGATGCAGACCGCGCTCCGGCAGATGTCGCGGCGGACTTCGCTGGTCCACCACTGATGCATATCGAGCTCGTTGTCCCGGCGCTGTTTCCGGCGCAGGACCTGCCGCCGGCATCGATGCCGGCGCTGGCGCTGCTGTTGGCGCGCGGCCGCCGGTCGAATGGCGAGGCGGCAAGCCTGGAGCGCTGGCTGGTCCGCGCGTTCGGCGTGGACGGCTCTGCGATTCCCGCGGGCGCGCTTACGGCACTCGCCCATGGCATGGATCCGGGCGCGCGCACCTGGCTGCGCGCGGATCCCGTGCACTTGCGGCCCGACCGCGATCGCCTGCTCCTTGTTCCCAGCCAGGCTTTCGGGGTTACGTTAGAGGAAGCGCGGCAATTGACGAATGCCCTCGGGCCGCTGCTGTCCGGAAAGTTAACGCTGCATCCACTGGCGCCGGACCAATGGTGCCTCGAGGTAAAGGATGAGATCGATGAGGGCAACGCGATCGCGGCCGATGCCCAGCCGCCGATCGAACTTGCAGGTGTGAACATCGATCCGCACCTGCCACCCAGGGCATGGCATGCCCTGCTGACGGAACTCCAGATGGCGCTGTACGAGCACGCTGTGAACACGGCACGCGAGCGGCGTGGCGATCCGGCCATCAACAGCCTCTGGCTATGGGGCGCAGGCAAGCTGCCGGCAGGCGCGGCCGGACCCTGGCAATCGCTTGGCGCGAATGATTCGGTGGCCATTGGCCTGGCGCGCAGCGCCGGCATCCGCAATCGCGCGCCCGGCGCCGGCGCAGCGGCCTGGTTCGAACGCGCGCCGCAGGACGGGCGGCACCTGCTGGTGCTGGACGATCTGCGCGGCGTCTCGGCGCTGGGTGATCTCGAAGGCCATGTCCGGCGCCTGAAGGCGCTGGAAGCGGACTGGTTTGCGCCGCTGCTTGCGGCGTTGAAAGCGGGCCGCTTCGGCATGCTGACCATCCACGCGCCCGAAGCCGCCGCCTCGTTCGAAGCGGTGCGCGGCGACCTGCACCGTTTCTGGCGCCGGCCGCGGCCGCTCGCGGCCTACGCATGAAAATCGTAACCCGCCGCTACGCGGAGGCAGACCGCAACCGGCTGCTCGAATCCGGCGTGCATCCGCTGCTGGCGAGGTTGTTCGCGGCGCGGCGCATCGGTTCGAAGGACCAGCTGGAACAGGATTTCTCGCACCTGATCCCGCCCGCGGAACTGACCAACACCGATCGGGCGGCGCGCCTGCTCGCCGACGCCATCGCGCAGCAGAAGAAACTCCTCATCGTCGCCGACTATGACGCCGACGGCGCCACCGCCTGCGCGGTCGGCATGCGCGCGCTGCGCAGCTTCGGCGCCCGGGTCGAGTACCTGGTGCCCAACCGCGTCGAACTCGGCTACGGCCTGTCGCCCGAGCTGGTGGATATCGCCGCGCAGCGCGAGCCCGACCTCCTGATCACCGTGGACAACGGCATCGCCAGCGTGGAGGGCGTGGCGCGCGCGAAAGCCCAGGGCATCGGCACGCTGATCACCGATCACCACCTGCCGGGCGACACGCTGCCCGATGCCGAGTGCATTGTGAATCCGAACCAGCGTGGCTGCGCCTTCCCTTCCAAGGCGCTTGCCGGTGTCGGCGTCATGTTCTACGTGATGCTGGCATTGCGCGCCGAGCTTCGGGAAAGAGGATTTTTCAAGGATAAAAAAGAAACCAATCTTGCCGCGCTGACTGACCTGGTCGCGCTGGGCACCGTCGCCGATGTGGTGCCGCTGGACGCCAACAACCGGATCCTCGTCGCGCAGGGGCTCAAGCGCCTGCGCGCAGGCCAGGGCAAGACGGGACTCGTCGCATTGGCACGCGCGGGAGGCCGCGACGCAACGCGCGCCAACTGCTTCGACTTCGGTTTCATCCTCGGCCCGCGATTGAATGCCGCCGGCCGGCTGGCCGACATGGGCCTGGGCATCGAATGCCTGATCACCGACGACGAGGCGCGCGCCGCCAACTGCGCGCAGCAACTCGACACCCTGAACCGCGAGCGCCGGAA
>JBDTRO010000191.1:0-17227 GCA_039931635.1 Betaproteobacteria bacterium | reverse complement strand
CAGGCGGCGGCGGCCAGCTCTGGCCGAAAGCGAAGCTGCTGCAGATCGACATCGATCCCGTGGCGATCAGCCAGGGCCAGGAAGTGGCGCGCCACCACTTGCGCGCGGACGCGCGCCTGGGCGTCGAGGCGCTGTCGGCGGCATTGTCGAAGCGAAGCGAGGGGAACGGCAGCACCTGGCGCAGCGATGCGGTGGCCGCGCGCATCCGCGACACGAAGCCCGACAGCCACGTGTTCGACATCGAGCCGGGAAAGCTGGACCCGCGCGACGTGGTCGAGGTGCTGGAGAAGGCCTTGCCGCAGGACTGGGAGATGGTGAACTCGGGGGGCCACTGTTCATGGTTCTTCGCGCAGATGCCCTCGCGCCCGCAGGAAAAATTCTTCACCCTGCGCGAGTTTGGCGCGATCGGCAACGGCATTTCGTTCGCCATGGGCGTGGCGGCGGCGCGCCCGGACCGGACCATCGTGCTGTTCGACGGCGACGGCAGCCTGATGATGCACGTGCAGGAGCTTGAAACCATCAAGCGCCATGGGCTGAACATCCTCATCGTCGTGATAAACGACGGCGCCTACGGCTCCGAAGTACACAAGCTCCGCGCCGAGGGATTCCCCGACGACGGTTCGGTGTTCGGCTACTGCGATTTCGCGGGTATCGCGCGCGCGTTCGGGCTTGAAGGAAGGACCGTCAGGAACCTGCAGGACGTGCCGAAGCTGGTGGCCGATTTTGCGGCAAGCGGCGGCGGCGCGGTCTGGGACTTTCACGTCTCGGACAAGGTCCTGTCTCCGACCATGCGTCGCGCACATCCACGCCGTTGATGGATCTCCTCGCCGATCCCCAGGCCTGGATCGCGTTCGCGACGCTAACGGCGCTCGAACTGGTGCTCGGCATCGACAACATCATCTTCATCTCCATCCTCGTCGACCGCCTGCCGGCGGCGCAGCGGGAGCGGGCGCGCCGCCTCGGCCTGTTCGGCGCCATGTTCATGCGCATTGGCCTGCTGCTCGCGCTCGCCTGGATCATCGGCCTGACCACGCCTTTGTTCGCCGTGCTCGGCCAGGAAATCTCCGGCCGCGACCTGGTCCTGATCCTCGGCGGCCTGTTCCTGCTCTGGAAGAGCGTGTCGGAGATCCACGAGCTGATGGAGGACCACGCCGAAAAGCACGCCGCCGGCGCCTCGGCGAGCTTCGCGGCGATCGTCGGGCAGATCCTCGTCATCGACCTGGTGTTCTCGCTGGACTCGATCATCACTGCGGTCGGAATGGTCAAGCAGGTGGAGATCATGATCGCCGCCGTGGTTGCCTCGGTCGCGCTGATGCTGCTGTTCGCCGGCGCGATCGGCCGCTTCGTCTCGGCGCACCCGACCATCAAGATGCTCGCGCTGGCGTTCCTTGTGGTGGTGGGCGTGGTGCTGATCGCCGCCGGCTTCGACCATGAGGTGCCCAAGGGTTACGTCTACTTCGCCATGGCCTTCTCCGTGGCGGTCGAGCTGCTCAACATCCGCATGCGCAAGCGCCTCAAGTGAACACTGTCCTCATCACCGGCGCCGGCCGCGGCATCGGCCTCGCCACCGCCCGCGCCTTTGCAGCGGCCGGTTGGAAGGTACTTGCGCTCGACAAGGATTTCTCGAACTTCGATTTGAAGGAAGCCGAACGCATCGAATTTGATCTTCGCAATCTCACCGGGATAAAAAAGCTTGTAGAAGCAAAGGAAATCCATACGCTGGTGAACAACGCCGGGGTTCTCTACTGCGACCCTTACGACGCGATCCCCGACGAACACAAGCGCGAGATCCTGACGGTGAACATCGAGGCGCCCGCCGCGCTCATCGCTGCGTTCGCGCCCCAAATGAAGGCCAGAAAATCAGGCCGCATCGTCAATGTCGGCTCGGTGGCGGCATTCACCGGCCATCCGGACCTCTGGTATGGCATTACCAAGGCCGGGATCCTGAATCTGACCAAGAGCTGGGCGAAGGAACTGGGGCCGCACGGCATCCTCGTCAACGCTGTGGCGCCGGGCCCGACGCAGACGGCGATGTACGACCAGCTGCCACAGTCGCGCAAGGACGGGGTGATGAAGTCTGTCTATTCCGGACGCGTCTGCCGGCCGGACGAGGTCGCTGCTGCGATTCTGTGGCTCGGAACCTCTTGCCCCGAGTACGTGAACGGGACTACGCTGGACGTCAACAACGGTTCGTATCCGAGGTAGTCCCATGAACGCAACCATGTTCGACAGAATCTGGGACCAGCACGTAGTCGAGGACCTGGGCGACGGCGTCCACCTGCTGCACGTGGACAGGCACCTGATGCACGAGCTCTCCGGTCAGCGCGGCCAGCTCGAGCTGAAGAAACGCGGCCTCCGGACGCGCAACCCGGACCTCACCATCGGTTCGATGGACCACGTGGTCTCGACCGCGCCGGGCGCGAAGGGCGGCAACGCACCCTGGGCCGACAAGATGATCGAGAGCTTCCGCGCCGAGAGCAAGGCGGCCGGCGTGAAGATCTACGACATCGGCCAGGACGGCCAGGGCATCGTGCACGTGGTGGGCCCGGAACTCGGCTTCACGCTGCCGGGCACGACGCTGCTCTGCGGCGACAGCCACACCTGCACCCACGGCGCGCTGGGCGCGCTCGCCTGGGGCATCGGCACCAGCGAACTCACGCATGTTCTTGCCACGCAGACAATCGTGCAGCAGCGGCCGAAGACGATGCGCGTGGATTTTCGCGGCCAGCCCGCGCGCGGGGTCACGGCCAAAGACATGATCCTCGCGCTGATCGGCAAGATCGGCACCGCGGGCGGCGTCGGCTACGCGGTGGAATACGCAGGCGAGGCGATCCGCGGCCTGGAGATGGAAGGCCGCTTGACGGTGTGCAATCTCTCCATCGAGATGGGCGCCAAGACCGGCATGGTCGCGCCCGACCAGAAAACCTACGACTACCTCAAGGGCCGGCGCCACTCGCCCAAGGGCGCGCTCTGGGAGCAGGCATTGGCGCACTGGAAAACGCTGCCCAGCGATGCGGGCGCAAAATTCGACAAGGAACACGCGCTGGATTGTGCGTCGCTCGCGCCGCAGATCACCTGGGGCACCAGCCCGGAGGACGTGATCGGGGTCGACGGCCGGATTCCCGGCAACAAGCCGGAGGCTCTCGCCTACATGGGGCTCACCGAAGGCAAACCGATCGCCGGCACCAAGGTAGACCGGGTGTTCATCGGTTCCTGCACCAATTCCCGGCTGCCCGACCTGCGCGCCGCCGCCGATGTCGTGCGCGGGCGCAAGGCCGCCAGGCACGTCAAGGCCTGGGTGGTGCCCGGCTCCTGGCGCATCAAGCAGGACGCCGAAGCCGAGGGACTGCACCAGGTGTTCCTCGACGCCGGATTCGAATGGCGCGAAGCGGGCTGCTCGATGTGCGTGGGCGTGAACGGCGACGTAGTCGAGCCGCAGGCGCGCTGCGTGTCGACCTCGAACCGCAATTTCGTCGGCCGCCAGGGCCCGCAGGCGCGCACCCACCTCGCCAGCCCCGCGATGGCCGCGGCGGCTGCGATAGCCGGGGAAATCACTGATATTCGTTCTTTTTCCTTTTAGTAATAAAAACAACGTGAACAAATTCGAAACACTGACCGCAATCGCAGCACCCTTCCCCAAGAAAAACGTCGACACCGACCTCATCATCCGCATCGAGCGCTGCACCGGCATGCCGAAGGAAGAACTCGGCAAGTACGCCTTCGAGATGGCGCGCACCCTGCCCAATGGAGACGAGGATCCGGCGTTCCTCTTCAACCAGCCGCGCTACCGCAGCCCTCAGATCATCGTCTGCGGCGAATTCTTCGGTACCGGCAGTTCGCGCGAAGTCGCGGTCTGGGCGCTCGCCAGCATGGGCGTGCGCTGCGTGATCGCGCCTTCCTTCGGCCAGATTTTCTTCAACAACTGCTTCCAGAACGGCCTGCTGGCGATAGTTCTTTCTTCTCCCGTTGTTGAAGATTTAATGAAAAAAGCTTCCGTAACGGACGCGAAGCCGTTCACCGTGGATCTTGAGAAGCAGACCATTGATGGCTCCGTGCATTTCGACATCGCGCCGCGCAACAAGAAAATGCTGCTCGAGGGACTGGACGAAATCGGCCTGACGCTCGCCATGGAGCCGAAGATCGCCGCATTCCAGGCCGCCGACCGTGCGCAGCGGCCGTGGATCTATGCAACTACCCCTTGAAGATGTCACGGTCCTCGACCTGAGCCACGCGCTCGCCGGCCCTTTTTGTTCGACCATGCTGGCGGACTACGGCGCGCAGGTCATCAAGATCGAGCCGCCAGGCGAGGGCGACATTTCGCGCGCCTGGGGCTCGCCGCTGCCGGGCGGCGAGACGGCGTATTTCGTCAGCCTGCACCGGAACAAGAAAGGCATGGTGCTCGACCTCAAGCACAAGGAAGGCAAGGAGCTCTTCCTGCGCATGGTCGAGCGCGCCGACGTGGTGCTGGAGAACTACCGCCCCGGCGCGCTGAAGCGCCTGGGCCTCGACTACGGCGTTGGCCGCCAGCGCAATCCACGCATCGTCTATTGCTCGATATCGGGTTACGGCCAGGACGGGCCGTACCTGGAACGCGCCGCGCTGGACCTCATCCTGCAGGCCGAGAGCGGCATGATCAGCGTCACCGGCGAGGAAGGCTCGCATGGCGCGCGCTGCGGCGTGTCGATCGCCGACATGACGGCGGGCATGAATGCGGCCTACGCCATCCTGCTCGCGCTGCGCGTGAAGGAGAAGACCGGCGAGGGCCAATCCATAGACGTCTCGATGATGGAAGGCCAATTGTCGCTGCTGGGCACCATGATCGGCAGCTATCTCGCCAATGGCGAGGTGCCCGCGCCGATGGGCACCGCCTACAAGGCGCTGCTGCCATACCAGACTTTCCGCACCAAAACGCGCGACCTTGCGCTCGCGGTCGGCAGCGAAAAGCTCTGGAAGGTCTTCTGCCCGGCCATCGGCTGCCCGGAACTCACCGACGACCCCCGCTACCGCAGCAACGGCGCGCGCGACGCCAACCGCGCGAGCCTGGTGGCAAAGCTGCAGGAGGTGTTCCTCACGCGCGGCTACGAGGAATGGGAAACGCTGCTGGTCGGCAAGGGCATCCCGGTGGGCAAGGTGAACACGCTGGCGGAAGCGGTGGCGCACCCGCAGGTCGCGGCGCGCGGTTCACTGGTGGAGATCGATCACCCGAAGGTGGGCAAGGCGCGAGTGGTGGGCGTCCCCGCGCGCCTCTCGGCAACGCCGGGTTCGGTGCGCACGCCCTCGCCTGCCCTGGGCCAGCACACGGACGAAGTGCTGCGGGACCTGTTGGGCCTGGGGAAACCGGAAATCGCCGCCTTGCGCGCGGCCCGCGTGCTCGGGTAGGGCGCGGACTGTAAGCGGGCAGGCCGGATCGTGTAGTGCTACCTGATCCGGTAGACCTCTTCCGGGAAGGTGCCGTGCGACACCTCCAGGCTGGCGCGCTTTTTTTCCATCTGCGCCACGAGCAGCGCACGGTCGGGGCCCTTTTCCCAGCGCATCTTGAACACCTTGCGGTCTTCCTTGTCGCGGCGCGAGATGACTTCGGTCGCCTCCGCGAGCGGCTCGCCCCAGCGTGAGCGGAGGTAGTTCCTGACGCGCTCGAGTTCCTTCACGTCGAACCGCAGGTCGTAGGCCTGCACCGCGTCCGCCTTCAGGAACACCGTGATCCGCGTCTCGACGCCGCCCACCGAAACCCGCGAGTCGTCGCAGCGCCGGTCGGCCGCATCGGACTTCCATTCCAGCGCCTTGCAGTGCGCGCTCGGCATCGCCTTCTTGATCTCGACTTCCTTGCCGCCCAGCCTGATGCCGTTCAGATCGTAGGCGAGCGCAGGAAACGCCGCCAGGCAGAGCAGGATCGGGAGAAGTTTTTTCATTTGCGCGCTTTCCTGCAACGGAAACACCCCTGAATATGATCGTCCACCAGGCCCGTCGCCTGCATGAAAGCATACAGGATGGTCGAGCCGACGAACCTGAAGCCGCGGTCCTTCAGGTCCTTGGACAGCGCGTCCGACACTTCGGTTCGCGCCGGCACCGCCTGCGGCGATCGAGGGCGGTTCACCAGCGGCTTGCCGCCGACAAAATTCCAGACGTAGGCCGAAAAGCTGCCGAATTCCTTCTGGACCGCGAGAAAGCACTTCGCGTTGACCACCGCCGCTTCGATTTTCAGCCGGTTGCGCACGATGCCTTCGTCCTGCATGAGGGATTTCTGCTTCCCTGCCATGTATTTTGCAACCATCCGCGGCTCGAAGCCGGCGAAGGCCTTGCGGTAGTTTTCCCGCTTCCTTAGGATCGTGTCCCAGGACAAGCCCGCCTGCGCGCCCTCCAGGATCAAAAATTCGAACAGCTTGCGGTCCTCCCGCACCGGCACGCCCCACTCCCGGTCGTGATACGCGATCGCGAGCGGATTACCTGGCCAGGGGCATCGTTTCATTTGCGCAGCAGGTACGAAAGGTCCGTTCCCGCCCACAGTTTTTTCATTTTCCCGGAGGGCAGGAACAACTTCCCGCCGGGGCCCAGGCGCATCTCCAGCCGCGCGCCGTCCAGCCTCAGCAGGCTGCCCTCGCGCAGGCCGAGCACCGGCACGCCGGGATTGAGCGCGAGGAATTCGGCGATGCGCTGGTCGCGCGACTCGCCGCCGTGCCCGCTCAATACGCGTTCGGTGTAGTGCGGGTTGAGCTGGAACGGCAGCAGGCCCATCGCCGAGAGCGAGCGCGGCTCCACCACCGGCATGTCGTTGGTGGTGCGGATCGTCGGGCAGGCGAGGTTCGAGCCTGCGCTCCAGCCGATGTACGGTTTGCCGCGCAGCACTTCGCGCCGCACTTTCGCCAGCCAGCCGCGGCGCTGCATTTCGTCCAGCAGCCTGAAGGTGTTGCCGCCACCCGCCACGAACCCGCCGATGTTCGCCGTTGAATTGAGCTTGTTCGCATTCAACACCTGAAAACCAAAACGGGAAAAGCGCCTGCGTGCCATTTCGGCATAAGCGTCGAAGCTCATCTTCACGGCAGCAAACGGAAAAAACAGCAGGGGCGTGGACTGGGCACCGAGAAAGTCGCGGATCTCGCCCTCGGCATGATCGAGCCAGCCACCGCCGGGATTACGCGAATTGGAAAGCAGCAGGAGCCTCACGCGGACGGGCACCTACACCATGCCGACATTCTTCTCCTGCATCAGCGTCACCAGCCGGCCACCAAGCATCGACAGGCGTTGGGCCATCACCGCGAGGAAGGCTTCGCTGAAGCGCGAGCGGCAGGAGTCGGAAAAACCGTCGATGTCCTGCGTGCGCAGGCCGAGCACCCAGCTGGTCTCGACCGCGGTCACGGTGGCGCTGCGCGCCGTCGAGCTGCGCCGGGCGTAGGCCATTTCGCCGACGCATTCGCCCGGGCTCACCGCATTGAGCAGCTTGCCGCGCTGCGTCACCTTGAGCAGGCCCGCGGCGAGCACGTAGATGCGGTCGTCCTCGACGCCCTCGCGGATCAATTCGGCGCCGACGGAGAACTTGCGGCAGCGGCACTTGCGCACCACTTCCCAGAGTTCGGTGTCGGAAAAGCGGCCGAAGAAGCCGAGCCGCCGCATGGCGCTGAACTCTTCGACGTCGGAGAGCGCCGACATCGTCGCATCCTCCTCCGCGAGCAACGGCTCCAGCCCGTTGGCGAATTCGCTCCAGCTGTCGAAGCGTTCGTCGCGCGACTTGCCGAGCGCGCGCAGCACGACGGCATCGAGCGCCGGCGGGATGCCTGGGTTCACCGCCGAGGGCGGCGGCGGTTCCTTGCCGAGGATTTCGTCCATCAGCTCGTAGGCGGTCGAGCCGCTGAACGGCCGGGCGCCGGTGAGCATGTGGTACATGACGCCGCCCAGGGAGAACATGTCGGAACGGAAATCGATTTCCTCGCCGCCGCGGATCTGCTCGGGCGACATGTAGGCGGGCGAGCCCACGCCCGCGACCTGCGTGGTGTCCGAGCGCGCGAGCTGGGCGGCGCCGAAATCCGACACCTTGATGTCGAAATCCGGCCGCAGCATGATGTTCGCCGGCTTGATGTCGCGGTGCACGACGCCGGCGACATTGGCGTACTCGAGCGCCTTGCAGCATTTGTAGGCGATCTGCGCGATGCGCGCCGTCGGCAGGAGCTGCGCCGGATCGCAGTGCGGCTGCAGCGACGTGCCGTCCACCAGTTCCATTACCAGGTAGGGCATGTCCCTGCCGCCCTTTTTGTCGACGCCCGCGTCGAAGATGCTGACGATGTGCGGATGACGCAGCTTGCCGGCGAGCGAAGCCTCGTTCTGGAAAAACTTGAGCTGGCGCCGCGCCTCTTCCGGGTCCTTGGGCGTCGTATCGAGCACCTTGATCGCGACCTCGCGGCCGGCAAAGACGTCGCTCGCAAGATAGACCGAGGCGGTCGCGCCCTTGCCGAGCAACTTCAGGATCTCGTACTTGCCGATGTGCTCGTGCATGAGGAGGGCATCCTAACTCATGCAGCAGGACTAGAATCCCCGTTAGATGATGCGAGCCACAGCCTTACCTCGTGCCTTACTACTTTTGACAGTTGTGGTCGCGCTGGGCCTTTGCGCCTGCACCGCCGTGCGCTGGCAAAAGACCGGCGCGGACGACGGCGCGCTTGCGCAGGACCTGACAGCCTGCCGCAAGCTGTTCCAGAACAGGTTCGGCGGGGCCGGACCGCTTGCTGCCAGCGACCCGCGCTTCGGCCTCCCGCCCAGCCAGGCCGACCTGCGCATGCAGGAGGCACAGGCAGTAGGCACGTGCATGCGCGGCAAGGGTTACGCACTGGTGCCTGTCGAGAGCTAGGGCACCGCTTCCTTCACTTGATGGCTCGCGGGACGCGCCCGCAGGCGTAGCTCGGCGAATTCGGAGCGCTCGCGCGGCGCATTGCGCAAAGCCTGGTCCATTCCGGGCAGGTATTGCGGGGGCCAGAACTGCCCGGCATGCCCGTACCAGGCCGCGGCCTGCAGGGTCAGCGATGGATTCGCCAGGTGCGGCCGGCCCAGCGCCACCAGGTCCGCCTTGCCCGAAGCGAGCAAGGTATTCACCTGGTCTGCGCTGGTCACCGCACCCACGGTCATGGTCGCGATGCCAACTTCATTCCTCACCCAGTCCGAGAACGGCGCCTGGAACATGCGGCCATACACCGGCCGCTGCTGCGGTACCGTCTGCCCGGTCGAACAGTCGATCAGGTCGCAGCCGGCCGCCTTCAGCATCCGCGTCAGCGCCATCAGGTCTTCGCCCGGGAGCCCGCCCGGCGCCCAGTCGGTGGCGGAAATCCGCGCCGACATCGGCTTGCCTTCGGGCCAGGCCTTCCTGCACGCATTCCAGACCGCCAGCGGGAAACGCATCCGGTTCTCGATCGAACCGCCGTACTCGTCGGTACGCTTGTTGGTAAGCGGAGAAATGAAGCTCGCCAGCAGGTAGCCGTGCGCCATGTGGATTTCGAGCATGTCGAAGCCGGCCTCGTCAGCGAGCTCCGTTGAGCGCCTGAATTGCTGAATGATCTTTTGCATGTCCGAAACAGAAAGTTCGAGAGGAACTTCCGAAATGCCTTCGTAGTATGGAATCGGAGAAGCCGACACAACCGGCCAGTTGCCGCTGTCAAGCGGGTGGTCCACCTTTTCCCAACCGAGCTGCGTCGAGCCTTTTCGGCCAGAGTGGCCGATCTGCAGGCAGAGCTTTGCTTTGGAATTCGCATGGCAGAAATCGGTGATGCGCCGGAACGCGTCGCGCTGCGCTTCGTTCCACAGGCCGGTGCAGCCCGGCGTGATGCGCCCTTCGGGCGAAACGCAGGTCATCTCGACGAACACCAGGCCCGCGCCGCCGACGGCGCGCGAACCCAGGTGCACCAGGTGCCAATCCGTGGGCACGCCTTCGACCGCCGAGTACTGGTCCATGGGCGAGACCACCACGCGGTTCTCCAGCTGCATGCCGCGCAACCTGAAGGGCGTGAACATCGGCACCGGCGGATTGGCCGGGTCGACGTCAAAGCCCTGGTCTTTGGCTTTTTTCGCGAACCAGACCTTCACATCCTGCACGAACGCCGGATCGCGCAGCTCCAGGTTCTCCCAGGTGATCTGCTTGGAGCGCGACATGACGCCGAAGGCGAACTGCAGTGGTTCCATGTCCCAGTAGCGCCGCATGTGCTCGAACCAGGCGAGCGAAACGTTCGCGGCGTGCTGGGTCTTCTCGACTTCCTCGCGCCGGGCGGTGTCGTACCTGTTGAGAGAGGCTATTAGTTCTTTTTCAGAACGAATGCATTCATACAACGCAATCGCGTCCTCCATCGCCAGTTTCGTACCGGATCCGATCGAAAAATGCGCGGTGGCTTTCGCATCGCCCACCAGCACGGCATTGCCTTTCACCCAGGTCTTGTTGGTGATGGTCGGGAAATTGCGCCAGACGGAGCGGTTGGGAATCAGCCGGTGGCCGTCCAGCTCGTCGGCGAACACGCGCTCCACCGTCGCCAGCATCGCGGCCTCGTCCTTGGCATCGAAACCGAAGTTCTTCCAGGTGTCTTCGTCGGTTTCGATGATCCAGGTGCTGCGGCCCTCCTCGTACTGGTAGCAGTGGGCGAGGATGATGCCCTCCGGCGTCTCGCGGAAGAAATACTTGAACGCGTCCAGCGGCCTGGTCGATCCCAGCCAGGTGAACTTGTTCGGCCGCAGGTCGACGCTCGGCTGGAAATGGTCCTTGTTCTGTTCCCGGATTTTAGAATTGATGCCATCTGCGACCACGACCAGGTCGGAATCCGCAAACTCTGCCAGATTTTCAATTTCCTTCTGAAAAACCAGTTTCACACCCAGTTCCCGGCAGCGGTCGTGCAGGATGTGCAGCAGCGCCACGCGCGAGCAGCCGCAGAAGCCGTTGCCGCCCGAGCGCATGGTGCGTCCCTTGTAGACCACGTCCACGTCGCCCCAGTAGGCGAAGCGGCGCCGGATCATTTCGTACGAAGGCGCGTCGTAGGCCTTGAAGCTGTCCAGCGTCTGGTCGGAGAACACCACGCCGAAGCCGAAGGTGTCGTCCGGCCGGTTGCGCTCGTAGACGGTGATATCCCAGCGCGGCCAGGCCTTCTGCGCCAGGAGCGCAAAGTAAAGGCCGCCTGGACCGCCCCCAACGACGGAAATCTTCATGGCATTACCGCCGTGGTTTCGATCTCGACTTTCGCTTCGTCTTCGATCAGCGCGACCACCTGCACCACCGCCATGACGGGGTAGTGCCGGCCGATCAACTCGCGGTAGGCGGCGCCCACTTCCCGGATCGCGCCGAGGTATTCCTTCTTGTCGGTGACGTACCAGGTCATGCGCACGATGTGCTCTGGCTTCGCGCCCGCTTCGGCCAGCACCGCAAGCGTGTTCTTCAGGGCCTGGCGAAATTGCCCGGCGAAGGTCTTTTCCTGAATGATATTTTTGGAATCAAATGCAATCTGTCCGGCAACGAAGACCGTCGTGCCTCCCTTGACCGCAATGCCATTCGAATACCCCTTTGGCGCCGGCCAGCCGGGCGGTTGCAGGATTTGGATCATGGCGACCTCAATTTGAAGCGCTGCAATTTGCCGGTCTCGGTGCGCGGCAGCGCGGCCACGAACTCGATTTTGCGCGGGTATTTGTAGGGGGCGATCGAACCTTTGACGTGTTCCTGCAGTTCCTTTTTCATCTCTTCATTTGCAGAAAATTCTTTTTTCAAAATCACAAAAGCCTTGACGACCATGCCGCGTTCCTCGTCCTGCTGCCCCACCACGCCGCACTCGGCCACCGCCGGATGCGACAGCAGCGCGCCTTCCACCTCCGGGCCGGCGATGTTGTAGCCCGCCGAAATGATCATGTCGTCGGTGCGTGCCTGGTAATGGAAGTAACCGTCGTCGTCCATCAGGTAGGCATCCCCGGTCAGGTTCCAGCCATTCCATACGTAGTTCTTCTGCCACTCGTCGGCCAGGTACCGGCAGCCGGTCGGGCCCTTGACCGCGAGGCGCCCGATCTGGCCCGGCGCGCAGCGCTCGCCCTTCTCGTCCAGCACCGTGGCGGTGTAGCCGGGAATCGCGCGGCCGGTGGCGCCCCGCTTCACGCTCTCCGGCGTGTGCGATATGAAGATGTGGATCATTTCGGTGGCGCCGATGCCGTCGATGATTTCGATGCCGCTCGCCTGCTTGAAGAGCTGGCGTGTCGCGTCGGGCAGCGCCTCGCCCGCCGAGACGCATTTCGTGAGCGACGAAAGATCGTAGTTCCGCCAGATGCCCGCCAGCGCACGGTACATGGTCGGCGCGGTAAAGAGGATGGTGGCCTGGAACTTCTGCACCGCTTCGAGCATGGAATCCGGTGTGAATTTCTCCACCAGCGCCGTGCTGGCGCCGAAACGCAGTGGAAAGCACAGTAACCCGCCCAGGCCGAATGTGAACGCAAGCGGCGGCGAACCGATGAAGATGTCGCTGCTCGACGGCTTCAGGCAGGAGCGCGGGAAGCAGTCGCACATCGCCACCACGTCGCGATGGAAATGCATGGTGCCTTTGGGCTTGCCGGTGGTGCCGGAAGTGAAGGCGATCACCGCGACGTCTTCGGCGGAAGTTTTTACGTTCTCGAATTTTTCAGAGCAATTTTTTATCCGTTCATCGGTGGCATCGTCATACCAATAGCTGATGCTCTTCAACACCGGACAGGCGGGCAAAGCCAATTTCAATTCCGCATCCAGCCGCTGGTCGCAGAGCGCGTGCGTTATTTCCGCCTTGTTGACGATCTCCGTGAGTTCCTTGGCGCGCAGGAGCGGCATGGTGCCGACGCAGATGCCGCCCGCCTTGAACACGGCGAGCCAGGCGGCGGCCATCATCGGATTGTTCGGGCCGCGCAGCAGCACCCGGTTGCCGGGCTTGAGGCCCATGTCGCGCACCAGCAGGTTGGCCATGCGGTTGGCCTGCGCCTGCAGCTGCGCATAGGTGCATTCGTGGATGGAAGACCCGTACGGCGCGCGCAAAGCGATGCGGTCTCCGTGGCCCGCGTTCACCATGTCGTCCAGCAGCACCGCGGCGCAGTTCATGCGCGCCGGATACTGCAGCTCCGGCAGATCGAAGCGCATTTCGGGCCATTGGTCCCGCGGCGGCAGGTTGTCGCGGGCGAAGGTATCGACATGCGCTGTTTTCATTTGAGCAACTCGCGCGCGATGATGACCTTCTGCACCTCGGTCGCGCCCTCGTAGATGCGCAGCGCGCGCACCTCGCGGTACAGGCGTTCGACCGGATGTCCGCTCTGCACGCCCAGTCCGCCGAAAATCTGCACCGCGGCATCCACTACCGCCTGCGCCATCTCGGTAGCCTGCATCTTCGCCATCGCCGCCTCCCGGGTCGTCTTTTGCCCTGTCGTGTCCTTTTTCCAGGCGGACCGGTAGGTAAGCAGGGCCGCCGCATCGATGCCGGTCGCCATGTCGGCGAGCTTCGCCTGCGTCATCTGCAGGTCCGCGAGCCGCGCGCCGAACATCCTGCGATCCTTCGCGCGCGCCAGCGCCTCGTCCAGCGCGCGCCGCGCGAATCCCAGCGCCGCGCCCGCCACCGTGGTGCGGAACACGTCCAGGTTGCGCATCGCCAGCTTGAAGCCCTGCCCGGCCTCGCCGATCAGCTCCGCCTTCGAATCCCTGAACTTCACGGTCGCCATCGGATGCGGCGCGATGATGTCGATGCGTTCCGATGCATCAACGTGTTTTGCGTCCACGATGTATGCACTGATTCCCTCATCCGCTTTCGCGAAGGTGACGTAGAAATCTGCGATGCCGCCGTTCGAGATCCAGGTCTTCACTCCGTTCACGACCCAGCCGCCTCTCGCGCGAGTGGCAGTGCAGGTCATGGCCGCCACATCCGAACCTGCTTCAGGTTCCGACAAGGCAAACGCAGCGATGGCTTCGCCGCTGGCGACCTTTGGGAGCCAGGCGTTTTTCTGCGCCGCGCTGCCGGCAAGCACGATCGGCCCGCTGCCCAGGCCCTGCATCACGAACGCGAAATCCGCCAGGCCGTGGTGGTAGGCGAACACTTCGCGCAGCAGCGCGATGGAACGCACATCCGGCGTCGCGGAGACGCAGTGATTCAGGTAGCCCGCGGCGCCAAGTTCCTTGACGAAATGCCGGCAGGTCGCATCGGCGTCCTCGCCTTCCACCAGCTTGCCCCGGATCCAGGCGTCCGCCGCGGGCGCAAGTTTTCGATGACGCTCGTCGAAGAAGGGCCAGCCGTAGTGTTCGAACCGGTCCATCAGTTGCCTTCGAAGACGGGCTTCTTCTTGGCCGCGAAGGCTTCATAGGCGCGGTGGAAGTCTTTCGTTTCCATGCAGATCGCCTGCGCCTGCGCCTCCATCTCGATCGCCTCGTCGATACCGACGTTCCATTCCTGGTGCAGCATTTTCTTGGTCATCGCATGGGCAAAGGTCGGCCCAGAGGAAAGCGACTGCGCCATCTCCATGGCCGCCGGCAGCGCCGGGCTGGCGAGGCGGTTGAAAAATCCCCAGGCGAAACCTTCCTCCGCCGAGAACGACCGTCCGCTGTAGAGGAGTTCCGCGGCCCGGCCCTGCCCGATCACTCTCGGCAGCATGGCGCAGGCGCCCATGTCGCAACCGGCGAGGCCCACGCGCGTGAAGAGGAAGGCCACCTTGGCGTCCGGCGCGCCGTAGCGCAGGTCGGAGAACAGCGCGATCAGCGCCCCCGCCCCGGCGCAGACCCCGTCCACCGCCGCGATTACCGGCTGCGGGCAGTGACGCATGGCCTTGATCAGGTCGCCCGTCATGCGCGTGAATGCCAGCAGCTGCGGCATCTTCATTTTCGTCAGCGGGCCGATGATCTCGTGCACGTCGCCGCCCGAACAGAAATTGCCGCCCGCGCCGGTGACAACGACTGTTTTAATTTGATCTTCTCTTTTTAATTGATTGAATAAATCCCTGAGCTCCGAATAAGACTCAAAAGTCAAAGGATTTTTCTTCTCCGGTCGGTTGAGCGTAATCACGCCGACCTTGCCCTCCACCTGCCAGAGAAAATGCTTTGTCTCGGTCATGTTCCCGCCTCCATGGTGACCCGCTTCATCCGTGCCAGCAGGCGGTAGGTGTCCGTCTGCTCCTTGCGCGACAGCCCTGCCAGCATTTCCACGATCCAGCCCTCGTGCACGCGCGCCATCTCGGCGAAGGTCTTGCGGCCGGCGCGCGTCAGGCGCACGCGGTAGGCGCGCCGGTCGGCGGGCTCGGGCGTGCGCTCGACCAGGCCGTCCTTCTCCAGCAGGTCGACGATGCCGGTGACATTGCCGCCGGTGACCATCAGGTGCCGCGAGAGCTCGTTCATCTTGAGCCCGTCCGGATAGCGCCAGAGCTGGGACATGAGGTCGAAGCGCGGCAGCGTGGTGGCGAAGCGCCGGCCGAGGCGCGCGCGGACCTCGCGTTCGATCAGCTGCGAGCAGGTCAGCAGGCGCAGCCACAGGCGCAGCGCCTGATGGTCGTCGGTGCGGGAGGCGGTCTCCCTGTCCATGCCGGATACTCCAAGCCTGAATAGATCAGGTCTAAAGTAACTCAGCCACGGCGGATGTGCAAGACCTGTCCCAGGGTCCGCGCCGGGGCGAAATCTTCCAGCACGGAATCATGGATCTGGTCCCCAGGCAAACCAGCTTGCGCGGCGCCTTCAATCCGGCCTACCTGTATCCAGGAACCGGCCTATCACCGGATTGACGGCCTCCGGGTGCGTGAGCGGCGCCATGTGGCCGCCTTCGTGTACTTCCTTGAACGACCAATGCGGGCATTGCTCCCGGAACAGGTCGAAAATTTCTCCCACGCTGCGCCGCGTGCGCGCGGCGCGCATCACCAGAACCCCGGCGGCGAGCCGTTTCCAGGTGTCGATGTCCGTGTCTTCATGATCCATGCTGTCCCACTCGTGGAAGTTCGGCATGAGAGAGGCCGTGAACGCGGTGCGGCGCTTCTCCGGCATCGCAGCCCAGGCGCCGTCGCCTACCCAGTATTCGGCGAACACTTCGGCGGCACGGGCCCACTCTCCGGTGGCACCGAAGCGCTTGATGCAATTGCGCATGACGAGGGATTCCTCGTGGGCGTCGGTACGGCCGTGCTGCTTCAGCAAGTAGAACGGATTGGGTTCGAACAATACGACCCGCCCCGCGCGCGGCCCCAGCGCCGCCGCGGCCTTGAGCGCGACGGATCCACCGAACGAATGGCCGACCAGATGGACCGGGCCCGCAATGTCTTCGCATACGGCGAGCGCGAGTTCCGCCTGCGCGGCAAGCGTCTGCGGCCGGTCGCCGGGCCAGCGCGTCGTCTCGCCATAGCCGTAGAGATTGATCGCGAGCACTCGGTACCGATCCTTCAGCGTATCGATCAGCGCGCGCCACTGGCGGTTGCCGCTGATCGAACTGTGAACGAGCACCACCGCCTCGCCGGCACCGTCGTCGGTGTAGTCGACCGTGAAACCCGGTTTTGAGCGCCTGGGCACGCTCAGGCCTTCGGCGCCGACTCCGGGAATGGCGGCACGCTCATTTCAACTCCACCTCGACGAACACGAATTCATGGGCATTCGGGTTCACCACGTTGTGCTCGACACCGACGGGGCGGGCGTAGGACTGGCCGGCCGCGAGTTCAGTGACGATTTCGCCGTTCGACGTTTCCTGCATGAGCTTGCCGGCGGTGAGCACTACCACGATGTAGTCGTGCGCATGGCGGTGCCAGCCCGTCTCTGCGCCCGGCGCGAAGCGCCATTCGGTGACGATGGCGCGATCGGTTTCCTGCAATAGCCGGGAGGTTGCCTTGGCACGCATCGCGTTCAGGCGCCGTCGCCCACGTGGTCTACCTCTTCTCCGGCGGAGTTTTGCCGACTGCCGCCACCAATACCGCCTGGGCCGCAGGATCCACCGGACGGTGCTTCACCTTGGCGCTCGCCGGGTACTTGCCGAGATAGTTGTCGCCCTTCAGGTTCTTCGAGGGCCGCACCGGCCGCGGCATGAATCCGCCGCCGCAGTTCGGGCATACGTTGCGCAGCACGCGCTCCACGCAATCGCCGCAGAACGTGCATTCGAACGAGCAGATCCACGCCTCCGCCGTTCCGGGCGGCAGCGCGCGGTTGCAATGCTCGCAGCCGGGTCTGAGTTCAAGCATGGTGGACAGTTTAAACGAGGCCTAAGTAAACGAGACCGTCAGGCCTTGATGATGTGTTCTGCCACGCCCCGCCGCGGCGCCGGCT
>JBDTRO010000190.1:0-2156 GCA_039931635.1 Betaproteobacteria bacterium | reverse complement strand
AGGCCGAGCGCGCGCGCCTTGATGCGCATGTTGATGTCTTTCGACACCAGGATCACGCCGCGCGCGGGGTCCTTCTTCTGCAGGTGCCGGACCACCGACAGGATCTGGTTGTCGGTCTTGCCGGCCGGCAGCGTGGCGGGCAGATCGCCGTTGATCGCCTCGGTCTGCAGGAACAGGCGCCCGCGGGCCGACGGGCCGCCGTCGCGGGTGCGGATCGGCAGGCCGGCGGCGATATCGCCGCCTTTCTGCGAGACGATCTCGTCCAGGAAGCGGCTCGCCTGGCGCGCGTTGCGCGCCACGTCCGAAAGCCCCTTCTTGTTGCTGTCGAGTTCCTCCAGCGTGCCCATCGGCAGGTAGATGTCGTGTTCCTCGAAGCGGAACAGGCTGGCCGGATCGTGCATCAGCACGTTGGTGTCGAGCACGAACAGCTTGGCAACGCGTTTTTTCTGCGGGGAGCGGGACTTCTTCACCATGGCGGGGGATCCTGCGGCTGCGTCGATCTGTTCTTGTTCTGCCTGCGGGTCGATCGGACGATCAGAGGGTCTTAACAAAGTCCAGTACCTCCTGTGCATGGTTTGGAACCTTCACACCGCGCCATTCGCGCGCGATCGCGCCTTCGCCATCAATGACGAAAGTGCTGCGCTCGATGCCGCGGACCTTCTTGCCGTACATGTTTTTCATCTTCATCACGCCGAACAGCGTGCAGGCCTGCTCGTCGGCGTCCGACAGCAGCTCGAAGGGAAATTTCATCTTCTCCTTGAAGCCCTCGTGCGATTTGACCGAATCGCGCGACACGCCGACCACCTCCGCGCCCGCTTTCGCGAACTCCTTGTAGCGGTCGCGGAAATCCGCTCCCTCCAGCGTGCAGCCGGGGGTGTTGTCCTTGGGGTAGAAGTAGACGACCAGCGTCTTGCCTCGCTGGTCAGAGAGCTTGAAGGTGCTGCCGCCGGTAGAGGGCAGGGAAAAGTCCTGGACCGCTTTACCGGGCATGCCGTGGATCGGTGGGCAAGCTAGTTATGAATCCGTCTCAGCTATGCAACGCAACGCATTCATTAAACGCGTTTTTCGTGACCGCTGCAAGCGCGGCCCCGCGAATGCGCAGGGGACTGATTCAAAGGGGGTTTTTGGCATCGCGCAGCAAGTAGACTGGCGGCCCATGTTGCAAAAGATTCGCCGCTGGGCAAGCAAGCTGAAGGCCGAGCTGCTTGTGCTGTGGTTCTGCCGCTCCCATCCGGATACACCGCTCGCCGCAAAGCTTCTTGCCATCCTCGTCGTCGCCTATGCGTTCAGCCCGATCGACCTGATCCCGGATTTCATTCCGGTCCTCGGCTACCTGGACGATGTAATCCTCGTCCCGCTCGGCATCTGGCTGGCGCTCAAGCTCATTCCGGAGCACGTCATCGCGGAGAGCCGGCTCAAGGCGGATGCATGGGTCGCCGAGCGCAAGCGCCGGGCGGCAAGTTATCTTGTCGCCGCGTTGATCGTCCTGACCTGGATCGCGCTCGCCTGGTGGGCGTGGAGGTGGATCAGTCCTGCACCGTGAACACTTCGTGCGCGCCGGCGACGCCGCGCAGGTCGCGGCGCCCCAGCGAGCGCAACGGCCGCTTGATGTGCGAGGCGAACTCCTCCGACAGGAGCAGCGGCACGCCGGCGTCCTTGGTGAGCGACTGGATGCGCGCGGTCTTGTTGACTGCGGGGCCCACGACGTTGAAGGCGAGCCGGTTGGGCGCGCCGACGTTGGCGTGGGTCACGGTGCCGAGGTGCAGGCCGAGGCCGAACTCGATTTCCGGCAGGCCGGCACGCCGCCGGCGGTGATTGACCACCGCGATGGAAGCGAAAGCATCGACCGCGGCATCGAGCGCGGCATTGCAGACGTCGGCCTCGTCCTCCGGCCGCTTGATCTCGAACACGATCAGGATCGCGTCGCCGATGAACTGCAGGATCTCGCCGCCGCGCGCCGCAGCGGCGGCCGCGCAATTTTCGAAATAGTCGTTCAGCAGCTGCAGCAGTTGTGCCGGAGGCAGCGACTCGGACAGCGCGGTGAAGCCGCGCAGGTCCGAATACCAGAAAGCCGCCTCGATCCGGTCGCCATCGCCGCGCTTCACCTGGCCCTCGAGGATGCGCGCGCTGATGCGCGGGCCGACAAAAGCATCGAG
>JBDTRO010000189.1:0-4698 GCA_039931635.1 Betaproteobacteria bacterium | reverse complement strand
TCAAGCAGGTCGGCAACTACGGCGAGAGCTTCGAGGCCAACCTGACGCCGCTCGGATTCGAGCGCGGCATTAACCAGCTCTGGACCAAGGGCGGCATCCTGTACGCGCCGCCGCTCCGCTGAGGCCAGCAGCGCCAAGCAAGCCAAACCCGCGGACGCGCTGGTCGCTAAACGACCCGCACGTCCGCGCGCTGCTTTACCAGGCCGCGCTGATTGCCGCGGTCGCATTCGTCGCCTGGTACTTCGTTTCGAATACCCTGCGCAATCTCGACGAGCGCAAGATCGCCACCGGATTTGCCTTCCTCTCCCGCGAAGCGGGCTTCGAGATCGGCGAGACCAGTTCATTCGCCTATAGCGCGGCCGACACCTACTTGCGGGCCCTGGGCATCGGCATTGCCAACACCTTCCGCATTGCCGGGATCGGCATCGTGCTCGCCACCCTGCTCGGTACCGTGATCGGACTCGCGCGCCTGTCGCACAACTGGCTGGTCGCGCGGCTCGCCGCGCTTTACGTCGAGGTGATCCGTAACATTCCGCTGCTGGTGCAGCTGTTCTTCTGGTACACGATCATCTCCGAGAGCCTGCCCAGCCCGCGCGATGCGCTCAACCTGATGCCGGGCGTGTTTCTCAGCAACCGGGGCATCGTGATTCCGGTATTGCACGCGCACCCAGTGCACGCATGGATGGCGGGCGCGTTGCTCGCGGGTGTGGTGCTGGCCTGGCTGCTCGCGCGCTGGGCGGCGCGCCGCCAGGCGGCGACCGGGGAACAGTTCCCGGCATTCTGGGCCGGCCTGGGCACCATGCTCGGCCTGCCGCTGCTGGTATTCCTGGTTGCCGGCGCGCCGCTTGAACTCGAGCGCCCCGAGCTGAGCGGCTTCAACTTCACCGGCGGCGCGGCGCTCTCGCCGGAGTTCGTGGCGCTGCTTTTCGGACTCGTCATCTACACGGCCGCCTTCATCGCCGAAATCGTGCGCGCGGGCGTGCTTGCGGTGGACCGCGGTCAGTCCGAGGCGGCGCAGGCCCTGGGCCTGCCGCGGCGCCGCGCGATGCGGCTGGTGATCCTGCCGCAGGCATTGCGCGTGATCGTGCCGCCGATGACCAGCCAGTACCTGAATATCACCAAGAACAGCTCGCTCGCAGTGGCGATCGGCTACCCCGACCTCGTGTCGATCGCCAACACCACGCTGAACCAGACCGGACAGGCGATCGAGGGCATCCTCATCATCATGCTCGTGTACCTCACGATCAGCCTGTCAATTTCAGCGTTCATGAACTGGTACAACAAGCGCGTGGCGCTGAAGGGGGCAAGAACATGAGCGCCGTGGCTCTGCGCCGCCCGTCCTCGCTGCCAAAACCAATCGAGTGGATACGCACGAACCTCTTTTCCAGCGCGACGAACACGCTGCTCACGCTGCTCGCGCTTTACCTGCTGTGGAAGTTCCTGCCGCCGTTCGTCAACTGGGCGTTCATCGACGCCATCTGGCAGGCACCGAATTCCAAGGCCTGCCGCGAGGCCGGCAACGGCGCCTGCTGGGCGTTCATCGCCGAAAAGCACCGCTTCATCCTTTTCGGCACCTACCCGTTCGAGGACCACTGGCGGCCCGGCGTGTCGATCCTGCTGTTCCTTTCCCTGTACGCGATCAGCTCGATGCGCCGGTTCTGGACACCCTGGCTCGCCCTGGCCTGGCTTGTCGGGCTGGCGCTGATCGGCATCCTGATGTGGGGCGGCGTATTCGGCCTGCGCTATGTCGAGAACGAGCGCTGGGGCGGACTGGTCCTGACGCTGATTCTCGCCACCTTCGGCATCGTGTTCGCGTTTCCGCTCTCGATCCTGCTCGCGCTCGGCCGGCGCTCGGAAATGCCCGTAGTGCGAGCCGCCTGCGTGGTCTATATCGAACTCATCAGGGGCGTGCCCCTGATTTCGCTGCTGTTCATGGCCTCGGTGATGATGCCGCTCTTCCTGCCAAGCGGCGTGACGGTCGACAAACTGCTGCGCGCGCAGGTCGCGCTGATCCTGTTCGCCGCCGCCTATCTCGCCGAGGTTGTGCGCGGCGGGCTGCAGGCGATCCCGCGCGGCCAGTACGAAGCGGCTGAAGCGATGGGACTGTCGTTCGCGAAGCGCACCGCCCTGGTGATCCTGCCGCAGGCGCTCAAGATCTCGATCCCGCCGCTGGTGAATACCTTCATCGGCCTGTTCAAGGACACTTCGCTGGTGGTGATCATCGGCCTGTTCGACCTGCTGCTCGCCCTCAAGACCGCCCTGAACGAGCCGGCATGGACCGGCATCGGTGTCGAGGCCTACCTGTTCGCCTCGCTGGTCTATTTCGTCTTCTGCTATGCGATGTCGCAGTACAGCCAGCGGCTGGAGCGCGACCTCGTGCGCGGCCCCGCTGCACGTGCGTTGAAGGACACCTGATGACCGATGCAAGCAGACCTGCGCCGCAGGACACCATGATCGATATCCTGGGCGTGAACAAATGGTTCGGCGATTTCCACGCGCTCAAGAACGTCAGCCTGAGCGTCGCCAAGGGCGAGAAAATCGTGGTCTGCGGGCCGTCGGGCTCCGGCAAATCCACCATGATCCGGCTCATCAACCGGCTCGAGCGACACGAGAGCGGCCGCATCATGGTCGACGGCATCGAGGTCGCCGACGACGTGAAGGCGATCGAGGCCATCCGCCGCGAAGTAGGCATGGTGTTCCAGAACTTCAACCTGTTCCCGCACCTCACGGTGCTGGAGAACCTGATGCTGGCTCCCGTCTGGGTGCGCAAGACGCCGAAAAAAGAAGCCGAGGAAACCGCGCGGCAGCTGCTCGCGCGCGTGCGCATCCCGGAGCAGGCGGACAAGTATCCCGGCCAGCTCTCCGGCGGCCAGCAGCAGCGCGTCGCCATCGCCCGTGCTCTGGCGATGCGCCCGAAAGTGATGCTGTTCGACGAGCCGACCTCGGCGCTCGACCCGGAGATGATCAAGGAAGTGCTCGACGTGATGATCGAGCTCGCCGAAGAAGGCATGACGATGGTGGTGGTGACGCACGAGATGGGATTCGCGCGCACGGTCGCCGATTGCATCGTTTTCATGGACCAGGGCGAAATCGTCGAGACCGGCGCGCCGAAGGAATTCTTCGCCGCACCGAAGACCGACCGCGCCAAGCTGTTCCTGAGCCAGATTCTCGGTCACTAGCTCTGTGCTAAGATTTTTGCAGGTTTCCAGCCGTAAAAAGAGGGGGTAGACAAACATGGGCGCAATCTTCCAGTCGCTGGGCCGTACCGTCATCGCGGGCGTGGTCCTGGTCGTCATCATGCTCGGCATCGCCGGCACCTTCGGGAAAATAGATCACGCGTGGGGATCGTTCTTCATGCGCTACCTGCACGTGCTCTCGGCGGTGATGTGGATCGGCCTGCTCTGGTACTTCAATTTCGTGCAGATGCCCTCGATGCCGAAGATTCCAGACGAGCAGAAACCCGCGATCGGCAAGGTCATCGCGCCGGAGGCGCTGTTCTGGTTCCGCTGGGCGGCGCTCGCGATCGTGGCCGCCGGCCTGCTGCTCGCCACCATGAACAAATACATCGGCGCCCTGCTCACGCTGCAGGCGCCGTTCACCGCCATCGGCATCGGCATGTGGCTGGGGCTGATCATGGCGTTCAACGTCTGGTTCATCATCTGGCCGAACCAGAAGAAAGCGCTCGGCATCGTGACGGTAGAGGCGGCCGAGAAGGCCAAGGCGGCGCGCATGGCGATGCTCACCTCGCGCGCCAACACGATGCTGTCGATCCCGATGCTCTATTGCATGGTCGCGCAGCAGAATGCCGGGCTCTGAATTGCGCTGGTACTGCTTGCTGCTGAAGCCCGGATAGCGGGGCTGCATTTCTAGCGTGCCGCCGAAACGCGCCGTCGCCTTCGCGCTCGCGGCCGCGGTCCTGTTCGGCGCGAGCACGCCTGCCGCAAAAATTCTCGCCGGCGAGATGCCGGCGTTCCTGCTCGCCGGGCTGCTTTACGCGGGCAGCGGTATCGGCCTCTCGCTCTGGATCGCATTGCGCTCCGCCATGGCGCCCACGTCGGAATCGTCCACCCGCTCGCCCCCTCTAACGCGTGCGGATCTTCCCTGGCTTGCGGGCGCGGTCGTCTCGGGGGGCATCGCGGGACCCGTGCTGCTGATGCTCGGGCTCGCCACGACTGCGGCTTCGACTGCATCGCTGCTCCTGAACCTCGAGGGCATGTTCACGGCACTGATCGCCTGGTTCGTATTCAGGGAGAGCTTCGACCGCCGCATCGCGCTCGGTATGGCTTTGATCGTCGCGGCAGGCGTGCTCGCCTCGCTGGAACCTGCCTCCCTCGGCAACATCAGCAGCGGCGCGCCGTTTGTCGCCGCCGCCTGCCTCGCATGGGCGATCGACAACAATCTCACGCGGAGAGTGTCTGCCGGCGACCCGGTAACGATCGCCGCGATCAAGGGCATCGTCGCTGGCGCCGTTAACATTTCGATCGCGCTATGGGCAGGCAGCGCGATGCCAAGCGCGGTTCAGGTGGTCGCCTCTGCGGCAGTCGGTCTGTTCGGCTACGGTGTGAGCCTGGCGCTGTTCGTCGTGGCCTTGCGCGAACTCGGGACTGCGCGAACAGGGGCCTACTTTTCGATCGCGCCTTTTGCCGGCATTGGCCTCGCGCTGGCCGCGCTGGGAGAGACTCCCGGCGCAATGTTCTG
>JBDTRO010000188.1:0-9913 GCA_039931635.1 Betaproteobacteria bacterium | reverse complement strand
TGGCGTGGATGAAATCCTCGATGTCGGGGTGGTCGCAGCGCAGCACGCCCATCTGCGCGCCGCGGCGCGCGCCCGCCGATTCCACGGTTTCGCAGGAGCGGTCGAACACGCGCATGTAGGACACCGGTCCGCTCGCGCGCGACTGCGTGCCCTTCACCTCGGCGCCCTTGGGACGGATGGAGGAGAAGTCGTAGCCCACGCCGCCGCCGCGGCGCATGGTCTCGGCGGCCTCCGACAGCGCCGTGTAGATGCCGGGCTTGCCGTCCACGACCTCGGAAATCGAGTCGCCGACCGGCTGCACGAAGCAGTTGATCAGGGTCGCCTGCAACTGGACGCCGGCGGCCGAATTGATGCGGCCGGCCGGGATAAAGCCGTCTTCCAGCGCTTTGAAGAAGCGTTTTTCCCACTTCGCGCGGTCGCCTTCGGCTTCTGCCTGTGCCAGGGCGCGCGCGACGCGGCGCCGCACCTGCTCGGCGGACGATTCTTCGCCCTTGGCATACTTCTCGATCAGAGCCTCGCGGCAGATCTCCTGGTCGGGCAGGGTGGCAACGGCGTTGAGAGTGGAATCAGCGGTGTTCATATTATTTTTATGGTCTCACTTCAAATATCAATTACAGGTGGTTGATTGAACGCCCCTTTTCCCTCCAGTTCAAGCCACTAGATAAGGTGCCGGCGGTAGCAAACCCGGGTTCTGCGCCTACCGGTAGGGGATGTACAAGCTTACAGTATCAGCGAGGTCCGGAATAGCTGATTCGATAGATCATCCCGGCGTACTCGTCCGACACCGCGAGCGACCCGTCGGGCAGAACTTCCACGTCGATGGGCCGGCCCCAGACCGATTCACCCTGCAGCCAGCCTTGCGCAAAGGGTTGATAGGAAACTACTTTGCTGCCTGCGAGTTTAACCAAGGTAATCCGGGAGCCAACCTTGCTGGAGCGGTTCCAGGAGCCCTGCTCGGCGATGAAGATCTGGTTGCGGTATTCGGCCGGGAACATTGTCCCGTTGTAGAACCGCATGCCGAGCGACGCGACGTGCGCCCCGAGCTTCTGCGCCGGCGCCTGGAATTCCGCGCAGCTGCGGCCACGGCCGAACTCCGGGTCGGGCAGGTCGCCCTGGTGGCAGTATGGAAAGCCGAAATGCATTCCGGCCCGCGGCGCGTGGTTCAGCTCGTCCGACGGCATGTCGTCGCCCAGCCAGTCGCGCCCGTTGTCGGTGAACCACAGCTCGCGCGTCTGGGGATGCCAGTCAAAGCCGACGGTATTCCTGACGCCTTTGCTGTGTACTTCAAATGCTTTTGAATTCAAATCCAGAGAACCAATCAACCCGTAGCCTTCCCGGTCGCAGACGTTGCAGGGCGCGCCTATCGGCACATAGAGCCTGCCGTCGGGGCCGAAGCGGATGAACTTCCAGCCGTGGTGCGCGTCGCGCGGCAGCTTGTCGAAGACGACCTGCGGTTTCCCGGGCTGGGCGCCTTCCGCGTTCTCGATTTTCAGGATCCTGCTGATTTCGGCGACGTAGAGAGAGCCATCCTTGAATGCGACGCCGTTGGGCACGGACAGGCCGTCGGCGACCTTCACCACCTTGCCGCCCGGCAGGACCGCGTGTACGGCGCTGCCCGAGCGGGTGCCGACGAAAAGGGTGCCCTTGGCGCCCAGCGCGAGCGAGCGCGCATTGGGAATCGAGGCGAGTACCTCGATGCGAAATCCCGGCGGGAGCTGGATCCGCTCGAGCGGCAGCGGTTGCGCCGCCGCCGCACCTGCCGCGGCCGCGAGCAGCGCGACGAAATACCGGATCACCTGGCGATCCGGGCGCCGGCTACGCAGGCTTCGGTTCGGCGGTCGCGGGCGCTTCGCCCGCGGCCATCTGCTGGCGCGCGGTCTTCAGGATGTCCGCAACCTCGGAATGCCCGAGACGGAGCGCGAGTTCAACGGGCGAGTCGCCTTCCTTGGTGACCACTGTCGGGTCGGCGCCGTTCCTGAGCAGCAGCTCGACCATCCTGCCGTTGCCCTTCATCGCCGCATAGGCGAGCGCGGTGTAGCCGTTGTCGTGCTGCAGGTTCGCATCGAAATTCATCTCCAGCACCTTCTGCGCATAGACCAGGTTGCTCTTCTCGATCGCGTAGAACAACGCGCGCACGCCTTCCGGGCTCTTTTCCTTCGGCTTCGCCTCCAGTCCCGTCGGCAGCAGTTTCACCGCGTAGTTGATGAGCGAAATGCCGACCATCGCCACCAGCGCGAGCACCACCGGGATCTTGGAAATCTGGATGTACTCCGAGATCTGCTGATCCAGGTTCGCGGCGAGGATCAGCAGCACCACGGCGAGGAAGAAGAAGAACCTGAGGTAGAAAAACAGGCCGAGCACAATGCCGCAGCCGAGCACGCCGAGCAGGTAGTTGCGATTGATGCCGAGACTCTCGAGCGTCTCGAACGGCAGCTGGGCGAGGATCGCGGCCAGCGCGATGAGGCCGAACAACAGCACCTCGCGGACCCGCATCCGGGTCAGCAGGTCGTCTTTTTCGATCGTCTTTTGAAGTGCCATGCGCTTCTCCCTGGATTGCTCGCCGGGCTCTGCTGGCCCGCACCCCCGATTCTCCGGGCTGCGGGGCGGGCTTGCAAGGGGCGTGTAAAATTTCGGCCATGTCCAAGGCATTTGTGCGCGAATCCGCGGACGACGACGAGGAGCCGGTCGCCACGCCGGCGCCCGCTCCAGCGAAGAACTACATTTCTCCGGCGGGTTACGCCCGGCTGCGGGCCGAATTGAAGCAGCTGGTCGAGCTCGAGCGTCCCGAGGTGGTCCGTACCGTGTCCTGGGCGGCCAAGAACGGCGACCGCTCCGAGAATGGCGACTATCTCTATGGCAAGAAGCGGCTGCGCGAAATCGACCGCCGCGTGCGTTTCCTCATCAAGCGGCTGGAAGCGGCGGAAGTGGTCGAATCCGCCGGCAGGGATTCGGACCAGATATTCTTCGGTGCCACCGTGGCGATGAAGACCAGGAGCGGTGAAAAACGCACCATCACCATCGCGGGCGTGGACGAAACGGACAGCGCCAGGGGCCGGGTATCGTGGATTTCACCGGTCGCGAAGGCGCTGATCAAGGCGCGCGAAGGCGACACGGTGTTCCTCAAAACGCCGGCAGGCCCGGAAGAACTGGAAGTCCTCGAGGTGAGTTACCGCCCGATCGAATAGGAAATCGCATGAGCATCGTAAAAGAGTTCAGGGAATTCGCGGTCAAGGGCAACGTCATGGATCTCGCCATCGGCGTGATCATCGGCGCCGCGTTTGGCAAGATCGTGAGCTCGCTGGTGGAGGACGTCGTCATGCCGGTGCTGGGAGCCCTCATGGGCGGCCTCAATTTCAGCGGCCTGGCGGTCAACGTCGGTTCGGCGACGCTCAAGTACGGCAAGTTCCTGCAGACCTGCCTGGATTTCATCATCATCGCCTGGGCGATTTTCCTGCTCGTCAAGCTGATCAACCGCCTGAAGCGCGAAGAGGCAATACCCGCGCCCGCACCCGCTGCGCCGCCGCGGCAGGAAGTGCTGCTGGAAGAAATCCGGGACCTGCTGAAGCAAAAGCCCTAGCGGAAATCGCCGGCCTTCAGGACCGAGAGTTTCTTCGGGTCGATGTGCCGGCGCAGCGCATCGTGTATCCGGGCCGGCGTCAGGGCCGCGATGCGCTTCTCGAAATCGATGTCCCAGGCGAACGTCCGGTCGAGGAACAGGTAAGTCGCAAGGCGCCCGGCGATGCCGCGGTCGCGCGAGCGCGCCAGGCGCCGGGCCTCGAGAAATCCCTGCTTGGCGGCGGTTACCTCAGTGTCGGTGAAACCCTTGTCCAGCGCGCGCGCCAGTTCTTCGCGGATCGCGCTCTCGACGCGCTCGCGGTTCTGCGGCGCGTAGATGGACGACAGGCCGAAGCTGCCGGCGGCGTCCAGGGAGCCCGCGCCCAGGTAGCTGTAGGTGCTGTAGGAAAGGCCTTCCTTCTCGCGCACGCGCGCCTGCAGCCGCGCGCCCGAATTGCCGCCCAGCAGATAGTTGCCGAGTATCAGCGCCGGAAAGTCCGGATTGTCGTCGCGCAGCGGCAGGTTGACGCCCGCCTGCAGCACCGCGTTTGCCTTGTCCGGGGTCGCCACCGTCAGTTCCATCGGTGCGCGCTCGAAGTAGCGCACCGGGATGCGTGCGTAAGGCGCGGGGTTCTTCCAGTTGCCGAACAGTTCCTCGATCAGCCTGGACAATGCCTCGGGATCGAAATCGCCGACGGCGACAAGCTGCGCGCCGGTGGCGCCGACCAGGTCGGTGTAGCAGCGCTTCGCATCCTCCAGGTTTGCCGCCTTGAGATCGGCAATGCGCTCGTCCATCGATTCCGGGTAGAGCCAGTGCCCGCGCGGATAGGGATTGAGGTGGCGCGCCAGCCGCTCGCCCGCGATGGCCGCCGGATCGCCGCGCTGCGCTTCGGCGCCGGTCAGCGACGCGCGCTTGAGTTCCTCGAACTCGGCCGCCGGAAATGCCGGCTCTTTCAATACCTCGGCCACCAGGCGCAGGGTTTCGTCCAGCTGACCGCGCCGCACGTCGATGGCCGCGCCCGAAGTGCTGGCCGACACCTCGGCCTTCAAGCGGTCGAAGGCGTCGCGCAGTTGCGCGCGCGTGTGCTTCTGCGAGCCGCGCAGCAGCATGCCGCCGGCCAGGCCGCAGGCGGGCCCGCGGTCCATCATGGATTTCTCGTCGCCCCAGTGCAGCGACATCTGCACGATCACGGTACTGCCGCGTGTTTTTTTCGGCAGCAGGGCGACCTTGATGCCGTTCGAGAGCGTCCGGCGCATGACGCGCGCCTCGATGTTCTGCGGCGAGGGCTCGAACGCTTCCCCGGCATCCACGTTCTCGCTGCTGCGGTAGGCGTCCAGCAGGGCGGTCATGTCGGGGGCCGCGGGAATCGCGGCGCGGTCGGGTTGCGGCGTCGGCACGAACATTCCCAGCACGCGATTGGCTGGCTTCAGGTAGGCGTCGGCGGCGCGCTGCACGTCGGCGGTGGTGACTTTGCGCATGCGGTCGCGGTAGAGGTAGTACAGGCGCCAGTCGCCCATCGCCGCGTATTCAGGCAGCAAGCGCCACAAGGTGGCGGAATCAAGCTGGGCTTTCTCGATGTCGTTCAGGAGCGCGGTGCGGGAGCGGTCGACCTCCGCGTCGGTGATCGGTTCGCGGGCCGCGCCTTCCAGCGCAGCGATGAGCGCGTCGCGGGCCGGTTCGAGCGCACCGTCCTTAGGCACGACGGCGCCGAAGCTGGCGTAGCCCGGATCGCGCAGCATGCGCTCGTAGCCCCATGCCGAGCTGGCGAGGCCCTTCTGCACCAGAGCGCGGTGCAGGCGCCCGGTGGCTGCGGTCCCGAACACCTGGGCCAGCACATCCACCGCCGCGTAGCCCGGATCGGACGCCGCGGGAATGCGGTATATCGCAGACACGATCTGCACGTCGCCGGCGCGGCGCAGCGTGACCGCGCGTTCGCCATCCTGCGTCGGCTCGTCGGTGTAGAGCGCGGGCAGCACGCGGGTCGGCCGCGGGATCGAGCCGAAATGCTTCGCCGCCAGTTCCAGGGCCTGCGCCTCTTCGAACTTGCCGCCGATCGTGAGCAGCGCGTTGTCCGGCTGGTACCAGGTGCGGTAGAACGCCTGCAGGCGTCCGATCGGCACCATTTCGATATCGGAGCGCAGACCGATTGTCGGGTAGCCGTAGTTGTGGGCGGCGAACGCGAGGCGCGTCATGCGCTGCGCCAGCACGCTGTTCGGGCTGTTCTCGCCCATCTCGAATTCGTTGCGCACCACCGTCATTTCGCTGTCCAGGTCCGACTTGCGCACGTGCGAATGGATCATCCGGTCGGCTTCCATGCCGAGCGCCCAGTCCAGGTTGTCCGCGGTGGCCGACAGGGTTTCGAAGTAGGTGGTGCGGTCGTTGGAGGTGGTGCCGTTGAAGCGTGCACCGCGCTTCGCAAGCTCCGCCTTGATGTCGCCCAGGCGCGCGGTGCCCTTGAACAGCAGGTGTTCCAGCAGGTGCGCCATGCCTTTTTCACCATAGCTTTCGTGGCGCGAGCCGACGAAGTAGGTGAGGTGCACGCCGACGGTGCTCGCGCCCGGATCGGGGACCGTGAGGATGCGCAGGCCGTTGGCGAGCCGGTACTCGGTGACGCCTTCGATGGCGACGATCTTCTGCGGCGTCTCCGCGGCGACGCCGGCGCAGGCGGCAAGCCAGAGCAGCAATCCGATGAAGCGTGTTTTCATTTTCAGAACATCCAGTCGAAGAGCTGCAGGGCGGCGAGCCCGGCGATGATCGTACCGAAGGTGACCCGGAAGCGCCACGCGATGGCGATCGCGACGATGCCGGCCAGCAGGCGTTCATTGCCCAGCCCGACGCTTAGGACACCTTTTTGCAGCACCAGTTCCGGCGCCCAGATCGCCGTCAGCACCGCCGCCGGCACGTAGCGCAGCGCGCGTCGCAGCGACTCAGGCAGCTGCACGCGCTCCGGCAGCAGCAGAAACGAGGCCCGCTGGCCGAACGTCGCCACCGCCATGCCCAGCGTGATCAGCCAGAGGGTCATCCGGAGACCGCCTTGAACTGCTTTTCCGCTATTACGCCGGCCGCGATGCCAACCACCGCGGCGAGCGCCATGCCCATGCGCAGCGGCAGGCCGTGTGCCAGCACCGCGGTGGTGCCGGCGCTGACCGCGGCGGCGACCATCGCCTTGCCGCGCAGCAACGGGATCGACATCGCGATGAAGGCGAGCGGCGCGGCGAATTCCAGCTTCCACTCGGCCGGCAGCTGGTTGCCGACCATCAGGCCAAGGCCGACGGTTGCCTGCCAGCCGATCCAGATCGGCACCGCCACGCCAGCGAAGTAATCGAATTTCCCGGGCGCCTCGGGGTGCGCACCGAAGCGCTGGATGAACAACGCGTAGGGGTTGTCCACCAGCGCATAGGAAACGATCAGTTTCCGGGAAAGCGGCACGCCCACGAAGTACGGGCGGATCGAGGCGCTGTACATCAGGAGGCGCAGGTTGACGATGAACGCCGCGAGCACCACCACCAGCGCGGGCGCGCCCTCCGCGATCAGCTGCGTTGCGGCGAGCATCGAGGCGCCGGCATACACCAGCACCGACATCGCCATCGCTTCCAGCGGCGGGATGCCGCCGGCCGCCATCGCCACGCCGGTGACCAGGCCGAACGGCGCCACCGCGATCAGCAGCGGCAGGCTCGCGCGCAGTCCTGCCTGGAATTCAGTGCGCGCGAGCGGCAATTGCGGGTCTTACCCCTTCTGGGCCGGCTTGTGGTGGTCGGACTTGCGGCGCTGCTCGCGCAGGCACTTGCCGAGTTCTTCGCCGCGCTTGCCGGTGCAGGCCTCATGCGCCTTCTGGCGCTCGTCCATGTGCCGGCCCATCCTCGCGTGGCGCTCCTTGGCGTTCTCCAGGCACCTGACCGGGTCCTGAGCCTTGGCGCACATCTGCTTCGTCATGCAGCCGCGCCTGTCGGCATCGCTTTTGCACGTCTCCATCGCCTGTTTCATGTTGTCGCGCATTTCCTTGCGCCGCGCTTCGCATTTCGCCGGATCCGGCTCCTGGCTGCAGGAATTCATCATCCGGTGGTGGCCACCGGGGCCCATCATTCCGGGACCCTTGCCCGCATCGCCCGAAGGCGCCTGGGCGAAGGCGAACGAAGCCGACATCGCAAAGCACGCAGCGGCCAGGGCGGGTATGAATCGATTCATCTCGTACTCCTAGTGGAAGTTGACGAGTGAAAGCCTATCGCCCGCACCTGTAGCACGCTGTGAGCATTTGTATCTGACTGTAACCAGGCTCGGGCCGACTGGATTTATGCCTGCTTGAGCATCGTCGCCCCGTCGGAAACCTCGAACTTGCCCGGGCCTTCGACGTTGACAGTCTTTATCACTCCGTTGTCCACCAGCATCGAGAAGCGCTGCATGCGCAGGCCCATGCCGCGGGCGTTCAGGTCCAGGCCCAGGCCCAGTGCCTTCGTCCAGGCCGCGCTGCCGTCGCCCATGAAGCGGATCTTGCCGATCGCCTTGAAATCCCGGCCCCAGTGGGCCATCACGAACGCGTCGTTCGTCGCCACACACCACACCTCGCTCACGCCCTTCGCCTTGAGCTTGTCCAGATTCTCCAGGAAGCTCGGCACGTGCTTGGCGGAACAAGTCGGGGTATACGCACCCGGCAGGCCGAAAATCGCGACCTTCTTGCCCTTCGTCGCCTCGACCACGTCGATTTCCTTTGGCCCCATCGCGCAATGCGTCGCCGAATCGAATTCCGTGGATTCCATCAGCTTGCCATCGGGCAATAGTTCGCCGGCTTTGATCGTCATGATTCCTTCTCCTCAATAGGGTTCGTGCAGGGGAAACGGATAATACCGCAGGTTGACGTAAGACCCAGGAGCAGGGTTAGCCGCCACTGTCAGTATGAGTTCATTTTCATGGTCTGCCAGCATCGCGCAGCGCCTCACCAAAGTACAGGCGGGAGACCCCTGCCTCAGCGGCAACCGCTTCGCAGGCAGAACACGGTCTTGAAGTGGAATAGAGAACGCTTCCGTCCAAGCTGGACGTCTTGAGGCGTCGTTGTGCGTCTCGAATTGCTTCGCGCTCGGCATGGGCCGTGCCATCGCCCTTCTGCACTACGCGGCTTGGTCCATCACCGACGATCTTCCCGTTGAGTACGAGCACGGCACCGTACGACTGATCTCCCCACGACTCGGAAAGGCGTTTCATGGCCAACGCCGCCTCATACCAACGCTTCTCGGGCGCAGGCGTGCCGTGCTTGCCCGTATTTCCGGCGGCGAAGCGCGACACTGCTATCAAGGCCACAAGGGAGAGGCCCTGACCAATGGCACGTCGGCGGTGTGGAACCAGGGCCATGGGAGAGATGAAATCGTCGTGACGGCTAACGTTCGGCTCTGGGCACGCGCCGCTTGCGGCGCGTCGCTCTGCGAGCCGTTGTTCGGTGGCACGCGCGGGTGAACTGCACTATCTCACGAGGCTGCGAACGGCTAATAGAGGTCATTCGGTGGTTGTCAAAGGCGGTCGTCGGTGATCAGGCCGGCCGAGAGGTTGCGAGCAAGCGATGCTCAAGCCAGTGCATCAGCACGTCGGCGAAAGTCTTAAGCATGCCGAACATCATGACGGCGCCAGCGTAACCGAGGGTCAATCCAAAGACCAGAGTGATATGCATGGGAGCGATCCTGGCGTACGGCAGGAACATCAGTGCGTCGATGCTCGGACAGCCCTGCCGGTCGTGCTCGAGATTGCGCTTGAAAGAGGCGCGGTGCACCAGCACGAAAAGCAGGCTCGAGACGGCGAGCCAGGCGACATCGACGCCCGTGGTCGGCGGAACCGGTATCTCGCTCAAATTGCCATGCTGGATAGCGAAGATCATGAACATCAAGTAGCCGACGTGAAAGATGCCGTAATGTGCGGCAAAGAACTTCACCCTGTTCCGCTTGACGAATTGCTCGGGCGTCGGCAAACCGCGCGCGATCAACTTCCTGATTAGCGGGTCGGCGACCTCTTGAACGTGGTCGTAGTAGGTAGTGCCCGAGGTGAAGCGCTTGAGCGCCAGCATTCGCCGGGCGCTGTACCAGCCGATGACGATGTTCTGCACCCAATACGGGAAGAAAAGCATGAGCAACGACCAATGCTGCTGCCAGGCGATGACCAGAGCCGCAGCATTGGCGAGGATGAGCAGCCAAAGCGACGCGTTGTCGGCGGCTATACGCCCGGATAGCGGTGCTGGATCTCCGGACCGGCCGACAATTCGCTGCTCATTCGGTCTCATACTACGCGTCCTTTCTCGCCGTCAGAATTTGCTTCCGATGAATTTCCAGAATCATGCACTCTCAGGACATTGCCACTGACGGCGCTATGACGTGCCAC
>JBDTRO010000187.1:0-3522 GCA_039931635.1 Betaproteobacteria bacterium | reverse complement strand
GGACAACATGATGAGCGGAATGATGAGCGGAATGATGAGCGGAATGATGGGCGGCATGATGGGGCCGTCGCAGGGCGATGAGCTTCACGTTGCGCGCTTCACCGTTTCGCCGGGGCAGCGGCCCCGCGCTCAGGCGCTCGCGCTTCCCGAAGAGGAACCTCGCGCCCGCGAGGGCAAGCACGAATTGCGCACGCAGCTCGCTTTCCGCATGATGCGCGGCTTCCTCAATGGCCGGCGCTTCGACACGGAGGACATGGCGGCCGTCGCGGACGACGAACGGCTTCCCGTGGGTGAAGCATCGGTGTGGACCTTCTCGAATGACGGCGGCGGCATGCCCATGCCTCACCCAATCCACGTGCATGGGGTGCGATTCCGCGTGGCTGAGCGCAGCGGTGCCGCCATCCCCGCGGACCTGCGCGATGGGATGGTCCACGCGGGATTCAAGGACACCGTCGGGATTTTTCCGGGCGAGCGCGTGCGCGTGCTGGTCGCGCCGGTGATTTCGGGCCTATTCATGTATCACTGCCACAACCTCGAACACGAGGACGGCGGCATGATGCGCAATGTTCTGTTCCAGGCATGATCGACGAGAATGCGTTTCTTACAACCGAGGAATGAAAGGAGGTAACCAAGATGCTTTGTTGCGTGGGTCTCATAGGCGGTAGCGTCGTAGGCCAGGCCTTGGGCGGACCTTGGACGTTTATTGGCCCGGCTGCGGGTTTTGGCATCGGCTTGGTCGGTGACATGAAAATGATGAAAGGAATGCGCCGAAAGGCGGGCGCGCAGCAGGCCGAGACTGAGCTTCGTGCGAAGGAAGGTGCGGACTCCAAGCCCCAGGGCGCGGCGGCTTCTCCGGTCGCGGAGAGCTGCGCGTCCTGCGGCGTCGCCTCGGGGCTGATGCGCATGCTCGGCATGGATGAAAAGAAAGAAACAAGGGAAATGACCCTCGCCGAGATCAGGAAAACTTACGAAACCGGCTCCAGCGAGCTACCGGGGACCGGCGCGACAACCGTTCATCCGGCCGCCCTCGAGAAGGCGAAGTCGGCCTGAAACCGGCGCGATGAGCGAAGCGGGCGCGATCGGCCTGGGGGCTGCGTTTGCCGCCGGTCTGATCTCCTTCGTTTCGCCTTGCGTTCTGCCGCTGGTGCCGGCGTATGTCTCCTTCGTTGCCGGGCAGCCGCTGCGTACGGACATGCCGCGGCCGGACGCAGGCGCGCGGCTTGCCGCCGTTACGCTCAGCGCGTTCTTCGTCCTTGGATTCAGCTCGGTGTTCGTCACGCTCGGCGCGAGCGCCACGTTGCTGGGTCGCCTGCTGCTCCAGTACCGCTACGAAGCGAACCTCGTCGGTGGCGCGATCGTCATAGTCTTCGGCCTGCTCATGATCGGCATGACGCGCGGCATGCCGTGGCTGCAGCGCGACTTCCGCTTTCATCCGCGGCTTGCGGGCGGACGGCCGCTGCCGGCATTCGTTCTGGGCGTCGCGTTCGGCTTCGGCTGGACGCCGTGCATCGGCCCGATCCTCGGCGCGATCTTGACCGTGAGCGCCGTACAAAGCTCATCCGCCGGCATCGGTCTGCTCGCCACCTACGCCGCCGGGCTCGGCGTGCCGTTCCTGCTCGTCGCGCTCTTCACGCGCGAGGCGGCCACGAGGCTCAAAGGGCTGAGGCGCTTCGGTAGCGTGCTGCAGTTCGTCGCGGGCCTGCTTCTGGTGGTGATGGGCATCGCCATGATGACCGGGCAACTATCGGCTTTCGCATTCTGGCTGCTGAATGCGTTTCCGGTCCTGGGACGCATCGGCTGATGAACCCGGCGCGCTCGAACCGCTGGTACGCGGACCGCGACGCGTTGCGGCTGATCGCCTTGCGCTACCTTCCTTTGCTTGTGGCGCTCAATTTCGCGTGGGAGACCGCACAGCTTCCACTCTATACGCTGTGGATCGAAGGTTCGCCTTCGTTCATCGCTTACTCGGTGGTGCATTGCACGCGGGGAGATGTGCTCATCGGTGCGGCGGCGATCGCCGTCGCATTGATCGTTACCCGCGCGCCGCGGCTCGCGCGCTGGCGCTGGGGGCCTATCGCACTCGTGACGACTCTCGTCAGTGCCGGTTACACCGGTTTGAGCGAATGGATCAACACGGTGGCCGTGCCGCACTGGGCTTACTCCGAGCTGATGCCGGTTGTTCGCGCGTTCGGCGTCGAGATCGGCCTATCTCCTATCTTGCAGTGGCTGCTTTTGCCGCCGCTCGCTCTGTGGTTCGCGCTTCGCTCGGTCAAGGGAGACCGACATGGGGCGAGCTGAGGTATCGAGACGGCGCCAAGTGCTTGTAAGAAAATCCCGGCCGGCTACGACCACCAGGTATCTCGAACAATGAACTGCCTTCAATTCCGCCGCGCGACGCTTGCCGATCCTCGACGGCTCGAGCACTGGGCGACCCGCCACGCCGAGGAGTGTCCGGCGTGCCGCGCCTTTTACGCGCAGGAGCTCGAGCTTGAGAACCGGCTCGAGGAGGCGCTGCGCGTGGATGTGCCGCAAAGGCTGACCGAGCGGGCCCTGGCCCGGCATGCAAGGCCGCCACTCTCCCGGCGCTGGCTTGCGCTGGCCGCAGGACTGCTCATGAGCGGCACGGCCGGATTTTTCCTTGGCGCGCAGCGCCAGGACCCGGTTGCGCTTGCGGGGATCGACTTCGTCGTGTTCGACGAGGCGCAGACGCTGTTCGATCCGAAGCCGACCGATTGGAAAGCGCTGGTTCGAACCGCGGCCGGAATGGGCGTGCGGATTCCCGACGGGAACAGCGACATCCGTTTCGTCTGCGTCTACGCGTTCGCCGCCGGGGAAGCGCTTCATCTGCTCGCCAGGACGCCGGCGGGCAAAGTCACCGTATTGCTGCTCCCGGGGCGCCCGGCAGCCGCCCGCGCATCCGCGGCCGCGCGCGGGCTGCAAGCTCTGGTCCTGCCGGCGGCGAGGGGCAGCGTGGTCATCGTCGGCGCATCGTCCGACAGCGTCGCGCGAACGGAACGGCTGCTTGGCCCGGTCTGAGCCGATGTACGGGAACCTCGCCATTTCCACGCTCTCCGGGCGACTGAAGTAGAATGCGCGGCGCGTCATGCATAGCTTCCTCAGACTGAGACGATGGATCGCGATGCTGCTGCTCGCGGGCATGGGCTTCGCGCAGGCAAGCCTCGCCTACGCGTTCTGCGAGATGGATCGGCGCGAGCTGGCGCAGGCCATGACGGCGGAGAGCGGGCACGATTGCGCCTGCGAGTCGGACGTGGCGGGCCAGCTGGCGTTCTCCACCAATCGCTGCGTGGCGCATTGCACAGCCGACCTGCAGATCACCACCGCGTTCGCCGGCGCCTTCGCGGCCGTACCGCCTGCCGTTGCCGTGCTCCTGTTGTCGCGTCGCGATTTTCCGGCGATCGTCTTGCGGAGCGCGGAGATACCGCGGCCGCCAGGCGTGCCGATCCGCGTGCTGCTGCACTCTTTTCTGATCTGATCCCTGCGCCGCCGGCCGGCGGCCGAGTC
>JBDTRO010000186.1:0-9946 GCA_039931635.1 Betaproteobacteria bacterium | reverse complement strand
TAGATGTCGTAGGCGCGCTCGCCGCGCCCCGACTGCTCGATGACCATCGGGATCAGACCCAACCCGCGAGCGGGTTCCTGCGAATCCTGCGGTTCTTCCATTCTTGATTGCCAGGTCAGGGATTTCATGCGGTGGCGCCCATCAGTTCGTCGAATCCGACTGTCTTGTCTTCGACTCTCGCCTTGGACAGGACCCATTGCACGACATTGGTCTCAAGCGCCAAGCCTTCCATTTCGGACAAGCGCTGGGGCTGCATGTAGATCCACTTTACCACCTCGGCCGGTTGCTCGTAGCTCTGCGACTCGGCCTCGATCAGCGCGCGCACGTCAGCGGGCTTGGGTTGAAGTTTTTCGGTCCGCGCGACCTCGCCGATGATCAGGCCGAGCGCGACGCGGCGCTTCGCGCTCGCTTCGAACGCCTGCGGATCAAACGGCAGCTTCTCGATCTTCAGCCCCTTCGCCTGCAGCTCGCTCACCGCCTGCTCCACCAGGTGCTGCGTCTCCATCTGCACCAGCGCCTTGGGCAGCTCGATCGGCGCGGAATCCAGCAGGACCTGGAGCGCCTGCGCCTTGATGCGGGCTTCAATGCGCTTTTTGACTTCGCGCTCGACATTGGCGCGCACCTCGGTCCGCATCTTCTCCAGATCGCCGTCGGCCACGCCCAACTGCTTCGCAAATTCGGCATCCAGCCCGGGCAGCTTCGGTTCCTCGACCTGCTTGACCTCGATCGAGAAGGTCGCGGTCTTTCCGGCCACATCCTTGCCGTGATAATCCTCGGGGAAGGTGATGTCGAAGCTCCTCGCATCGCCGGCCTTCAGGCCGAGCGAATTCTTCTCGAACTCGGGCAGCATGCGCTTTTCGCCGAGCACGAACGGATGAGCCACGGCCTTGCCGCCGGGGAAGGTCTCGCCGCCGATCTTGCCCTCGAAATCGAGCGTGATCCGGTCGCCCTCCTGGGAGGCGCGCGCCGACGGCACATAAGTGACCCGCTGCTTGCGCAGGATCTCGAGCGTGCGGTCGATCGCGCCGTCATCCACAGTCACTTGCGGCCGCTCGATGCTTTTTGCCGAGACATCGCCGACCTTCACCTCGGGATAGACCTCGAAGGTGGCACTGAATTCGAATTGCGCGGCGTCGGACGCGCCGTCCTTCTTCTCGATGCGCGGCTGGCCCGCGACCCTGAGATTGGACTCTTTCACGACATCGGTGAACGCCTTCTGCACCGCGTCGCCGATGACCTCGGAGCGTACCTGGGGCCCGTACTGCTGCACCACGATCCGCATCGGCACTTTGCCGGGCCGGAAGCCCGACATCTTGACGTTGCGCGCGAGTTTCTTCAGGCGATCGTCCACCTGGCGATCGACGTCCTGCACCGCAACCGACATCGAAACGCGCCGCTCCAGGGCTCCTAGCTGTTCCACATTCACCGCCATTCCGCTCGATTCCTCTGTTCAAGTTGGTGCGAAGGGTGGGACTCGAACCCACACGCGGTTAGGCGCCAGGACCTAAACCTGGTGCGTCTACCAATTCCGCCACCTTCGCTACCGAAAAGCATCACGAAAAACAACGTATTATAGCCCGCAAGCCCAAGGCCTGAATTTCGGACATGACGCCGGACGAGTACTGCCACCTGAAGGCTGCGGCGCGGGGTTCGAGCCTGCACTATTCCTTCCTGTTCCTGCCCCCGGAGCGCCGGCGCGCGGCCACGGCGCTGTATGCATTCCGTCACGAAATCGCCGACGTCGTGGACGAGTGCCCGGACCCGCAACTCGCGCGGACCAAGCTGGCCTGGTGGCGCGTCGAAACCGGCAAGCTGTTCGAAGGCAACCCGCAGCACCCGGTGACCAAGGCCCTGCAGCCGCATCTCGAAGCCTGCCGCATCACCGCCGAACGCCTGAACGAAATCATCGGCGGCATGGAAATGGACCTGGCGCAGACGCGCTTCCTGGATTTCGCCGGCCTCGCGCACTACTGCGGGCACGTTGCGGGCACCGTGAGTCTGCTTGCCGCCGGGATCTTCGGCTACCGCAATCCGGGCACGCTCGAATATGCGCGGCAACTCGGCACGGCTCTGCAGCTCACCGACGTGATCCTGGACGCCGGAGAAGATGCGCGCCAGAACCGCATCTACCTGCCGATGGACGAACTGAAGAAATTCGAGGTTCCGGCGGCGGACATCCTGCAGGCGAAGTACTCGGATAATTTCAGGCAGCTGATGGCATACCAGGCGCGGCGCGCCGAGTCCTTCTACGAAGCGGCCCTGCAAGCCCTGCCGCCGGAGGACATTCGCGCGCAGCGAGCCGGCCTGATATTGGCTGCCATCTGCCGTGCGACACTTGCGGAAGTCGAGCGCGACGGATTTCCGGTTCTCACGCACCGCACTACTCTCACCCCTTTGCGAAAATTCTGGCTCGCCTGGAAAACCTGGATAAGCACGTAGCGCTCCATTGAATATTCTCGACAAGGAGTAATGCATGGAATACAGACAACTTGGCGCCTCGGGCTTCAAGGTTCCGGTCCTGACGCTGGGCACCGGCACCTTCGGTGGCGGCAACGAGTTCTTCAAGGCCTGGGGCGCAAGCGATGTCGCCGAAGCCAGCAAGCTGGTCGACATCTGCCTGGAAGCCGGCCTCACCATGTTCGATTCCGCCGACGGCTATTCGAACGGCATGGCGGAGGAAATTCTCGGCCAGGCGACCAAGGGGCGGCGCGACAAAGTCCTCATTTCCACCAAGGGCACTTTTCCGCGGGGTACGGGCCCCAATGAACTGGGTTCCTCGCGCCATCACCTGACACGGGCGGTCGAAGCGAGCCTGCGGCGCCTGGGAACCGACTACATCGACCTATACCAGTTGCATGCCTTCGATGCAGTGACACCTGTGGAGGAAGCGCTCAGCACTCTGGACGGGATGGTGCGAGCGGGCAAGATCCGCTACATCGGCTGCTCGAATTTCTCGGGCTGGCACCTGATGAAATCCCTGGCGGCGTCGGAGCAGCGAGGCCTCACGCGCTACATCGCGCATCAGGCCTACTACTCCCTCGTCGGGCGCGAATACGAATGGGAACTGATGCCGCTGGCGCTCGACCAGAAGGTGGGCACGGTGGTCTGGAGCCCGCTGGGCTGGGGACGGCTCACCGGCAAGCTGCGCCGCGGCCAGCCGATGCCAGAAGTTACGCGGCTGCAAAGCAAGCTCGCAGCCGACAAGGGACCGCAGGTGCCGCAGGAGTATCTCTACCAGGTGGTGGACAGCCTGGACGCGGTCGCGAAGGAAGCCGGCAAGACCGTTGCGCAGGTTGCGTTGAACTGGCTGCTGCAACGGCCGTCGGTGGCAACCCTGATCATCGGCGCGCGCAACGAAGAGCAGCTCCGGCAGAACATCGGCGCCACCGGCTGGCAGCTCACGGCGGCGCAGATTGCGAAGCTGGATGCGGCAAGCGCGGTGCCGCTCACCTACCCGTACTGGCACCAGCGCGGGACATTCTCCGATCGCAACCCACCTCCGGTGTAATCATGGCCCTCTCCCAGCATGACAAGGCTGTTCAATTCAGGGCCCTGCACCAGGGGCCGCGCGCGTTCGTGATTCCGAATCCCTGGGACGCCGGCTCCGCGAGGCTGCTCGCCGGGCTCGGCTTCCCGGCGCTCGCAACATCCAGCGGCGCCTCCGCGGGCATTCTCGGCAAGCGCGATGGCATGGTCACGCGCGACGAAGCGCTGGCGCATGCACGCGCCATCGCGGCGGCAACCGATATCCCGGTATCCGCGGATCTCGAGAAGGGATTCGGCGACGCTCCATCGGCTGCGGCGCAGACCATCCTCCTTGCCGCCGAAACAGGACTGGTCGGCGGCTCGATCGAAGACTCGACCGGCGACAAGGACAAGCCGCTCTATGACATCGGCCAGGCCACCGAGCGCATAGCGGCGGCCGCGCAGGCGGCGCGTTCGCTCGCTTTCCCGTTCACCCTTACCGCGCGCTCGGAAAATTTCCTGCGCGGCAACCCGGACCTGGACGACACCATCAAGCGCCTGCAGGCCTACGAGAAAGCCGGCGCGGACGTATTGTTTGCGCCCGGCCTGCCCAACCTCGCAGCGGTGAAAAAGGTCTGCGCCTCGCTGTCGAAACCGTTCAACTTCATGGTCGGCATCAGGGGCAAGTCGTTTACCGTCGCAGAACTGGAAGCGGCAGGCGTGCGGCGCATCAGCCTCGCAACCTCGCTCTACCGGGCCGCGATGACCGGCCTGCTTGAAGCCGGAAAGGAAGTCCGGGAAAAAGGAACCTTCAGCTACCTGGACCAGTCAGCATCCACTCCCGATCTGTACTCGCTGATGAGGAACTGAATGGCAGAGAAATTCAATTTCATGAATCCGTGCCTGCCGCGCCTGGCGGCAGTGAAAGTCGATGCCCTCGCCGATTCGGGCGCAGTCCACCTCTGCATTCCGGAGCGAGTACGCGCAAGACTCAGGCTTGAAGTGATCGACGAAAAGGTGGTCACTCTGGCCGACGGTTCGGAGAAAAGCGTTCCGTACGTCGGACCAATCGAAATCCGTTTTAAAAGCAGAGTCGGGTTCACCGGCGCACTCGTGATGGGCGACCAAGTGCTGGTCGGCGCAATCCCGATGGAAGACATGGACCTGGTTGTCATTCCCAGAACACGTACGCTGGACGTCAACCCGACCAGTCCAAACATCGCGACAACGATCGCGAAATAGCTCAGAGATTCCGCAGTACCTGGACCGCCTGATCCACACGTTCGACGGTGATTACTTCGATTCCGGCGATTTTCGCTTTCGGCAGATTTGCTTTGGGCACGATCGCTTTTTCGAAGCCGAGCTTGGCGGCTTCCTTGAGGCGTTCCTGGCCGCGCGGCGCGGGCCGTACTTCTCCCGCGAGTCCGACTTCACCGAACACCACCACCTTGCCCGGGATCGGACGATCCGTCAGCGAGGAAACGACGGCGAGCGTCACCGCAAGGTCTGCCGAAGGCTCGCCGATGCGCACACCGCCCACCGCGTTGACGAATACATCCTGCTCGAAAGTGGCGATGCCGGCATGACGGTTCAGCACCGCGAGCAGCATGGCGAGGCGGTTCTGCTCCAGGCCAACCGACAACCGGCGGGGATTGGGCGTATGCGCGCTGTCCACCAGCGCCTGGATCTCCACCAGCAGCGGACGCGTACCCTCCAGCGTCGCGAGCACGCAGGAGCCCGGCACGTTCTTGCCGTGATTGGAAAGAAACAGCGCCGATGGATTGCTGACCGCGCGCAGGCCCTTGTCGGTCATGGCGAAGACGCCCAGCTCGTTCACCGCGCCAAAGCGGTTCTTCACCGCGCGCACCAGGCGGAAGCTGGAATGCGTGTCGCCTTCGAAGTAAAGCACCGTGTCCACGATATGTTCCAGCACGCGCGGACCGGCGATGGCGCCTTCCTTGGTGACATGGCCGATGATGAAGAGCGCGGTACCGCTCTTCTTGGCGTACCGGGCCAGCTGCGCCGTGCATTCGCGCAGCTGCGCCACTGCGCCGGGCGCCGATTCCAGCGCTTCGGACCACAGCGTCTGGATCGAGTCCACCACCGCCACTTCCGGCCGCTGCGCCTGCAGCGCGGCCACGATCCGCTCGAGCTGGATCTCGGCGATGAGGTGCACCGCGCTTGCGTCCAGCGCCAGGCGCCGCGCCCGCATCGCCACCTGTTCGGCCGATTCCTCGCCCGATATGTACAAAACCTGGTGCACCGAACCGAGCGCTGCGAGCGCCTGCAGCAGCAGGGTCGACTTGCCGATGCCCGGATCGCCGCCGATCAGCACCACCTGCCCTGCCACCAGCCCGCCGCCCAGAACGCGGTCGAGTTCACCGATCCCGGTGGACAGGCGCTCGAGTTCGCGCGTTTCGACGTCGTGAAGCGATACCGCGCCCGGCGCCGCGCCCGCGAGGCGCTTCACGGAGCCGCGTTCGGCTGTTGTTTCGACCAACGTTCCAGCCGCGCCGCAGGACGGACAGGCGCCGAACCACTGCAGCGCGGTTGCGCCGCAGTCGGAACAAACGTAGGCGGATTTGGGCTTTTTCAAATCTCGATCACCGGCACGCGCGGCGCGAGCGCGCACAGCAGTTCGTAGCTCACGGTTCCCGCCGCCTGCGCAACCTCATCGCAGGACAGGCCTTCGCCCCACAGCGTCACGGCCGTGCCCACATAGGCCTCGGGGATATCGCTGATATCGACGCACATCATGTCCATGGAGACCCGGCCCACAGTCCCGGTACGCAGGCCGGCCACCAGCACCGGCGTGCCCGAGGGCGCGTGGCGCGGGTAGCCGTCGGCGTAGCCGCAGGCGACCACGCCGATGGTCATCTCCTGCGCGGCTTGGTAGGTCATGCCGTAGCCGACCCGCTCCCCGGCCTGCAAATGCTGCACGCCTACAATTTCGGCGGCCAGCGTCATCACGGGCTGCAATCCGATGTCCGCTGCGGTCTTGAAAGTGAACGGCGAGCAGCCGTAAAGCATGATCCCGGGGCGCACCCAGTCGGCGCGCGTCTCCTCCGGGAACCGCAGCAGCGCGGCGGAGTTGGCGAGCGAGCGCGGCGCCTCGAAAGGCTGCGTCAATTCGTTGAACCACTGCAGCTGGGCCGCGATGCCGTTGTCGCCGTCGGCATCCGCGAAATGCGTCATCAGCGTGACCGAGGCGATGCCGGCATTGCCTTCGAGCGCATTCCAGGCGACGCGCACGTTGTCCACTGCGAACCCGAGGCGGTTCATGCCGCTGTTCACCTTGAGGTAGACGTCCAGCTGCCCCTCGATGCCGGCCTTTTCCAGCATTTCAATCTGTTCGATGTTGTGGATTACGGGCGTCAACCGGTGACGCAGCAGCAGCGCGATGTCCTCGGGCTTGAAGAAGCCCTCCAGCATCAGGATCGGCTTGTCGATGCCGGCGTTGCGCAGCCGCAGCGCGTCGACGAAATCCAACAGCGCGAATCCATCGGCGTCCCGCAATGCCTGGGCGGCGCGCAGCACGCCGTGCCCGTAGGCATTCGCCTTCACCACCGCCCAGATCTTCGATGCGCCGGCATGTTCGCGCGCAATCGAAAGGTTGTGCGCGAGCGCCGCGGCGCTCATGGTTGCGCGAATCGGTCTGGGCATGAGGTTCAGGATACCTGCCAGAAGGACAAAGGTCATCCAAGGACCGCGCCCGGCGCGGTGAAGGACCGCGCCCGGCGCGGTGAAGGACCGCGCCCGGCGCGGTGGGGCCCGCGCACGGCGCGGCGCGGCGTGCTATAAAACTGCCCCACATGGGCAGCGGCTTCTACACCATCATGGCGGCGCAGTTCTTCTCGTCGCTCGCCGACAATGCGCTGCTGGTCGCGGCGATCGCGTTGCTGGCGCAGGCCGACTCCCCCGCGTGGCTGACGCCGTACCTGAAATTCTTCTTCGTTGTTTCCTACGTCCTGCTGGCACCCTATGTCGGCGTGTTCGCCGACCGGTTGCCCAAGGGCACGGTGATGTTCATCGCGAACACCATCAAGATCGCCGGCTGCGCCCTGATGCTGTTCGGCGTCAACCCCCTTCTGTCGTACGCACTGGTCGGGCTCGGTGCGGCGACCTACTCGCCGGCCAAGTACGGGATTCTCACCGAGTACCTGCCGCATTCGAAACTGGTGATGGCCAACGGCTGGATCGAAGGACTGACGGTAACGTCCATCATCCTTGGCGTGGTGCTCGGCGGCACCTTGATCCGCACCGGCGTCGCCGACGTGCTGCTCGGGTTCGACCTGCCCTATATCGACACCGGGATCGACACGCCACCCGAGGCCGCAATCGCGCTGATCATCGTGGTCTATGCCATCGCCGCAATGTTCAACCTGTACATACCCCGCACCGGCGTGCCGATGAAACCGCTGCCCCCCCACCCGCTGGAAACCCTGCGCGATTTCGCGCGCTGCGTCGACAGCCTCTGGCGCGACAAGCTTGGCCAGATCTCGCTTGCGGTGACGACGCTGTTCTGGGGCGCCGGGGCCACGCTGCAGTTCATCGTCATCGACTGGTCGAGCGCCGCGCTGGGCTACAACCTGTCGCAGGCGTCGATCCTGCAGGGAGTATGCGCATTGGGCATCGCACTGGGCGCGGTGCTCGCCTCGATGCGCGTGCGCCTCGATCACGCGGTGAAAGTAATTCCGCTGGGCATCGCGATGGGCCTGATCGTCATCCTGATGGACGTGGTGCGGGACGTCTGGCTGGCGGTGCCGCTGATCGTGCTGATCGGCGGCCTGGCCGGGTTCTTCGTCGTGCCGATGAACGCGCTGCTGCAGCACCGCGGCCACCACCTTGTTGGCGCCGGCCGCTCCATCGCAGTGCAGAACTTCAACGAGAACGCCTCGATCCTGATGATGATCGCGCTGTATTCGATCCTGCTCGCGTCCGGCCTGTCGATCTACTGGGTGATCGCGCTATTCGGCCTGTTCGTCGCTGGCACCATGACCATGGTGCTGGTCTGGTATCGCTACAACCGCATCCAGCACGCGCAGGAGATCGACAAGTTGCTCGCTTTCGCCCGCACCGAAAGCGGCCACCACTAGAAAATCGGGGTCAGAGCCCGATTTCCGCAACGCGGCTCTTCAGGAAATCGGGCTCTGACCCCGATTTTCAATCGTCTTTCGCGCGAACAGCAGGTCTGCCCAGGCCTTGGATTTGTCCGGCAGGTTGCGCAGCAGGTAGGCCGGGTGGTAGGTGACGACCAGCGGCACGCCGGCGTACTGGTGGACCTTGCCGCGCAAGCTCGCGATCGTGGCATCGGTGCCGAGCAGCGTTTGCGCGGCAAACCTCCCCATCGCCAGGATCAGCTTCGGCTGGATCAGCGCGATCTGGCGCAGCAGATGCGGCGAGCACTTCGCCACCTCGCCAGGCTCGGGATTGCGGTTGCCCGGCGGCCTGCACTTCAGCACGTTGGCGATGTAGACGTTCTCGCCACGGGCCAGGGAAATCGCCGCCAGCATGTTGTCGAGCAGCTTGCCGGCCTGGCCGACGAAGGGTTCGCCGACCCGGTCCTCCTCCAACCCCGGCGCCTCGCCCACCAGCATCCACTGCGCTTTCTCGCCGCCGACGCCGAACACCGTCTGGCTGCATCCGGCACGCAGCGTGCAATCGGTGCAGCCGGCGACTTTCGCCTTGAGCTGCACCCAGTCCATGCCCTGGATTTCATTTTCCGGATTAATTGCGTCAGGGACGGAAACATCCGGCGTCTGTGCGGCGCGCAGCCGCCAGACCGGGCCCAGGCCCATCTCGTGCAGAATTTCCCCGCGCCGGCTCACAGCGCGAGCGTCAGGACCAGAGCGTCTTCGCGCCCGCCATGCGCGGGGTAGTAGCCGCGTCGCATCGCGACCTGGCGGAAACCGAAGCGGTCGTAGAGCGCTTTCGCGGCCAGGTTGCTCGGGCGCACTTCGAGGAACAGGTGCAGCGCGCCGCGGTTACGCGCGAGGCCCATCGCCTCCTTCAGGAGCGCGCTGCCGTGCCCACTGCGCTGGCGGGCGGCGGCCACCGAAAGATTCAGCAGATGGCCTTCGCCAGCGGCCACCAGCAGGATGAAATAGCCGAACAACTCGTTGCCCAGGCGCCAGGTCCAGCACTGGTAGGCCGCGTGCAGCGAATCGCCGAAATTGCCGCGCGTCCAGGGATGCGTATAGAGCGCGCTCTCGATCGCAATCACCTCCGCGAGGTCGCCCTCCCGCATCGGCACCAGCCGCGGCGCGTCCTTGAGTACCGCGCTCATCGCGAATTCCTCTCTGCAATGGTCAGCGCCACTTTGTCCCTCACATAAAACGGCAGAGCGAGCGCGGCGTCCACGCCTTCGCCCGCGGCGAATCGCGGCGCGGCGAGGCGCGCGACCGCGAGCGCGCCGGGGTGGATTTCAGGTCTGAGCGCCGAAAACCGGTGCCTGAATACGTCCCCGTAAGCCGAAAAGCCG
>JBDTRO010000185.1:0-24414 GCA_039931635.1 Betaproteobacteria bacterium | reverse complement strand
CCGCGCGTGAGGTCGGTGTCGATCCAGCCCGGCAGCACGGCGTTGACCTGGATGTTGTCCTTGGCCCAGGCGCAGGCCATGGCGCGCGTCATCTGCACGATGCCGCCCTTGGAGGCGGCGTAGGCCGTGGTGAACGAGGCGCCGAAGATCGACATCATCGAGCCGATATTGATGATCTTGCCGGCGCCGTTCTTCAGCATCTCCGGATAAGCGGCCTGCGAGCAGATGAAGGCGCTGGTCAGGTTGCTGTCCATCACCCGGCGCCATTCGTCCAGCGTGTAGTCCTGCGGCTGCTTGCGGATGTTGATGCCGGCATTGTTGACCAGGATGTCGAGCCGCCCAAGCTGCGCCACGGTTTTGCGCGCCAGCGCGCGGCAGTCGGCTTCCAGCAGCACGTCGGCTTCGATCGCGATGCCGCCGATTTCCTTCGCGGCGGCGGCGCTTTTCTGCGCGTTGCGGCCCGCTACCACCACCTTCGCGCCAGCGGCTGCGAGCCCGCGCGCCATGCCCAGGCCAATGCCGCCGTTGCCGCCGGTGACGACCGCGACGCGGCCGGAGAGATCAAATGCTTTCATGAATTGCTCCTTTTTCGAGCCCGCATTGTAAGGAAACCGCCCGCGGCCGGGTCTTAAGTCCAATGGGCGCCGCTTATCGCATCGAGGACCTGGGACAGTACCGTCCGAACCTGGTCCGGTTCGCCCGGGCCCGGCTGTTCAACCCGGCGCATGCCGAGGATGCGGTGCAGGAGACGCTGCTGGCGGCGATCGAAAGCATCGACAGGTGTTCGGGGACCTCTTCCCTGCTCACCTGGCTGACGGGCATCCTCAAGCACAAGATCGTAGACTGCGTCAGGCGATCCACCCGCGACCAATGGCAGGCAATGGACAATGACGGAACACCTCTGGAAGCAAGGGACGATGACCGCGAGTCTCGCGATCGTCCCGCGGATACGGTCCTTGGGCTGTGCGGTCCGGAGGCGGCATTGATCCGTCAGCGGTTGCTGGAAGCCCTCGACCAGTGCGTACTGGAGCTGCCTGAGCGCACCGCGAAAACGTTTGTCCTGCGCGAATTGATCGGGCTCAATACCGCTGAAACATGCCGGGTGCTTGAGGTGTCGGAGACGTATTGCGCGGTGATGCTGCACCGGGCGCGCGCCCGGATCCGGGCGCAGCTCGCCCCGGATTGGATGGCGGCATGAGCGAGGCACGAACCGACGCGGGCTTCAACGAGGCGGTGAGGGCGTACGCCGGCGACCTGTTTCGCTATGCCTACTGGCTGGCGCGCAACCGGCAGCAGGCCGAAGACATCGTCCAGGAAGCGCTGCTGCGCGGCTGGCGGGCACATGCGGCCATCAGGGACCGGGGTGCGGTGAAGTCGTGGCTGTTCTCGATCGTGAAAAACGAATTCCATCGCGCGACGGCGAAGGATGCGCAGCGCGCCGGCGGCGCGGGCAGTATAGATGCGGCCGATCTCGAAATTGTCGATGAACGTGCCAGCCCGTTCGGCATGGAACTACGCGACGCGCTCATGGCGCTGCCGCTGTCTTACGCGGAACCGCTGGCACTGCAGGTGCTGGGCGGTTTCAGTTGCGCGGAGATCGCGACGATGCTGGAGACCACCGAAGGCGCGGTGATGACGCGGCTCACGCGCGCCCGCCAGGCGCTCAAGCGCCTCGTGCTGCCAGTCGAGGTGAAAGAGCGCAAAGGAGAGAAGTCATGAATTGCCTGGACTACCGGCGTGTATTGCTATCCGGAATCGGCGAATCGGAAGCCATGCGGGCCCACCGGCCGGCATGCGCTTCCTGCGCCGAGCTGCTGAAGGAGCATGCGGCATTCGAGAACCAGCTGCGCCTTGCGCTCGAGGTCACGGTTCCCGCGGGACTCGCAGACCGGATTCTGGAAACGGCGCCGGCTTCCGGGGACGCCGCGACGCGGCGCACCGGATTCCAGGGGCGGCGGCGGTTCCTGGCCGCGGCAGCGGCGGCCGTGGGTGCGATTGGCATCGGGCTCTACGCCTGGCGCGGCCGCGACGATCCGATGGCGATGGCCTGCATCCAGTTCGTCATGAAGGACGAGGCCAAGTCGATCATGATGGGCGCGATGCCGCGCGCCGAGGCCGTGCGCATGCTGGCGTCTTCGCTGCCGGTTGAACGGCTGGAGCAGATCGGCCAGATCAGGCATATCGCACCGTGCCCCTTCGGCGAAGGCACCGCGTACCACGTGATTCTGATGGTGCCGCAGGACAAGGTAACCCTGCTGGTGATGCCGGACACGTCCATGCCTGCCCGCGCACGCGCCACGCATGATGGCATGTACGCAAGTGTGATTCCGCTGCGCAAAGGCAGTGTCGGCATCGTCGGGGCAAATGCCGCCGTGGTGGACAGCGTCGCGAGCGCGATCCGTGCCTGAAGGCCGAACGCTATCTCAGTAGCGGGTCGTCAGCTCGTTCAGCCAGTCCGGGGAGATCCGAACAACCCATGCCTCGAAGGTCTTGTCCAGGCCGGACAGGATCGCGATGCCCAGTACAAGAACCAACGCGCCGAGGATGGATTTTCCGAGCTTGCCCGCCTGCATCATGCGGCCGCGCACGCGCATCACTGCGCTGCGCGAGATCGAGCCGAGCACGACCAGCGGCGTGCCGGCGCCGAGCGCGAAAATCATCATCAGCACGGCGATCTGCACGAGGTTGCTGCCCTGGGAGGCGAGCGTGGTGGCGGCGCCCAGCGTGGGCCCGACGCAGGGGCTCCAGATGACGCCGAGCAGCAGTCCGACGATTAATTGGCCGCCGAGTCCGTCGAGTTTGAACTTCTCAAGCAGACTGTTACCCGTCGCGCCAAGTCCCGAAGTTGCGCTGGAGAAGCGCTCCTGCAGCTTCGGCGAGAGCAGTACGATGCCGAAACCGATCAAGATCACGGCCGCCGTGGCGCGAAACGTATCCTGGTCGAGGCCGAGCGATGCGCCCAGCGTGGCGAGGAAGATTCCGATCAGCGAGAACGACAGCATCAGCCCGAGCGCCAGCGCATACGGCCCCAACACGTGCGCCGCTGCCGCCGTGGCGACAAGGATCGGCACCAGAGGCAGCACGCACGGCGAAAGGGTGGACAGCAGGCCCGCGAGATAGCCCAGGCCGTAGGTTCCGGCGCTGAAATCCATGCGCGCGGCAGATCAGGATTTCAGAGCGCCTTGCCAAACAGCGCTGCGAGGTCTTCCTTCTTCGTCTGTCCCGTCGAGCGAGCGACTTCCTTGCCACGCTTGAATACGACGAAGGTAGCCTGCTGCGTTACCCGCAGCGCCTGCTTGAGATCCTTTTCCTTGTCGTAGTCGGCGATGAACAAAGTCACCTCCTTCATCCTTGCCTCGCCAAGCAGGCTTTGCACGTGCGGTTTTTGCGCCTTGCAGGTCGGGCACCAGTCGGCGAAAAAATCCACGATCACCGGCCGGCCCTCGGCCAGCGCTTTGTCGAACGCCGCTTTGTCGTAAGGCTGTTCGCCGGCCCATGCGGTCGCGGCGCAAAGCAATGCAGAAAACAACGTTGCAAGGACGAAACGGATCTTCATCATGTTCTCCGGGATGGTTGAGTCGGTGGTTGGTCGCCAGAGGCAGGCAATTCCTTACGCGCCAAGGCGATCGGCGAGCTCGGCGAACCCGTCCACCGCCAGCGTGCAGGCGGGATTCGGGTTCGGGTCCGGCGGCCCGCCCGGGCCCCACTCGTCGGGCCGGCGCACGAAAGCCGTCTGGTAGCCGCAGGCGCGCGCCGCGTCGAGATCGAAATTGTGACAGGCCACCATCATGATCTCCTCTGGCTTGAGCTGCAGCCACTTCGCGGCCGTGCCGTATGACTCGGGTCGAGTCTTGTAGATGCCGATCATCTCGCAGGAAATAATGGCATCCCAGACGATGCCGTTCTTCTTCGAGACGTCGATCACGAGCGAGGTGGTGAGCAGAGTGAAGGAGGCCACCACGTAGCGTTTGCGCAGGCGAGCGGCGCCCGCGACGAAATCGGGCCACGCGTCCAGCGCATGCCAGGTGCGCCAGATCGCGTCGCGGTCGGCCGTGGTGAGCGCGTCCAGCTTGAATTCGGCGATTACCTCGTCCAGTTTGCTGCGATGCACGTCGTCGAAATTGAACGCGGGATGCTCCTGGTTGACGATGCCCTTCAGCGAGCGTCGGCGGTACTCGTTGGTGACCGCGGCCCAGTCGGCCGCCAGGCAAGATGACGAAGATGTCTTCCTTGTCGATGTCGTCGGCGTCCCCGAAAGCGAGGCCAGATGGCCTTGAGAAGAGCGCGATCCTCGCCGAATGCCGCACCGGCGACGAGGACAAGCAGTCCGGCGAGCCAGTTCATCCTCGCGCCTCAGGCGGCATGCGTAGCGGGCTGGCCGAGAACGATCAGGTCCACCGGCGTAGGAACTCCGTCCACGGCGCGCTCCGCGAGCAGGCGCCGGGGACGTACGGGAACGTAGCCCTGCGCGATCGCGCGCTCGTAGCAAAGGTGGCTGGCAAGCCCGAGCACGCGCTCCACCTTGGTCTGGTTCTGAAATTTGGCGGCACGGTTGACCGGATCGCCGATGATGGCGTACTCAAGTCGTCCTTCGTCGCCGATCACGCCGCAGGTGACCGTGCCCGCGTCCAGGCCGATGCCGACGCCCGGCGCGGGGAGCTTTTTCGCCTCCCGGTCCATGCACCAGGCGCCCAGCGCTTCGAGCAGCCGTTCCGCGCATCGCAGGGCGTCCGCGCAGTAGGTCGCCGTGGGCCGCGTGGCGCCGAAAGTCACCATGATGCCGTCTCCGAGATAGGTCGAAACGCTGCCGTTGTTGCGGTGGATGATCGGCACGGCGATGCGCTGATATTCCCGCAGCAGGTCGATAAGCTCTGCGGGCGGTAGCGCCGCTGCGAGCCTGGTGAAGCCGCGCAGGTCGATGAACATCGCCGCCGCATCGCGTTGCTCGCCGTCGCCGGGCTGCAGCAGTTCGTCTGCGCGTAGCAGACGGTCGGCGATTTCTGGCGAGAAAAAGCGCGACAACTGCTTCGCGGAGGCCTGATCGGTGACGGCGCGGAAAAGAAGCATGCGGGCGCGGGCCACCGAAACGGACAGAACGAGCGTCACAATCAGGATCGAAACCACGCGATCGATTTCTCCGCCGATCAGGATCCTGGAGGAGTTCATGTATTCGACATAGTCGTGCGTCACGAGTCCGGCCCCGCCGGGTTCCGTAAGGGCATAGCCAAGGAGGATCAACCAGCCCGCGGCCGCCGTAAGGCCGGTAAAAAGCACGTAACCCGGCGTGATCGTCAGGGCGCGCAGGACGATGAATATGAACACATAGAGCAGCGTCGGAGCCTTGAGGTAGAACGCTGCCGGCTGGCTGTACTGGATGTGGAAGCTCCAGATCGTAACCATCAGCATGGTGACATCCACCACCACGGAGGCGAGCTTGAGGGCAAACGTCAGGCGATTCCGGTAGGCAAGATGCAGGCGCAGCACGGTGAAGCACGCGTAAACGCCGAGCGCCCATGGAACGGGACGAAAGACGGCGTCCACGGGCGAGGTGCTGGGCGAGACCAGGTACAGAGTGCCGAGCACCGCGACCAGGGCCGCCTGCACCCAGCCGATCAGGATTTCACTGTCGCGGCGCAGATTCTCGAGCGTGCGCTCCGCGCGCGCGGGCAACCGGGTATCGGGGGAGATTCGCCAGAGTCCCAGAACATTGAGAGGAGATGCGGGAGTAACGGTGGTTGGCGTCATATGCACCTTTGTCGTTCGCGAGGCTGAAAAGCTTTCACCGCCCCCACATGCGGTCGCGCCAGAATCTGACGGCCAACGGAATGCCGGTGACCAGGCCCAGTCCGAGCGCCGTGTAGAGGAACACATCGGCTTCGCCGTCGCCCAACTCATGGCCGAAATGGGCTAGCAGGAAACTCGCGGGAATGATGCCGGCGAGCGTCGCGAGCGCGAAGCGCCAGGCCGACAGCAGCGTCAGGCCGGCAGCGTAGCTGACCAGGTCGAAGGAAACGAACGGCAGCAGGCGGCTCGCGAAAACGATCCACATCAGGGCGTTCTGCGATCCAATCATGCCGGCCGGCAGGCGCTCGCCGAACCATCGATGCACCACCGCTCTGCCCAGCAGCCGCGCGATCGTGAATGCCGCAAGCGCGCCCACCTCCGCCCCGGCGACGACATAGAGCGTGCCCCAGGCGTGCCCGTAGACTGCGCCCGCGGCCATGGCAATCGGCGCGCTCGGGATCGGGCTCGCCAGAACGGCGAGCACCATCAGCGCAATCACCGCGAGCGGTCCCCAGATGCCCATGTTCTCGATCCGCTCGCGCAATGCCGTGGCGTCAAGGATGGCGTTGAGTGTTCCGGTTTCGCGGAGCGCCACGTAAGTCACGACGAGCACGAGCAGCAGGAATGCGCCAGCGGCGGGTGCTGCCCATCGGTGCCGGGAAATCTGCGAAGGATCGATAGTGGAGCAGCTTATATCGCGGCGTCGGTCATCAAGGGCAACGTATGCACGGTCCCGTTTGCGATCCGGTCGAAGTACGACCGCCAGGCGGGCGAACCCTCGGGCCAGTTCGCCAGAAACCGTTTCCGCCACTCTGCGTCATCGTAATGGATCGCCAGCGCGTCGATGCGCGTGCCCCGCAGGTCCTGCCCATAGAGAGGGGGATGCGGCGATGGCGTCGTGGCGATCCGGGTCAGGATGCCGAACCGGGCGTTCGATACGTTCGGCATCCCGGCCGCGCCGTTGTTGGCAACGACCTTCGTCGCGCCGTGATCGTAGCTTCGCGTCGCCGGCAGGCAGGTATGCGTGCTGGCAAATACGTCCACGTTGGCCTGCGCGAACGCATCGGCGCGCCAGTCGTGCTGGGACGGATCGTCGAGCGCCCCGACGTCAAACCGCCAGCCAGCCAGAGAATCGGCATCGCCGTGAACGACACCCACGCGGACGTTTCCGACGCGGTAGCGCGCCACCATCGGCAAAGCGGCCAGCTTCGCGAGCAAATCCGGGTGGCGCGCCGCGGTGCGCTTGAGCGCGGCGTGAATCTGGTTCGAGCGCTCGACGACGCCCTGGTCCACGTTCTCCGGATAGGCGCAGCCGCAGCCTGCGTCATCGGAGTCCGCGCCAAGCTCGGCCTCGACATTGCCGAGAATGGCGTCGTGGCGCAGTGCCCGCTCGTTGATGCCACGAAATCCGGCGTCGTCGACGTTGAACCAGTTGAAGTCGCCATTGAAACAGATCGTCACCGGTCCCGGTTCCGCGCGCGGCATCGCCTCAACCGCATCGAGCGCCGGGAGATTGCCGTAGAGACCACCGACGACATAGAGTGTTTCCACTAAGCGCTCGGATGCGCGCGCCAAGGCAGCGGGTCCGTACCGGTACCGCAGCGGGCAGACTCGGCCGGGCGTGGTCATGCCGCATTGCCGGTGGAACTCAAGCGGTAGCGCGGCATCGCCAGCGGCAGGAAGAAGCCGGCGGTGCACAGCACCAGCCCGTAGAGATTGGTCCCAAGCAGGATCGCGTATTTCCCGGTACCGATCGCCCAGCCCGCCGGAATCATGTTGACGGCCTGCAGTACGCCGAGCGCGATTCCGGTCCAGAACGACAGGTGGAATGAAAGCGGGGAATGCCCGACCCAGCGCGAGAACAGGAAAACCGGCGCGAGACCGATGACCATCGTTCCGCTGATGGTCGTCGCCTTGAGTATGTCGGTGCCGGCGACCATCGGCAGGTTGCCGAGCAGCGCGAAGACGACCATCGTCAGCGAGCCGATGGTCATCGCCTTGGGCGAGGGCAGTCGCCCCGCGAGCAGCGGCAGTTCCCGCGCCACCAGCTTGGACAGCGACGTGAAGGTCGAGTCCAGTGTGGAGCCCGCCGAGGTCACCATGACCACGACCATCGCGAAGAAACCCGCGAAGCCCAGCCCGCGCGCCACATCCGCCGGTACGTTGCTGGTCAATTTCATCCCTTCCAGGCGCGCATGGATGCCCACCAGGCTGAAAGCGAATATGGCGAGAAATCCCAGTGCGCCGGCAACGATGAACGCCCGCAGCATGGTTTTCTCGCGCGTGATGAATCCCCGATCGGTCAGCACTGGATCGTGGAACGGATAGGAAAGAACCTGCAACAGCGCGACCAGCAGGAGGTCCACGCCCGAGTTCAAGGCAAACGTGCCTTCAGCAAGCAATCTGGCTGGCGCATGGACAGGCAGCACGAACGCCAGCACGACGCCCAGAAAGAGGATGAACACCACGGCCTGGATCACGTCGCTGAAAATCGAGCTGCGCAGGCCGCCTTTCAGGCTGTAAAACAGGACCGCGGCGGTGAACAGCAGGGCCGAAGCGATGAAGCTTCCCGAACCCGTGTCGCCGTAATAGCCGCCGACCACCGCCGTATTGCTCCAGACTTCGTTGAAAAGCCGGATCAGAATGGCCGCCGAGAAGGCCAATGCGGCACCGCGCCCGTATTTGGCGATCAGAAACGGCACCAGACCGGTCGCGCCTTCGCGCGTGCGAAGACGGTAGATGACCAGGCCGGCGACAGGAATGGAAAGCCAGTAGGTGGCATAGGCGAGCCCGCCCACGATGCCATAGGCGACGCCGAGGTTGGCCGCATTGGTGACCGATTTGGCGAAGATCCAACTGATGAAGATACTCATCATCAGGGCCCACTCGGAAGGCGGGCGGCCTTTCGCATCGTGCCCGCGGAAAAATCCCGCTTCGTCCTTCGATTTCGGCACCACCAGATACATCACGGCGCCGAATGCGACCAGAAAGCCCCAGAAGAACAGTCCCTGCAATTCACTCATGGTGCAATTCTCACTGTCGCTGGCAGGTCAGACGGCACAGGCCGGCGCCGACGCGGTTTCATCGCCCAGGGCACCGCCGCAACTCGATCCCTGGCCGGCGGTGCAGCCGTAGCAGTGATCCGCCACCCGGATCGGCAGGCCCTCCAACGCGGCGGACACTGCCTTCGTGATATGCAGGCGGGAATTCGTCCCGTCGCCCAGTGCCAGTCCCAGCTGTTGGTTGAAGTCGCAGTCGTAGAGGTAGCCCTGCCAATCGACGCTGATGAGATTGCGGCACATCACGTTCTCGAGGTTCTCGGCCCGGTGTGCCGCGTGCAGCGTCGCCATGTAGGCGTTGAACTGACCCTTGGAGATCAAAGTACTGCCGAAGCGCTGGATCGGCATGTTGGCCAGCGTGAAGAGTTGGTTGAACACGATCCCGAAGTGATGCCCGAGATGATTCTTGTAGTCGGCTTCCAGGGCGGCCTGCGGCGGCGGCAGGCTCGCGCCTTGCGGGTTGTAGACCAGGTTCAGGATCAGTCCGCTATCCGCATGGCCATAGCCCAGGTCATTCAGCCGTTTGAGGCCCTTGATGCTTGCGTTGAACGTGCCATTGCCGCGCTGCTTGTCGACGTTTTCCTCCAGGTAGCAAGGCATGGAAGCGACCACCTCGACGCGATGGGCCGCCAGAAACCCGGCCAGGTCGTCGAAACCGGGCTCTTCCAGTATGGTCAGGTTGCAGCGGTCGATCACCCGCAGGCCGCGGGCCCGCGCGGCGATCACCAGGCGCCGGAAATGGGGATTGAGTTCCGGCGCGCCTCCGGTCAGGTCGATCGCCGTGATCTCCGGGCTGGCGGCGAGGAAGGCGAGCACCGCGTCGATGGTCTCGGCGGTCATTTCCTCCTTGCGGTTCGGCCCCGCGTTGACGTGGCAATGCACGCAACTCTGGTTGCAGCGGTAGCCGAGGTTCATCTGCAGCGTTTCGACCGCGCGGCGAGTCAGGGCTGGAAACCTGGTACGGGCGAGGAGGTGGAGAGTGGCGTGCATGCGGTTTTTTCCGGGGTGAGTTCCTGCTTTGGCGCCTAAAACCGGCGAATGCTTACAGTCAATCCCTTAGTCGCATCGCGCACTGAGATTCCTGCAAGCTTTTCGACCGATAGGACGACCAACCTCTCCAAATCTCCGGTTTTCGTGCCGAAACCTTAGTGATATTAGGGAGTTGCATTATCTTTCCATCTCCTCGAAAGGAAATCATGGCCAAGGCCATATGGAATAACGCTGTCATCGCCCAGACCGAAACTGTCGAGACCGTCGAGGGCAACGTGTATTTCCCGCCCGAGTCGGTACGCATGGCGTGCCTGAAGCCGAGCGAGAAGCACACAATCTGTTCGTGGAAGGGGATCGCCAGCTACTACGACGTCGTGGTGGACGGCAAGGTCAACAAGGACGCGGCCTGGTACTACCCGGAACCGACGGCGGCGGCACAGAACATCAAGGGCCACATCGCATTCTGGCGCGGCGTCGCCGTCGAGAACTAGGTCGGGGGCAACCGTTGATAAATGAGCAAATTCCGCCGTCCAACTACGCACGTCAGATCGCGCCGCGATGTTTCCCCAGCAATTCCTCGAGCCCGCCCGCGCGCTCCAATGCAGCGAGATCGTCGAATCCACCGACGTGAGTGTCGCCGACGAATATCTGCCAGCCGGGATTTACTGATGTATCTGCACGAGCTCGGGCGAGAGCGGGGCGGGGCGTTTCTCGACGCGCATTACGACAAGCTCGGCCGGGAATCCTCGACTCCCGTTGCCGAGCGCTTCTTGTAGGCTGCCTAAAAAGGAATGCCATGCCCGCCGAGTCCGTACGTTTTCCAGGCTATCAGGGGCAGCAGCTCGCCGCCCTGCTCGATGCGCCGCCCGGCACGCCCCGGGCCTACGCGCTATTCGCCCATTGTTTCACCTGCTCCAAGGATTCGAAGGCCGCCACCTACGTTGCGCAAGCGCTTGCCGCCCAGGGCATCGCCACGATGCGCTTCGATTTCACCGGGTTGGGAGCGAGCGCGGGCGAATTCGCGGACAGCAATTTTTCCTCGAACGTGGACGACCTGCTGGCAGCGGTGGACTGGCTGCGCGCCCATCGGGCGGCGCCGCAGATCCTGATCGGCCACAGCCTGGGCGGCGCGGCGGTGCTCGCGGCAGCCGCCCGGGTGCCCGAGGCGCGCGCGGTGGCAGTCATCGGGGCGCCTTTCGACCCGGCGCATGTCGCGCACCTGGTGGATGCCGGGCGCGCCGATATCGAGGCCAGGGGCGAAGCGCGCGTGAATATCGGTGGCCGGCCTTTCCTGGTGCGCAAGCAATTCCTCGACGATCTCGCGGCGCAGCGGCCCGCGGAGACGATCGGCGCGCTGCGCAAGGCGCTGATCGTGTTTCACTCGCCGCGCGACACCATCGTCGGCATCGACAACGCGGCGCAGATCTTCATGGCGGCCAAGCATCCCAAGAGCTTCGTGTCGCTTGACGACGCCGATCACCTGCTTTCAAAGCAGGAGCACGCCGCCTACGCGGCGCAGGTGCTCGCGGCGTGGGCCTCGCGTTACCTCGATCCGGAGCCACAGCAGGATGCCCTGGCGCAAGGAGTGCGAGTCGCCGAGACGGGCGCCGGCCGGTTCGCCCAGCTGATCGTCGCCGGCAGGCATCGATTACGCGCCGATGAGCCGGTGGCCGCGGGCGGCGACGACTCGGGTCCTTCGCCCTACGATCTTCTGCTTGCCGCGCTGGGCGCCTGCACGTCGATGACGATGCGGCTGTATGCGGCGCAGAAGCAGTGGCCGCTCGAGCGCGTGACCGTGGACCTGAAGCACGGGAAGACCCACGCCGCCGACTGCACGGAATGCGAAACAAGGGAAGGCAGGATCGACCATATTGAGCGCGAAATCCGCATCGAAGGGGCGCTCGATCCGGCCCAGCGCGCGCGCCTGCTGGAAATCGCGGACCGCTGCCCGGTGCACCGCACCTTGCACAGCGAGGTGCGGGTCGTTACGACGGAGGCGCCCCTCTGAGCATGGTGCTCAATGCGGGCGGCGCAGCGCCGGCGGGTCGGAGTGCCGACGTGCCTGATGCCCTTGCCTCTGCGCTGCAGGCCGCGCTCGACCGTTGGTACGATCCCGCAGCGAACGCGTTCGAATATCGTGGTTTTGGCGGCTCGACCGAGTACCGCCATCTGGTTGACACGGCGGGGCTGCTAGGATCGTTTCATGCCGCCGCGCTTGGCGTCGGAAGGCGCATTCCGTTCTGGCTCAACGTGTACAACGCGCTGGTGTTGCATGCGGTTGTTGCGCGAGCTGTCGCGGGAAGCGTGCGTTCGCAGGCCGATTTCTTCACCGCCTCGGCATACCGGGTGGCGGGACATATCTGCGCGCTGGATGATATCGAGCACGGCATGCTGCGCGGTAACTCACCGCGCTACGCGAACCTGCGCCGGCCCCTGGCGCCCGGCGATGCACGCCTGTCACTCGCACCATTTATGTTCGAGGAGCGCGTGCAATTCGCCATGCACGCTGCCTGCCGGAGTTCGCCATGTCCGCGAGTGTACCGGCCGGACACGTCGGACGAGGCGCTGGAGGAGGCGGCTCGCGCGTATCTTTCCGTGCATGTGCGTCTCGAGGATGGCGGCGCCGCCCTGCGCGTGCCGAAGCTGTTCCAGTGGTACGCGAGCGACTTCGGCGGCGAGCGGGGTGTGCGCGAGTTCGTGATCGCGCGGCTCGCGCGCGACGAGGATGCCGAACTGCTCGCGCAGACAGGCGGCAACGTTGCCCTGCACTACGCGGAGTTCGATTGGTCCCTGAACGAGCCGCAATAGGTGGTCGCGGGCGAGCAATCCTTTGTAAGGATTTCGCCTGCGGCCGGGTCTTACTAACAGGATCACCTGAGGTTCCTGCCCAAGGCCTACCGCGCGCCGGCGCACAACTGAGCGCCGCAGTCATCCCGTCAAGCGTTACTCAGTCCTCGTCCTTCTCAAGCACTTCGGGGACCTTGCGCGACGCGCGATGGAGAAATTCAATCTGGCGCGAGAAATTGGTGCACCCCCTGCACATCAGCAGGTGGATTTTCAGCAACGAGCGATCCAGGCGGCCAAGCGGCTCGTCCAGCGCGCGCGAAGAGAGCTGCGACGCCTGCTCGCAGGAATACATCAACTTACCCATGATCGCCCGCAAACAAGTTTTTCGTCATGCAGGAGCGCAAACTCAGTCTTGCCCTGTAGAGGATTACGTGCAGGTTAGACCTTGAAATTTCAAGTTTCTTACAGATTTCCTCGGTCGAAAGGTCCATCACTTCGCGCATCGAGAAAATCAGCGCGTGGCGCTCGGGCATCCGCTGGCAGCATTTCTGATAGACACGCCAGAACTGCTTCGATTCGAGCGCGGCCTCGGGCAGTCCCCATTCGGAGGGTGGATCGATCCACTTGCCCCTGGCGTTGAACGAGCCGCCCGCAGACTCATCTTCTTCGCCAAGCTGCATCGCGTCCACCGGCAAGCCGCGGGCGCGTTTTCGCACCATGTCGATGACCTTGTGCTTCAGAATGGAGGTGAGCCACGTACGCAGCTGCGAACGTCCCTCAAAACTTTCGTACTGGGCGAGTGCCGCAATGAAGGTGTCCTGCACGGCGTCCTCGGCAAGCGACGGATCGCGCAACTGGAAAAGAGCGTAGCGCAACAAGTACTTGCGATGCGATTCGAGAGCATTCGCGATTTCCTCGTCGCCGCCCATGGGCCTACCCGCCTGGCAGCCTGACCCGGACCGATTTGCCGCCGTAGCCTTTGGGCTTGTGGCGCGCGCGGACCACCACCTCGGCGACGCCTGCCGGCACGCGCACGCCGTACAGGTCGCGCGTGAACGGCTGCTCGGTTTCATGCGGGTGCAGCAGGATGCGCTGCCCGAGGACCTTGCCGTCCGGCGCCAGCACTTCGAACGCATCGGCGTAGTAGTCCCAGCCCTTGTCCACGCTGCGCACGGTGATGTCGAAGTCGTAGATGCCGGGCGCACTGCGGCGGACCTTGACGTCCACGACATCGGCGTCCCCCGCATTGGCGAACGACGCGGCAAGCGCCAGCAGCAGGAAGGCCGGCAGCTTCAAGCGCCCAGCTTGTCCGCCAGTTCGGCAAAACCGTCAGCGACAATGGTGCAGGCCGGATTTGCGTTCGGATCCGGCGGCCCGCCCGGGCCCCACTCGTCGGGCCGGCGCACGAAAGCCGTCTGGTAGCCGCAGGCGCGCGCCGCGTCGAGATCGAAATTGTGACAGGCCACCATCATGATCTCCTCTGGCTTGAGCTGCAGCCACTTCGCGGCCGTGCCGTATGACTCGGGTCGAGTCTTGTAGATGCCGATCATCTCGCAGGAAATAATGGCATCCCAGACGATGCCGTTCTTCTTCGAGACGTCGATCACGAGCGAGGTGGTGAGCAGAGTGAAGGAGGCCACCACGTAGCGTTTGCGCAGGCGAGCGGCGCCCGCGACGAAATCGGGCCACGCGTCCAGCGCATGCCAGGTGCGCCAGATCGCGTCGCGGTCGGCCGTGGTGAGCGCGTCCAGCTTGAATTCGGCGATTACCTCGTCCAGTTTGCTGCGATGCACGTCGTCGAAATTGAACGCGGGATGCTCCTGGTTGACGATGCCCTTCAGCGAGCGTCGGCGGTACTCGTTGGTGACCGCGGCCCAGTCGGCTTTCAGGCCGCGCGCCGCGCCGGCGGCGGCGAACGCACCGCTGATGCCGCGGTGCCAGTCGAGGATCGTGCCGCCGGTGTCGAAGGCAAGCGCTTTGATAGTCATAGGCAGGTTATCTCCCGTGGCGCGCGACAGTTTGCGCGGATTGACCGAATAGCAGTTTTTTCGCTTCGTCGTCGACGGTAGGCGCGGTGTTTACGGTGTCGGCGATCGCGTACGCGCGCTGGACCGCGGGGCGCGCGCGAATCGCTTCGAACCAGCGCCGCAGATTCACGAATTGATCGAGCTCCTGCTGCTGGCGTTTCCAGGGGACGATCCAGGGGTAGCTCGCCATATCTGCGATCGAATATTCCCCGGCCACGAACTCCCGGTCGGCAAGCCGGTTGTCGAGCACCTGGTACAGGCGCGCTGTTTCCTTGACGTAACGGCCGACGGCGTACGGAATCGTTTCTGGCGCGTAATGCGAGAAATGATGATTTTGCCCGGCCATCGGCCCCAGGCCGCCCATCTGCCAGAACAACCACTGCATTACCTCGTTTCTGCCGCGCAGGTCCGCGGGCATGAATTTTCCCGTCTTCTCGGCCAGATACACGAGGATCGCGCCGGACTCGAATACCGACAGCGGCGCGCCGCCTCCCGCGGGTTCGTGATCCACGATCGCCGGGATGCGGTTGTTCGGCGAGATAGCGAGGAACTCGGGCCTGAACTGCGCGCCTCGCGAGATGTTGACGGGAACAATCTTGTGGGGCAGGCCCGCTTCTTCGAGAAAGATCGTGATCTTGTGCCCGTTGGGCGTGGTCCAGTAGTGAAGGTCGATCATTGGATTCTCCTCAGGCCCAGACAGGATAGCCGCGGGTGGCGCGTGGCATGCCGCCGTACAGGTCGAGCATCCGCTCGCGCCACGCATACATTGGATCATCGGGTTCAAGCAGGCGGACGGGGGATACCGCTCGCGCCCACTGGAACGGCCCGAAAAGAATGTAGTCCGCGAAGCCGGGCGCGGCGCCGCTGACGAAAGGCTGCGTGACGAGAACCGGGCGCACCGGATCGAACGCGCCGCGCAGCGCCGGCAGCGCGGCCTTCGATTCGGCGCCGACCTGCTCGAGCGTCCTGCCGAGCCGTTTCTCGCGCGTTTCCCGGAAATAGGCCTTGTCCCGCTCAGCCACGCAGGCGAAGAGGTCCGTGAGGATTACGCGAAACACCGCCGGATGCACGTTGCGCTCGCACCAGTGCTTGAAAAACAACGCCAGCGCGCGAGCCTGCGGGCTCTCGAACAGCGGTGTCCGGTCGCCGTAGGTTTCGTCGAGATAGACCGCGATGTCCCAGGAATCGTGCACATGGCGTTCGCCATCCCGGATAACCGGCACCAGGCCCTGCCCGGAAAAGGCGATGGCGTCCTTTTCGGTGAAGCGCCACGGCACTGTCTCGGCCTCGAGCCCCTTGTGCGCCAGCGCCATGCGCACGCGCCAGCAGTTGGGCGAGAACAGGCGGTCGTCCTCCGCGCCCGCGAGTTCCCAGTGGCGAATGGTCATGCTTCACCGCGCGCCGGGCAATGCCTGCCCACGGCGAAATCGATCGCGCCGACGGTGTCGAACGCCAAGAATGGTACGGGCATGCGGGGCGGCAATGACATGCGGTTCTCCGTGGTGATCAGTTGAGACAGTGCAGCATCGTTCTGGCGATATCGTTGAGCGCCACGCGGTCGGGATTGGCTTTTCCGACAAGGCGCAGGCCCTGAATCCCGGCGGTCAGAAAACGCGCGAGCGCCGCGGGGTCTGCGTCGCGGGAGAGTTCGCCGCGTGCGCGGCCTTGCTCGAGACCCTCCCGGAATCCCGCTTCGATCCGGGCGAGACTGCTGCGTACGCGCGCCGCGGCGCCGCGGTCGAGACGCGCCATTTCGGCCGCGCAGTTGCCGATGAAGCAGCCGCGACGCCCCGGCCCGGCGACGATGGCGTCGATCAGGTCGTCGAGAAACAACTTCACTCCCGCCTTTACCGGCTTGCCCTCCAGGGCCGCCGCGATGCGCGCCGCGGAGCCTTCCTGGTAGCGCGCCAGCGCGCGCAGGTAGAGGTCGCGCTTGGCGCCGAAGGCGGCGTAGAAGCTGGAGCGGTTCAGGCCGGTTGCGGCACACAGGTCGTCGAGCGAACTGCGCTCGAAGCCCTTGGCCCAGAACACGCGCGTGGCGCTTTCCACTGCGGCGTCGATATCGAACTCGCGGGGGCGTGCCATGTTATGGACTGTACAGTCCATAATTTAAAAATGCAAGCGCGGCGCGGCGCGGGGCATTCGCGCGTCAGCCTGTATGATGCTTGGAGTTGCCATGCGAGTCCTCTCAAACGCGAACCGGCCGGTACATCTCGGATCCCTGCCGCTGGAACGCATCGCGCGCACCCAGGAAATGCCGGAGTCACGGCACCTGCACGACCGCTTTCCCGCGCGCAGCGAGACGCCGCTTGGGCGGATTGTCAATGAGTACATCGGATTGTTCGAGCAGTTTCGCGCCGAACCGCCGGCGCCGGAGCGCGCGCCGTATCCCCCGGAGCCGCAGCGCCTCGCCAACGAGCTGAAGGCGAACTGCTACTTCCTCAACGCCACGCTCGCCGGTTGCTGCGAAATTCCGCACGCGGCCTGGAGCGGCGCGCCGCTGCCGGATCACCGCTACGCGCTGGCGATCCTGGTCGAGTTCGGCCGGCAACCGGAACCAGACAATCTCGCCGCGGGATGGGTGCGCGGCAGCGAATACGACTGCGCGCTGCTGCGCGCCGCGGAGATCGCCCTCATTTCGGCGGCGTTTCTGCGCCGCCTTGGGTTCGAGGCGACCGCGCATACGAGGGACAGGACTGACGTATCGCATGCCACGATCCTGCGGGCCGCTGGCCTCGCCTATCGTGATCTTGCGGCGCCCTTTATCGGCAAAAGTTATGCGTCCTGCATCGTCACCACTTCGGAGCCGCTCGCCGCGGATCTTCCGCTGTCCGGCAAACAGAGCCTGCTCGAAGGCGGGCTTGGCTGGTGGCTTGGATCGGGCGGCAGCGAAACCTGGTGGGAGCGCTGGCTTGCGTCGAGGCGGCCTTCCGACGGCAGCCGCTTCCCGATGGAGGACATCAAGCGCGTTCCGAAGACCACCACGCTGATCCTCGAGGACGAGGTACCGCGGGTGCCCAAGCGCGCCAATTTCTTCACCCGCGCGCTGAACGGAGACCTGGGGGAGAAGGCACAGCGCGAGCGCTGGCGCTTCGCCTACAAGACGCCGATCGCGGATGCATACGTAAAGCTGATACGGGCGATGGTGCCCTTGCAGGATGGAATGGTTTCTCCCGTGAAGAATGAAAGCTGGACGAATTCGGAAGAAAATTCACGAGCGATCAAGAGTCTCATGTACTACCTGGGCGCGGACATGGCGGGCGCCTGCGAGGCGAAGCGCTATGCGTGGTATTCGCACCAGGACGACGGCACGCCGATCGACCCCTACCACCGCAGCGCCGTGGTGATGCTGGTCGACCAGGGCTTCGAGACCATGGAAGGCGCCTCGGGCGACGACTGGATTTCCGGCGCGCAATCCATGCGCGCCTATATGCGCGGTGGCGAGGTCTGCGGGATCGTCGCGGCCTTCATCCGCAGCCTGGGCTGGCCGGCGCGCTCGCAGACCAATGCAGATTCGGACGTACTGCAGATTCCGCTGGTGCTGCAGGCGGGTCTCGGGGAACTGTCGCGCATCGGCGAGCTGGTGCTCAATCCATTTGTCGGCCCGCGCTTCAAGAGTGCGGTGGTCACCACCGATCTGCCGCTTGCGCACGACCAGCCGATCGATTTCGGCTTGCAGGACACCTGCAACAAGTGCATGAAATGCGCGCGCGAGTGCCCCTGCAGCGCCATCTCCTTCGGTGACAAGGTGATGTTCAACGGCTACGAGATGTGGAAGCCGGATGTGGAGCGCTGCACGCGCTACCGCGTCACCAACCCGCACGGCTCGGCCTGCGGCCGCTGCATGAAGACCTGCCCGTACAACCACGAAGGATTGCTCGCGCACCGCATGTTCCTGTGGGCGGCGATCCACCTGCCCTGGACCAGGCGCTGGATCGTGCGTTTCGATGACCGGATCAGGAACGGCTCGATCAATCCGGTGAAAACCTGGTGGACCGACCTGGAAATCGTGGCTGGCAAGATCGTGCCGCCGCGCGGCACCAACCGCCGCGACCTGGCCCCGGACAAGCCGCCCAAGGCGCAGGAAATCGCTTACTACCCGGCCGCCTCGATGCCGCCGCCAGATGCGAAAACGCCGGTCCCGGTGGATCGCAAGGCCGCGCTTGCGGTCCAGCCTGAGGCGCCCGCCGCCGCACGGGCCCGAAAGCAGCCCTAGTAGGAATAGCGGCGCTGGATCCAGTAATCGGCAGACAGTTTTCCGGGGCCGTGGCACAGCGTCACCAGCAGCAGCAGGCCCCAGTAGAAATGCGACGTCCGGGCCGCCTCGTTCTCCGCGAGAACGTGCCAGAACGAAATCACCGCCATCACGTTGACGACGGAGAGCGACAGCGCGGCGAAGCGCGAGGCGAGCCCGATCGCGAGCAGGGGCGGGAATGCCAATTCGCCGAACGTGCCCAGCCAGGCCGCGGCCACGGGCGGCAGGAGCGGCACATGGTACTGCTCGCGGAACAGGTAGAGCGTGCCGTCCCAGTTGCCAATCTTTAGCAGGCCGGAACGAAGGAAGATCTCGGCGACATAGAGGCGGATCACCAGATCCAGCGCGTGCCCGGCAGTCTGCAGCCAAACGATGACGCGGCGGACGTGCATTGCGATCGCGTTCATAGCGTGACAACTCCCAAAGCGACCCAGCGGGCAAGGGCGCTCGTGGGATCGAAATCGGGATCTTCCCTGGTGGCGGCGTGCAACGCGTCCCCGAGGGCGGCGCCATGACCGGCCTCGGCAAGAAAGCGATAGTCACCCGGAGCAAGGGGCGCGAGTTCAACGCGCCATTTGGGACGATGGATGAGGAATCGATCGTTTCCCGGGCGCAAGTCGACGCTCATCTCCCCGGCATAGCCTTCCTGATGGACGGTCCATATCCGCAGCAGGGGCCACTGCGAACCGTAAAGCGCGCTGCCGGGTGCGCGCGTGACCGGCAGCCTGGAATATTCCGCCGGATCGATTGCGGCGAACCGGGCCGGGTCGAAGGGGGCCGGGTTCGCAGCGTAGTAGGCGCAGTGCGCGAGCCACTCCATGGTGGCGACATCGGCAAGATAGGGCAGGTCGCGCGTCTCCTGGTAGGCCGCCAGAAAATCGGGCAGCCGCGCGCCGAATTCGTTCAAGTCGCCGCTCATCGAGACGTGCACGCGCGCGAATTCCAACGCGAGCCCCTCAAAGAACCCCTCGCCGACGATTTTTCGCACGATCGGGTATGCCGCGGCCAGTGCCCTGGTCCAATTGCCCCGGACATTGGCGACATAGACCGCGAATCCGCGGGGCATGATGGCCGCGATGGCGGGATCGACCAGCGCCGCGCCGAACTGGCGCTGCGATTCAAGCAGCGACTGCATTGGGTGCCTCCATGCAATGGCGCGCCTTTCCCGCCTCAGCAAGCAGTACGTCGAGCGGCGGGATATCGGTATCCCATTCGATGAGCGAGGGCACCGGCCCGAAGCGCGCCAGTGCGGCCTCGTAGAGCTGCCACACGGGGTCAGCGACACGGTCGCCGTGGGTGTCAATGAGGCAATCTTCGTCCGCCAGGTGGCCCGCCAGGTGGATCTCCTCGACGCAGCCGCGTGGCAAGGCGTTCATTTGCGCAAGGGCGTCGATCCCATGATTTTTCTGATTGACGTAGAGATTGTTCACGTCGAGCAGCACGCCGCAGCCGGTACGACTGGCCAATTCCGCGATGAAGGCGCCCTCCGGGATCACGCTCTCTGGAAACGTGACATACGCGGAGACGTTCTCGATCAGGATGCGTAGTCCCAGTGCTTCCTGCAGGCGCAGAACCCTGCCACAGACCAGCGCGAGCGACGCCTCCGAATAGGGCAGCGGCAGCAGATCGTTAAAGTGCTGCCCGAAGGCGGACCCCCAACAAAGATGCTCGGATACGAACGCAGGTTCGATCCATGCAGCGAGGGCCTTGAGTTTGGCGACATGGGGTTCCGAAAAGCCTTCGACCGAGCCCAGGCCAAGCCCGACCCCGTGAAGGCTCACCGGCAGATCCGCCCGTACCCGTTCGAGCACGTGGCGGTCCAGCCCGCCCTCGCCGAAATAATTTTCACTGTGGACCTCGACCCAGCCGATCTCGGGCGACGCGCGCATGAAATCCCGGTAATGCTGCGCGCGCAACCCGATTCCGACGCCGAGGCGCCGCGCCGCGCTCAGCCCTTCTTCTCCATTGCCATCTTGCCGGCTTTGCCCTGTACGAGGCTGCCGCCCATCTTCTCGCAGGTGCCGGTCTTCACCGTCTTGAAGTCATTGACGTCGTAGTCCTTCTTCGACTGTCCGGCGCAGGAATGCGAGGTCTTGCTGCTGCCGCAGTCGTTCTGCCCCGCTTTGGAAATGCCCCAGCACTGCTCCATGTCTTTCTTGTCCTGCGCCAGGGCATTGCCGCCGGCGACCAGGCCGAAAGAGAGCAGCCCCGCCATCGCAGAACGCGCCATCAGGTCTTTGTGCATGAATTCTCCAGTTGAGTTGATTGAATTGCGGGCCGAAAACACCCCCGCACCGCATAGGACCCGTCTGTGGCCCGATTCCTTACACTTGGCTGAGCCGCGCCCTTTCTTCCAAGATCTGTCAGAACCTGATCAAGCGGCGCGCTGGGCGAGTTCCGCGCCATAGTGCGGCCCGTCGTTGATGCGGCGCCAGTACGAGGCATGCGCGTCGCTGCCTTCAGGCCATTGTTCGATAAACGTTTTCCGCCATGCCTGAGCATCGAATTCGATCGGAATGGCTTGCACATGCAGCGGGCCGACGCGGGTGCCGTAGCGGGCACGCGCATGTGAACTCAGCGAAATTCTCGTCGCCAGGCCATAGGTCGTGCCCGCGAAGTTCGGCATTCCGGCCGCGCCGTTGTTTATGACGACCCCGGCACCGGCGAAGGCCTGGAGCACCGGCAGGCAGGTGTGGCTGGAGGCGAACACGCGCACGCCGGCCGACTTGAACGCGGCGATAGCCTTGTCCTGGCCTTGCAGGGTCGCCAGCGTCTCCTGCGAAAACCCCCAGCCGGCGAGCGAATCGGCGTCGCCATGCACGACCGCGACGCGTAGTCCGCCGACCTCCGCGACGCGGTACATCGGCAGCGCGGCGAGGTTCGTGGCGGCACCTGGAGTGCGCCGTGCCGTGTCCTTGAGCCGTTCGATGATGCGATTGGAGCGCGCCACGTCTTCTTCATCGACCCAGTCCGGATAGCTGCAGCCGCAGCCCGCGCCGTCCCGCGGCTGCGATAGTTCGGTTTCCACGTTGCCCCGCGTGGCCGCATGGCGCGCGACGCCGCGTTCTATCTCCGCGAACGTCAGGTCGGCGGTATCGAACCAGTGGAAATCGCCATTGAACATCAGCGCCGAATCGCCGCGCTCGGCGGCAAACATCTCTTCCAGCCTCCGCAGCGCGAAGGTGTTGCCGTACAACCCGCCCGCGATCCACAGGCTGTCGGCGAAAAGGGTTGCCGGCGCGGCAAGCGCGTCGGCGCCATAGCGGTAATCCACCGGGCAGGTGCGTCCGGGAACAGGGGGAGGTGGCACAACCATGAGGGCGTGATTATTTCACCAGCCTGGTCGCGGGATAGGCGGCGTACCAGCCGAACCAGAACGCGCGATGCGCGGGGAGGCGCTTGAGGGAAGCGCCCCCCGGTCCGGACAGTCCGTCCTCGGTCATTTTCCAGGTCTTGCCGGTACTGTCGCGCACTGCCGATTCTTCGTCCCAGCCCGTGAACCGGACGCTGCCGCTTTCGTAGACGCGGTTGGCGCCGGAGGCGTCGGTCAGGACCACAAACGCCTGCGTCCCGATGCGGCCGTGATACACGCGGTTTGCGCTGAGGAAGCCGGCGGAGATCGCCAGCTGTTCGGCAGGACTGCGGGAGGTGCGCAGCGCCAGCACTTCCGCCTTGTTGGGCAGTCGCACATCGAGTTTCGGCACGCCGAACATGAGGCGGTCGCTGGAAAAATAGTCGCGGTAGGCCGCGCCCTCGTCGTAGTCGCGCTGGTGGCCGGTGTCGAGGGAAAGCACGGTGGTGCCCGGATGGCGCTTGCGCCACGCTCCCCAGGTCGTCGTCACGACACGAAGAGTTTGCAACTCGATGCCCTTGCCGACCAGCGGGCCGACCACGGGCGTGCCTTCCAGCGTGGACCAGAGCGACTTGGTCGCGTGGTCGTACATCAGCTTGTTGGAGCGGTAGAGGAAGCCGCTGGTGCCAAGTTCGTAGTGCACGCCGTTCACCGTGGCGTCGTACAGGATCATCGAGCCGCACAGGGTGCAGTACACGCCGTTGAGTTCGCGGCCTGCGATCCTGTCTTTGACCATTTCGTGCCAGGCGAGGATGCGCTTGGGATAGGCGCGCACGTCGCCATCGATGGCGACGCCGAAGACGACGTCCGCATCGGCGAGATATCTTGCCTGCTTTGCCGAGATCATCTTCGGGTTCTTCAGGGGCGGAATGCCGTCGCGCCAGACCCCGCCCCAGCGGATTTCGTCCAGCCGGATGGTGGATTTGCGTTCCTTGCCGAAGTACTCCCTAAAGCGCGGGTCGACCTGCTCGTAGAGTGCTGCCTTGAACTCGGCGTAGTCCGGATGCCCGCCAGGTGCGCGCGCCCAGAGCCACTCGTAAAGCGGGTTCAGGTCGCCGCCCGAGCGCAGGCCGGTGATTTTCTCAAGTTGCGCCAGCACCTCGGTTTGAACCGAAAGCACCGGCACAAACGCGACCAGTTCCAGCAGCGGCGCCGCATAGCTGTCGCGCCAGCTGTCGCGGATCAGGCCCAAGGAGGCGCTCGCCGCGACCTGGTTGGTGTTCAGGACACCGAGGAAGGTCCGCAGGGGTACTTGCGCGCCGATGGGTCCGGGAGCAGGCGTCTGGGGCCAGGCCTGCGTCGCGGATATGAGCGCCACGGCGGATAACACGATTCGCGTGAGGAATTCGGAAAAGGTCATTTGTCGTCCCGGCAATCAGTACCCGCTTTATTGTCGTACGGCGGCCGCAGACATTACCCTCTGACGTGAAACTGGAGACGGTTCGCCGCTATCATATGGATGGAAACGCCCGCGACCTCGCGGGCCCGGAGGAAAGGAAAGTCATGATTCGACTCGTGTTGCTCGCGTTGATTTCCGTATTTGCTGCATTGCCCGCCGCGGCCCAGGACTGGCCCTCGAAGCCGGTGACGTTCGTCGTGCCCTTTCCGCCGGGCGGCTCTGTGGATCCGCTGGCGCGGCTGGTGGGCGCCAAGCTCACCGACGCGCTCAAGCAGCAATTCATCGTCGAGAACAAGCCCGGCGCCTCGGGTTCCATCGGCACCGCGTTCGTCGCGAAGGCGAAGCCCGACGGTTACACCTTCGTGTTCGTGTTCGACACGCACGCGGTCAATCCGGCGCTGATCCCCGGGATGCAGTTCGACACCGCGAAGGATCTCGCGCCGGTGATGCTGGTCGGCACCGCGCCGATGGTCATCGCGACGGCGGCGGCCAAGCCGTACCAGAACTGGGGCGACGTCATCAAGGCCGCCAAGGCCAAGCCCGACAGCCTGAGCTTCGGCTCGATCGGCAACGGTTCGCTCGGCCACCTGACCATGATTCTGGTGCAGCAGGCGGCGGGCCTGAAGATGGTGCATGTGCCCTACAAGGGCGGCGGACCGATGATCACCGACGCAATCGGCGGCCAGATCGAGCTCGGCGTCGCCTCGGTCGCGGCGATCGGGCCGCACGTCAGGGGTGGCAAGCTGCGCGCCATCGCGGTG
>JBDTRO010000184.1:0-3531 GCA_039931635.1 Betaproteobacteria bacterium | reverse complement strand
GCCGCGCGCGGCGCCGCGCGCGAAGAAAGCGCTGCGCGACGGCGCGCGGCAGCAGGCGCAGTCGGCCGGCGAGCCGCCCGCCCGCCGCCTCAGGTGCCGACGACATTCCGGTAGACCGTTTCCATCCGGTCCAGCATGCGCTCGTAGGAATAGCCCTCGACGCAGTGCTTGCGCGCCGCTTCGCCCAGTTCGCGGCGCAGGCCTTCGTCGCCGGCAAGGCGCGCGATCGCCGCCGCCAGCGCATCCGGGTCGCGCGGCGCGACCAGCAGCGCGGTGCGATCGTGCTCGGCCAGCTCGGGGATGCCGCCCACCGGCGTCGTCACGCAGGGCAGCTCGACCAGCATCGCCTGCACCAGCGCCTGCGGCACGCCCTCGTTGGCGTAGGAGGGCAGCGCGAAAATGTCCAGCGCGCGCAGCCACGGCAGGACGTCGGCCTGCTGCCCCTGCATGTGCACCCTGCCCTGCAGGCCCAGCTGCGCAATGCGCTGTTCGAGCGCCTCGCGCTGCGGCCCGTCGCCGACGATCACCAGTTCGATGTGTTCGGGCAGGCGCGTCATCGCCTCGAGCAGGAACTGGTGGCCTTTCCAGCTGCGCAGCGTGGCGACGATGCCGACCAGCAGCTTGTCCTGCGGCAGGCCGAAGCGGGCGCGCATCGCCTTGCGCTCACCGGGCCGGAAGCGCCCCGCGTCGATGCCCGTGGGTATCGACTCGATGCGCGATTCGCGGAAGCCGTTGTGCTCCACCAGCTGGCGCTTCAAGGCCTCGCCCGTGGTGATGACGCGCGCGGCCGCGTTCATGTACAGCCAGCGCGACAGCGGCCCGCGCGGCACCGGCGCCGAAATGTGGCGCGTGCGCACGACCGGCACCCGGCGGCCGGACAGCAGCAGCGCGAGCGCCGCCAGCCAGGAATCCGTGGAGCTGTGCGTGTTCACGACATCGCAGCGGTTGGCGCGCAGCCACCCCAGCAGGGCGCGCAGGCAGCGCGGGCGCTTTTTTTCGATCGGCAGCGCCACCACTGGCACGCCCCAGTCCGGCGCCTGCGCGTGGATGCGCGCTGCCGCCGGACAGACGATCCGGACGTCGTGGCCGCGCCGGATCATGCCCTGCGACTCGGCGAGGATCCGGATTTCCTGCCCGCCCCAGCCGAGCGAGGACTCGGTATGGACGATGCGCAATGGCGTCACGACTGAACCGCTGCGAATTGAATCCGGTACAGCTTTTCATACGCACCGCCGCGCGCGATCAGATCCCCGTGCGTCCCGCTCTCCACGATCTGCCCCCGGTCGAGCACCACGATGCGGTCGGCACGCTCGATGGTCGACAGGCGGTGCGCGATCACGAGCGTGGTGCGCCCGCGCATCAGTGTCTCCAGGGCGTCCTGCACCAGCCGCTCGGACTCCGAATCCAGCGCCGAGGTCGCTTCGTCGAGGATCAGCACGGGCGCATTCTTCAGCAGCGCGCGCGCGATCGCGAGGCGCTGGCGCTGGCCGCCCGAGAGGCGCATGCCGTTCTCGCCGATCAGGGTGTCCAGCCCCTGCGGCAGCTCGCGGATGAAATCCATGGCGTGCGCTGCGTCTGCGGCGGCGATCACCGCCTCGTCACCCGCTCCGCCCATTGCGCCGTAGGCGATGTTGGCGCGGATGCTGTCGTTGAACAGCACCACGTCCTGCGACACCAGCGCGAGGTTGGCGCGCAGGCTTTCCAGACCGAGATCCTGGAGGTCGTGGCCATCGAGCAGGATGCGGCCCGACTGCGGCGCGTAGAAACGCGGCAGCAGGTTCGCGAGCGTGGTCTTGCCGCCGCCCGAGCCGCCGACCAGCGCCACTGTTTCGCCCGGCCGGACCGAGAAGCTCACCGATCGCAGCGCGGGCTCGGTGCGCGTCGGATAGGTGAAGCTGACGTGCTGGAATTCGATCTCGCCGCGTGCGCGCGCGAGCTGCCGCGTACCGCGGTCTTCCTCGATCGGCGCGTCGATCATCCAGAACACGCTCTCGGCCGCGGCGAGGCCGCGCTGCAGCGGCGCGTTGATTTCGGTCAGGTGCTTGAGCGGCGCGAGCAGCAGCAGCATGGCGATCATGAACGAGGCGAACTCGCCCATCGTGGCGCGCGCGGCAATGGATTCGCCCAGCGCGATGTAGACGATGATCGCAAGCGCGAGCGCGGCGAGGCTGTGCGTCACCGGCGTCGTCAGCGCGGCCGCCACTGTCTGGCGCATGCCGAATCCGCGCAGGCGCTGGTTGACGCGCTCGAAGCGCCGCGTTTCGTAGTCCTGGCCGCCGAACACCTTGACCACCTTGTGGCACTCGATGGTCTCTTCCAGCACATGCGCGAGATCGCCCATCGCGGTCTGCGATTCGCGCGCCATGCTGCGCAGGCGGCGCGACAGCAGCCGCACGAAAAGCGAGATCGGCGGCCCGACCGCGATCGCGATCAGGGTCAGCTTCCAGTTCAGGTACAGCAGGTAGCCCATCAACCCGATCACCTTGATGGAGTCCTGCACCACCACCGTCAGCGCCGTAGTCGCGGCCGAAGACACGCCGTTCACGTCGTACGCGATCCGCGACAGCAGCACCCCGGAACTGTGGTCGTCGAAGAAGCGCGCCGGCAGCCGCACCAGGCGCGCGAACATGCCGGCGCGCAGGTCGAGCACCACGCGGCTGCCGACCCAGGAGAGGAAATACGAGGAACTGAACGTCAGCACGCCGCGCACCAGGAATATGCCGACGATCGCCGCGGCAAACAGGATCGGCGGCAGCGAGCTCTGCGTGCCCGGGCCGAAGCCACGGTCGAGCAGCGGCTTGATGAGGGCCGGAAACAGCGGCTCGGTCGCCGCCGCCGCGACCATGCCGAGCAACGCCAGCCCGAAGACTTTCGCATGAGGGCGTACATAGGAAAGCAACCGGAAGTAAAGCCCGCTGCTGGTTTGCTGTGCTGGGTTCAAGCTGCCTTCCTGTGCGCCAATCGCCACGCATCGATCGCCGCAAGCATCGCGCGCGCTGCGCTGAAATGTGCCAGGAAGTGCGCGATTTGCTGCAGCGGCTCCTCCAGCCGGTCGAACTCGGCCCACTCGCGGCCCGCTTCGAAAGCCGCCGCCGCGTGCAGCCGCCGGTCGGAGAGCAGGAATCCGCCGCAAGCCGGGGCGCCAAAGTGGCGTTCCGTCAGGCCTTGACCCACGGCGTGGCGGTACTCGCAACCCGCGCCGAAGCTGATATTGATGCGCGTGCGCTGGTCCAGGTCGCGCTGCTCGGCCGGCGAGCTGTTCGTGGCGATGAAGGAGTGGGAGAGGCCAAGCGCCCCGATGGCGCCGATGAGCGGCGTCGGCGCCTTGGGCGTGTTGTCCAGGATGGCGCGCAGCGGCTTCACGTCGCGCGGCCTTCCGGCGCGAGCGCGGCATAGAGTGCGGCAAGTTTTTGTGCCATGTCGTCGATTCCGTATCCTTCGGCCGTCTCGCGCGCGGCCGCGCGCGCGGCGCGGCCGGCGGTTTCATCGGCGGCGACGCCTGCCGCCGCGTGCATCAGCTGCGCCAGCCCC
>JBDTRO010000183.1:0-12150 GCA_039931635.1 Betaproteobacteria bacterium | reverse complement strand
GCGTGATTTCCTCGCCCTTGGCGATCGAGCGCAGCAGGCGGCGCATGATTTTCCCTGAGCGCGTCTTGGGCAGGTTGTCGCCGAAGCGGATGTCCTTCGGCTTGGCGATGGCGCCGATTTCCTTGCCGACCCAGTCGCGCAGCTCTTTTGCGATCTTCTGCGCCTCCGCGCCGGTCGGGCGCGGTCCTTTCAGCACCACGAACGCGCACACCGCCTCGCCCGTGAGATCGTCGGGCCGCCCGACCACCGCGGCCTCCGCCACGAGGTTCGTATTCGCCACCAGCGCCGATTCGATTTCCATCGTGCCGAGGCGGTGGCCCGATACGTTCAGCACGTCGTCGATGCGGCCCATGATGCGGTAGTAGCCTTCTTCGTCGGTGCTCGCACCATCGCCGGCCAGGTAGTACTTGCCCTTGAAATCCTCGGGGTAGTAGCTCTTCTTGAAGCGTTCCGGGTCGCCCCAGATGGTGCGGATCATCGACGGCCAGGGCCGCTTGATGACCAGGATGCCGCCCTTGCCCAAGCCCACCGGATGGCCGGTTTCATCCACGATGTCGGTGATGATGCCCGGCAGCGGCAGCGTGCAGGAGCCCGGCTTGGTCGGCGTCGCACCCGGCAGCGGCGTGATCAGGTGGCCGCCAGTCTCCGTCTGCCACCAGGTATCGACGATCGGGCAGCGCTCGTTGCCGACGACCTTGTGGTACCACATCCAGGCCTCCGGGTTGATCGGTTCGCCGACCGTGCCGAGGATGCGCAGGCTGGAAAGGTCGTACTTCTTCGGCAGGTCGCCGCCCGCCTTGATCAGCGAGCGTATTGCCGTAGGCGCGGTGTAGAACACGTTGACCTTGTGATCCTGGATCATTTTCCAGAAGCGTCCTGCGTCCGGGTAGGTCGGCACACCCTCGAACACCACCGCCGTCGTACCCACCGCAAGCGGTCCGTAGGCGATGTAGGTATGGCCCGTGACCCAGCCCACATCCGCGGTGCACCAGAAGATGTCCGTCGGCTTGTTGTCGAACACCCACTTCATGGTGAGGCTCGCCCACAGGAGATAGCCGGCGGTGGAGTGCTGCACGCCCTTCGGCTTGCCGGTCGAACCGGAGGTGTAGAGGATGAACAGCGGATGTTCCGCGTTGACCCATTCCGGCTCGCAGGTATCGGCCTGCCCTTGCACCGCGTCGTCCCACCAGTAGTCGCGCCCGGCCGTCATCGGCACCGCGCTGCCCGAGCGCTTGTAGACGATCACCGTCTTCACCGACTCGCAACCGCCCAGCGCCAGCGCCTCGTCGATCACCGGCTTGAGGGGAATTTCCTTGCCGCCGCGGAACTGGCCGTCGGCGGTGAGCACCGCGATCGCGCCGGTATCGAGCAGGCGTTCGTGGACGCTTTTCGCCGAGAAGCCGCCGAATACCACGGAGTGCGTGGCGCCGATGCGCGCGCAGGCCTGCATCGTCACCACCGCCTGGATCGACATCGGCATGTAGATGAGGACGCGGTCACCTTTCCTGACACCCTTGGCCTTGAGCGCGTTCGAAAATTTGCAGACTTCCCGGTAGAGCGCCTGGTAGCTGATCCGGGTCACCTTGCCGTCGTCGGCCTCGAACAGGATCGCGGTCTTGTCCGGCTGCGTCTTCAGGTGGCGGTCGAGACAGTTGTACGAGGCATTGGTCTCGCCGTCGTAGAACCAGCGGAAGAACGGCGCCCTGGATTCGTCCAGCGTCTTGGTGAACGGCTTGTGCCAGAGGAGGTTCTCTTTCGCCAGCCGCGCCCAGTAGCCCTCGAAGTCCTTCTCCGCCTCCGCGCACAGCTTGCGGTAGGCGTCCATGCCCGAGATGTTGGCCTGCTTGACGAATGCCGCCGACGGCGGAAACACCCGCGTCTCGGACAATACCGATTCGATCTGCGATGACATTGAATCCTCCTGAGAAGCGATAAAATCACCAATTCAAAGCCTTGTAAAGCATCTTGCCGCCATGACCACGATTCGCAAGGACGATCTGGTGCAGAGCGTCGCCGACGCGCTGCAATTCATCTCCTACTACCACCCGCGCGACTACATCCAGGCGCTCGGCCGCGCCTACGAACGGGAGCAATCGCCCGCCGCGAAGGACGCCATCGCGCAGATCCTCACCAATTCGCGCATGTCCGCCGAGGGCCATCGCCCTATTTGTCAAGACACCGGCATCGTCAACGTGTTCCTGAAAGTAGGGATGAAGGTCCGCTTTGATTTTGATGCTTCATTGGAAGAGGTAATCAATCAGGGTGTTCGGCTCGGCTACGCGAACAAGGACAATCCGCTGCGCGCCTCGGTGCTGGATGAGTCCGACTTCGGCCGCAGGAACACGCGCGACAACACGCCGGCCGTGATCAACGTGCAGATGGTGGCGGGCGACAAGCTGGAAGTGGGCGTGGCCGCGAAAGGCGGCGGCTCGGAGGCGAAATCCAAGTTCGTGATGCTCAATCCCTCCGATTCCATCGCCGACTGGGTGGTGAAGACGGTGCCCAGCATGGGCGCGGGCTGGTGCCCGCCGGGCATGCTCGGCATCGGCGTCGGCGGCACCGCGGAGAAGGCGATGCTCATGGCCAAGGAATCGCTCATGGAAACGATCGACATGGCCGAACTCAAGGCGCGCGGGCCGCAGAGCAAGGTAGACGAACTGCGTATCGAGATCTACGACCGCGTCAATGCACTCGGCATCGGCGCGCAGGGCCTGGGCGGCCTTTCCACGGTGCTGGACGTGAAGATCCTCACCTACCCGGCGCATGCGGCCAACCGGCCGGTGGCGATGATCCCGAACTGCGCGGCGACGCGCCACGCGCATTTCGTGCTCGATGGCTCGGGTCCGGCGGAATTCGAGGCACCCTCGCTCTCCGACTGGCCGCAAGTAACCTGGGTCGCCGACGCAAGTTCGACCCGCGTTGATCTGAACGCCCTGGATAAAAAAATTGTCGGTAGCTGGAAACCCGGCCAACGCCTCCTGCTGTCCGGGAAACTGCTGACCGGCCGTGATGCCGCGCACAAGCGAATCCAGGACATGCTGGCGAAGGGCGAGAAGCTTCCTGTCGATTTCACCAACCGCGTCATCTACTACGTCGGCCCGGTGGACGCGGTGCGCGACGAAGTCATCGGGCCCGCGGGACCGACCACCTCGACGCGCATGGACAAGTTCACCGAGATGATGCTCGCGCGGACCGGCCTCATCGCGATGGTCGGCAAGGCCGAGCGCGGGCCAACTGCGCTGGAGGCCATCAGGAAGCACAAGGCGGCCTACCTGATGGCGGTGGGCGGCGCGGCCTATCTCGTCGCCAAGGCGATCAAGCAGGCGCGCGTGCTCGCGTTCGACGACCTCGGCATGGAGGCGATCCACGAGTTCGAAGTGAAAGACATGCCGGTGACAGTCGCTGTCGATGCCAACGGGACGTCCGTGCACATCACCGGCCCTGCAGAGTGGTCGAGGAAGATCGTCGAACTGAAGATTCCGGTCACCGCCGCCTGAACTCGACGCGCTGGGGTTCGATCTGGGCCGTGTTCGGCGCCGGCCTGATCTGCGGCGCGTACATGACCAAGGTCGCGCCAGCCCTGCCTCTGCAGCGCGCCGAACTCGGCCTGACCCTGGTCGAGTCCGGCTTCATCGCCACGACCTTCAATGTCATCGGTGGCCTGCTGGGAATATTCGCCGGCACGCTCTCCGATCGCTACGGGCATCGCCGCCTCGGCTTGACCGGCCTCGCCATTCTCGCCGCGGCTGGAGCGCTGGGCGCCGTTGCGCACGAATTTCCGCTGCTGCTCTTCACTCGTTTCCTCGAAGGAATCGGCTTCCTCATGTTCACCGTGTCGGGTTCCGCGATGATCGCCTCCGCCGCAGCGAACCAGCGCGACCGCGCCAGGGCGCTCGGCCTCTGGGCCGCCTACATGCCTGCCGGCGGCGGACTCGCCCTGCTCGCTGCGCCCCTGCTGATCCCGACCTGGGGCTGGCGCGGTTACTGGATCGCGCTGGCCGTCGCCGCGGCGGCCTCCTTCGCACTCGCCTCGCGCTACTCACCGGCGACCAGGCATGGCGGCATCGCCTCGCTGCGCCTGATCAGGGAATCGCTGGCGAGCCCAGGCAACCTCGCGCTCGCGGCGCTATTCGCGTTCTACGTCTCGCAATGGTCCTCGGTGATGATCTGGCTGCCGACCTTCCTGGTGGACGAGCGCGGCGCGTCCGCGACCACGGCAGCGCTGCTCACCGCGCTGATGGTGCTCGTCAACGCGCCCGGCAATGTTGCCGGTGGCTGGTTGCTCTCGCACGGCGTGCGGCGCGGGCCGGTGGTGATCGCGGCAAGCGCGATCATGGCGGCATGCTCGGCCGGCATGCTGGGACCGCTGCTGCCCGACGGCCTGCGCTACCTGCTCTGCCTGGTGTTTTCCTGCTGCGCCGGCGTGATTCCGGGCGCGATCTTTTCCGGCCTGCCCGTGCATGCCCGTACGCCGCAGCACATCGGCACCGCCAACGGCATGGTGCTGCAGACCTCGCAGGCCGGACAGTTCTTCGGCCCGATCGCGCTCGCCTGGCTCGCCTCGCATTACGGCGGCTGGGGCGCCACGCTGTGGGCGATGCTCGCTTTCGCCGCGGGCGGCGCCCTCTGCGGACTCGCGCTGGCGCACATCGAGCAGGATAAAATGGCGCGATGAGACAAATCCACATCCGCGAAGTTGGCCCGCGCGACGGGCTGCAGAACGCCCGCCAACTGATGCCCACCGGGGCGAAGAAAACCTGGATCGCCGCCATGGCGGCGGCCGGCGTCGACGAAATCGAGGTCGGCTCCTTCGTGCCGCCCAAGCTGATACCGGCCATGGCGGACACCGCCGAAATCGTTTCCTTCGCGCTGACGCTGCAAGGCCTGCAGGTGGTCGTGCTCGCTCCCAACCTCAAGGGATTCGAGCGCGCCCTTGCCGCCGGCGCCCACAAGGTCACCTTCCCGGTCTCGGCCAGCCGCAAGCACAGCGAGTCGAACGTGCGCATGACGCCGGACCAGATGGTCGGGGAGGTGCGCCGGTGCGCGCAGCATCCGCACCCGGGCGTGCTGGTCGAAGGCGCCGTTTCGACGGCCTTCGGCTGCACCCTGCAGGGCGACGTACCGGAGGATGACGTGGTCCGCATCGCCGCCGCGCTGGCGGAATTCTGCGACCACGTGTCGCTGGCCGATACGGTGGGCTATGCAAACCCGGCGCAGATCAAGCGGATATTCGCGCGGGTCAGGAAGGAAATCGGCGCCAAGCTGCGGACCGCGCACCTGCATAACACGCGCGGCCTCGGCCTCGCCAACGCGCTCGCCGCCTACGAACAGGGCGTGCACCATTTCGACAGCTCGATGGGCGGCCTCGGCGGCTGCCCGTTCGCGCCCGGCGCGAGCGGCAACGTCATCACCGAAGACCTCGTCTTCATGTTCGAGAGCATGGGCGCGTCCACCGGCATCGACCTGGACAAGCTCATGGCGTCGCGCAAGCTGATGGTCGCCGCGCTGCCCGAGGAGCCCGTGTACGGCCACATGGCACTGGCGGGCATTCCCAAGGGGTTTCGTGCTGCCGCTTGAAGGATTGAGGGTCGTAGAGTTCGCGCACATGGTGATGGGTCCGAGCTGCGGGCTCGCGCTCGCCGACCTGGGCGCTGAAGTGATCAAGGTTGAACCGCTCGAAGGCGACAACACGCGGCGGCTGCAGGCAGCGGGCGCGGGCTTTTTCCCGGTCTTCAACCGCAACAAGAAAAGCCTCGCGGTCGACCTGAAGCGCGCCGAGGGGCAAAACGTCGTGCACCGCCTGATCGACTCCGCGGACGTGCTGACCGAAAACTTCCGCCCGGGAGCGCTCGAGAAGCTGGGCTTCGGCCATGCAGTGCTCGCGAAGCGCAATCCGCGGCTCGTGTACTGCTCGCTGAAGGGTTTCCTTGACGGCCCTTACCAGCACCGTGCCGCCCTCGACGAAGTGGTGCAGATGATGGGCGGGCTTGCCTACATGACCGGGCTGCCCGACCGGCCGCTGCGGGCAGGCTCCTCGGTGATTGACATCATGGGCGGCACCTTCGCCGCGCTGGGCATCGTCGCCGCCCTGCGCGAGCGCGAGACCACCGGGCGCGGCCGGCTCGTGACGAGCGCGTTGTTCGAGAGCACGGCGTACCTGGTCGCACAGCATATTGCCCAGTTCGAACTCACGGGCGAAGCCCCGCCGCCGATGTCGGTGAAGCGCCCCGCCTGGAGTGTCTACGACATCTTCGAAACGGCGGATGCCGACAGGTTGTTCGTCGGTGTCGTGACCGATACGCAATGGGAAATCTTTTGCCGCGACTTCGGCCTTGCCGACCTCGCGGCGGACGCGCGCCTGCGTTCCAACGGCGAGCGGGTCAAGGAACGCCACTGGATGCTGCCGCGGCTGGCCGAGGTACTGAAGAAATACACGAAAGCGGATCTGGCGGCAAAGCTGGAGGCGATCGGGCTGCCCTTCGCGCCGATTTCAAAACCCTGGGATCTCCTGGACGACCCACACCTGAAAGCCTCCGGCGGCTTTCTGGAGACCCGGACGCCCGGCGGCAAGAGCTTTCATGCCCCGACGCTGCCGCTCGCGCTCGATGGCAAGCGCCTGCCCAAGCGCAGCGACCCGCCGGCGATCGGCGAAGGTGCGCGCGAGTTGCTCGGCAGCCTCGGCTATACGGCGGCGCAAATCGACGGCCTCCTTGCACGGGGTGCAATTACATTGCCGCAGTAAAACTAGCCGGCAAGGGGCGCGCGGGACCCCGCGCGAGAACAAAAAAAACGGCGCCCAAAGGCGCCGTTTTTCATTGCCGGAAAGCTGCGCTGTTTTACCTGTTTACCACCGCCGCGCCAGCCATGGACACGACATCGTCCTGCGAGCCGGTACCGCCGCTGACGCCGATCGCGCCAATCAGCTTGCCGCCCACGACGAGTGGATTGCCGCCTGCCGATGCGATCAGAGTCGGATCGAGCGTCGCGACATAGTTGTGGCCCGACTCCATCGCATTGAAGAAGAGCACGCTCGGCCTGCGAAACCGCGCCGCCGTACGCGCCTTGCCCTGGGAAATCGCGCCCGACGCGACCTGCGCCCCGTCCATGCGCTCGAAGTAAACCAGATCTCCGCTCGGATCGACGACGGCTATGTTGAATTTCCAGCCGTGCTTCCTGGCCTCGGCGACCGCCGCCGCCACGGCTTCCTTCGCTTGCGCAATAGAGATCGCGGCGCCATAAGGAATATCAAACGGCATCTTTTCCGGAACGGCTTCTGGCTTGCCTTGCTGTGCGACGCCCGGTCCCGCGGCGATCACCGCCACGCCCAGGGCTGCTACGGACAAAACGGATTTAAGCGACATGATGCCTCCCTTTTCCATTGAGTAATGCAAAGTGGATGACAGCTAACCTGTTAACACGCGCGCCGGGCTGGCATTCCGGGCGTCATGCAATTTTCAACAACGCATTGATTCCTGCCTGGGCGATGACTTCGTCCTCGTGCGACTGGACGCCCGAGACCCCGACCGCGCCGATGCAGGTGCCCTCGGCGACGATCGGCACGCCGCCCTGCACCGGCAATATGCCGGGCATCTTGATCATCGAAGTGCGGCCGCTTTTCACGATTTCCTCCCACTTCCCGCTGGAGCGCCGGGAGATCGCGGCAGTGCGGCCTTTTTCCAGCGCGATGGTCGCGTTGGCGGGCGTGGCGCCATCCATGCGAACGAAGTGCAGCAGGTGGCCGCCATCGTCCAGGATCGCGATCGCCACATTCCAGCTGTTCTTGCGGGCTTCCGCCACGGCCGCGGTGGATATCTTCATGCAGTCTTCCAGCGTCAGTTCCGGTCGCGTTTTCATTTGATTCCCAGGCAGTCCTTGATTTGTTGCAGCGCGCCCGGATCCTCGATGGTGGTGAGGTCTCCCGGATCGCGCCCTTCGGCCAGTGCCGCGATGGAACGCCGCAGCGTCTTGCCCGAACGCGTCTTCGGCAGCAGCGTGACGAAATGCACCGCCTTCGGCCTGCCGATCGCGCCCAGCTGTTTATCGACAGTTTCCATGACTTCTTTTTCCAGTCTTGTTTTTTCTTCTTTTGTGTTGAAAGAAGTTTTTGAAACCGCAAAGGCCAAAGGCATCTGACCTTTGAGCGAGTCCACTACGCCCACCACGGCGCACTCGGCAATGCCGGCGTGCATATTGATCGCCTCCTCGATCTCGCGCGTTCCGAGCCGGTGGCCGGCGACGTTGATGACGTCGTCGGTGCGGCCTAGGATGAAGTAGTAGCCGTCCTTGTCGCGGATGCCCCAGTCGAAGGTCGAATAGACGAGCTTCTTCGAGAAGGTCGAAAAGTAGGTCTTCACGAAGCGCTCGTCGTCGCCCCAGATCGTCGTCATGCAGCCGGGCGGCAGCGGCGGCTCGATCGCCACCACGGCTTTCTCGTCCGCCCCCGCCTCGCTCGCATCCGACTCGCGCAGCAGCTTCAGGTCATAGCCGTAGGCCGGGAACGAGGGGCTGCCGTACTTGATCGGCGTCTTCTCGACGCCGTGCATCGCGCTAAGCACCGGCCAGCCGGTTTCGGTCTGCCAGTAATGGTCGATCACGGGCTTGCCCAGTCCTTCCGCGATCCAGGCATGCGTCGGCTCGTCCAGCGGTTCGCCGGCGAGAAACAGATGCCTGAGCGAAGACAGGTCGTATTTCTTCAGGAGCGCCACGTCGTGCTTCTTCAGTACCCGGATGGCGGTGGGCGCGGAGAACATGACGTTCACCTTGTAGTCCTGCACGATCTTCCACCACACGCCGGCGTCGGGCCGGATCGGCAGGCCCTCATACAGAATGGACGTGAGTCCGGCGATGAGCGGCGCGTAGATGATGTACGAATGTCCCACCGCCCAGCCGATGTCGGAAGTGGTGAATATGGTTTCGCCGGCCGCACCGCAGTAGATGTATTCCATCGAGGCGGCCATCGCGACCGCATGCCCCCCCACATCGCGCTGCACGCCCTTCGGCTTGCCGGTGGTGCCGGAAGTGTAGAGGATGTAGGAAGGCGCCGAGGATTCGAGCCACACGCAATCTGTTTTCGCGTCCTTGAATTTTTCTCTCAGTGAAACCCAATCAATATCGCGACCCGGAACCAGCGGCATGTTCAGATCGAGGCCGCGGTTGAATATCAGGACTTTTGCGGGCGGAAACGTCGAGAGCCGGATGGATTCATCCACCAGCGGCTTGTAAGAGATGACCTTGCCCGCGCGGCTGCCGCCGTCCGCGGTGACCATCAATGCCGGTTTCGCATCGTCGATGCGCGCCGCGAGGCTCGCCGCCGCGAAGCCACCGAACACGACCGAGTGAATCGCACCCAGCCGCGCGCAGGCCAGGATCGCGAACACCGCCTCAGGCATGTTGGGCATGTAGATGATGACCCGGTCGCCGCGCGTGAGACCGAGCGATCGCATCATTGCCGCGGTGCGATTTACTTCCGCATGCAACTGCCTGTAGGTATAGCTCTCGGTCTTGTCCACCTCGGTGGAGATCCAGATCAGTGCCTTCTGGTCGCCGCGGTCCTTCAGGTGCCGGTCCACCGCGTTGTGGCACAGATTGGTTTCGCCGCCGACGAACCATTTCGCGAACGGCGGGTTCGAGTAGTCCAGCACCTTGCCGAAGGGCTTGTGCCAATGGATGCGCTCCGCTTCCTGCGCCCAGAAGGCGTCTTTATCCTGGATCGACCGGCGGTGGAATTCCCGGGCGCTGGTCATGCGTTCATGTCCACCACGATCCTGCCGGTGACCCTGGCGTTGATGAAATCATCGAACACCTTGGGCAGGTCGGCGAACGGAATCGTCCTCGCCAACTCCTTCAACCCGGCCGGCTTCATGTCGCTCCCCAGCCGGTCCCAGACTTTGCGCTCGAGTTCCGCAGACGGTGCATCCGTGGAGTTGATGCCGAGCACGGTGACGCCACGAAGGATGAACGGCATCACCGTGGTATTCAGCCCGAAACCGGCGGCGAGGCCGATGGAGGCGATGACGCCGTTGAACTTCATCGTGCTCGCCATCCAGGCCAGCGTCTCGCCGCCAAGATTGTCGATCGCGCCCTGCCAGGTCGCCTTGTCGAGGGGCTTGATTTTGGTCAGATCAAGTTCGCCGCGAAGTTTTATTTCCGCCGCACCGAGTTTTTTCAGGTAGGCGGCGCCATCCGCTTTGCCGGTGAGCGCCACCACGTGATAACCGAGCTTCGCCAGCGCCGCGATGGCGATGGACCCGACGCCGCCGGTGGCGCCGTCGACGATGACCGGCCCCCCGGCCGGATGCAGGCCGTTGTGCTCCATCTTCACCACCGCCAGCCCCGCCGTATATCCGGCAGTGCCGAAAGCCATCGCCTCCCACAGCGTCATGCCCCTGGGCAACTTCACCGCCCAGTTGGCGGGGATGCGAGCATATTCGGCGTAGCCGCCATGGTGCTTGACGCCCAACTCGTGCCCGACCGCCAGCACCGCGTCGCCCTTGGCGAAGCGCGCATCGGTCGAGGAAACTACCGTCCCCGCGAGATCGATGCCGCCAATGCACGCAGGCCGCAACAGGATGCGGCCCTTGCCGGTCGCCGCAAGCGCGTCCTTGTAGTTGACGTCCGAATACGCGACGCGCACCACCACTTCACCCGGATCCAGGTCGTCGAGACTCATCTCGACGTATCCGGCGCGGATTTTCCTCTCGATCTCCTCCAGCTTGAAAGCCTTGAACGGCTGCATCGAATCTCCCCTCGCTATTCTGCCCTGATCCCGCCTGTTTCTCGACCAGAGACCATCAGGATGTTCCTTTATTTCGCCGTACGTTCGGATTGCAGGTAATTCGCCGACTGCATTTCGGTCAATCTGCTGGCGGCACGCGCGAACTCGGCGGCCGCAGTCTTCGCATCTCCGCCATCGATGAATAATTCGTCGGGCTGCGCCTCGGCGTCGATAATCAGCTTCACCCGGTCATCGTAGAACACATCCACCAGCCAGGTGAAACGGCGCGCCGAATCCGCGTTCTTCGGCGACATTTTCGGCACGCCCGACAGGATGACCGTGTGAAAGCGCTTGGCTAGGTCCACGTAGTCCGCGTAGGACCGCGGACCTCCGCACAGCGCGGCGAACTCGAACCAGACCAGCCCGCCGGCACGCTTGCGGTACGGAATGCGCCGTCCTTCCACGTCCAGCGGGTGCCTTTCTTCCTCGACGTCCTTCAGCGCCGCGAATATTCCCGCCAGCACCGCCTCCCCGCCGGGACCCACGTGATACACGCGGAGCTGCTCCATTTTCAGCCGGCGATAGTCCGTTCCGCCATCCACATTCACGACATCGAGGCGCGCCTTGAGAAACTCGATCGCCGGCAGGAAGCGCTCGCGCTGCAGGCCGTTCGGGTAAAGCTGGTCGGGGTGGTAGTTGCTGGTCATCACGAACTGCACGCCCAGGCCCATCACCTTCTCGAGATAGCGGCCGAGGATCATCGCGTCGGCGATGTCTGAAACATGGAATTCGTCGAAGCAGACCAGGCGGTAGCGGCGCGCCGTGCGTTCGGCGACCGCCACCAGCGGATCCGGGGCGTCTTTCAGCTCGTTCATCTCGCGGTGGATTTCGCGCATGAAGTGGTGGAAATGCACCCGGCGCTTGCGCACCAGCGGCACGCACAGGTAGAAGCTGTCCATCAGGAAACTCTTGCCGCGCCCGACCGCCCCCCAGAGATAGACGCCGCGGGGCGGAACGGGCTTTACCAGCAGGCGCTTCAGGGCGTTGCTGCGCCTGGCCTTGTACTGCGTCCACTCTTCGTAGAGGCGCTGCAGGCGCTCGACCGCGCGCCGCTGCGACGGATCGGAAACAAAGCCCCGCTTGGCGAGGCTCTGTTCATAGAGGTCGAGGACATCGGCGGCAGGCGCGGCTGGCGTCACGGAGCCGCATTATCGGGCGGAATCACCAGTTCCCCCACGGCGGTTTGCTGGCCGACGCGCTGGAAGCGCACGGTGTGGATGCGTTCGCTCTGTTTCGCGGTGCCGAAATGGCGGATGACGCGCAGCTGCGCAACCGGCGGCAGCGCGCCCGCGGCCTGCCGGCGGTCCCAGGCGTATTGCACCGCGAAGCGATAGGTGCCTGGCTTCGCCTGGCGCAGCGCGAACTCCTCCGGCCCG
>JBDTRO010000182.1:0-7693 GCA_039931635.1 Betaproteobacteria bacterium | reverse complement strand
GTCATCGCCGGCGCGGGCAGCGCTGGCTGCCTGCTGGCCAACCGGCTGACTGCCGATCCTTCTGTAACGGTACTGCTGCTGGAAGCGGGCGGCCAGGACGACTGGTTCTGGATCGACATCCCGATCGGCTATCTCTACACGATCGCCAACCCGCGCACCGACTGGTGCTACAAGACCGAACCCGACGTGCACCTCGCGGGCCGCTCGATCCACTACGCGCGCGGCAAGGTGCTGGGCGGCTGCTCCTCGATCAACGCCATGATCTACATGCGCGGTCAGAAGGAGGACTACAACCACTGGGCCGCGCTCGGCAACAAGGGCTGGTCCTGGGACGCGGCGCTGCCCTACTTCAGGAAGCTGGAAGCGAATCTCCACATCGAAGATCCGCGCGTGCGGTGGGACGTCGTCGATGCCTGGCGCGCAGCGGCCGCCGAATGTGGCATTGCGCCGATCAAGTCGTTCAACGGCGGCGACAACACCGGCTGCGCGCCTTTCCAGATGACCCAGCGCGCCGGCCGGCGCTGGAGCGCGACGAACGCTTATTTGAAGCCGGTGCTGCAGCGGAAGAATCTGACCGTCCTTGCAAAATCCCTTGTTCAAAAAATAAGGTTCGAAGGCAAAACAGCGACAGGCTTCGAATTCGTCCGGGACGGTGAAGCACTATTTGTCGAAGCGAAACGCGAGACGATCCTCGCGCTTGGTTCGATCGGTTCGCCGCAAGTATTGCAGTTGTCCGGAATTGGCTCCACCGATTTGATAACCCGTCATCAAATAGTACCCATTCAAATTCTCCCTGGAGTGGGCGAGAACCTGCAAGACCACCTGCAGATCCGGATGCAGTACAAGGTGAAGAACGTGCGTACGCTGAACGAGATGGCCAACAGCCTGTGGGGCAAGGCGGCGATGGGGCTGGAGTACCTGTTCAAGCGCACCGGCCCGCTGACCATGCCGCCTTCGCAGCTGGGCGCCTTCGCGAAGAGCGATCCGTCGCAGCCGACATCGAATATCGAATGGCACGTGCAGCCGCTGTCGCTGGACAAGTTCGGCGACCCGCTGCATCCCTTCCCCGCCATCACGCCCAGCGTCTGCAACCTGCGGCCGAGCTCGCGCGGATGGGTGCGGATCACGTCGCCGGATCCCGCGGCCTACCCGGAAATCAAGCTGAACTACCTGTCCACGCCTGAAGACCGCAAGGTGGCGGTGGACGGCATGCGGTTCACGCGGCGCATCATGGCCTCCAAGGCGCTGCAGAAGTACGAGCCTGAGGAATTCAGGCCCGGGCCACGAGCAAATACGGACCAGGAACTCGAGCAGGCGGCGGGAGAGCTTGGCACCACCATCTTTCATCCCGTCGGCACCTGCAAAATGGGTTCCGACCCGATGGCGGTTGTGGACGACCAGCTGCGCGTACGCGGCGTGGAGCGGCTGCGCGTGGTGGATGCCTCGGTGATGCCGCGCATCACCTCCGGCAATACCAACGCCCCCACCTACCTGATCGCGGAAAAAGGCGCCGAAATGATCCTGCAAGCGCGCCATTGAACTGATGCACGCCGCCCCCATCTAAGATCCAAGGGAGACACGTAAACTCATGAAAAGAATCGCACTTCTGATTGCCACGAACTTCGCGGTCATGCTGCTGCTGTCGATCGTCATCAGCGTGCTCGGCCTCGACCGCGCGCTCGCCCAGGAAGGCATCCAGTACGGGCCCCTGCTGGTGATGGCCTCGATCTTCGGCTTCGGCGGGGCCTTCATCTCCCTGCTGATCTCCAAGTGGATGGCCAAGATGTCCACCGGCGCGCAGGTGATCGACGGCACCGAAGGCACCACCCAGTACTGGCTGGTGAATACGGTCAAACGCCTGTCGGAGAAAGCCGGCATCGGCATGCCGGAAGTCGCCATGTACGAAGGCGAGCCGAATGCCTTCGCCACCGGCGCGTTCCGCGATTCGGCGCTGGTCGCGGTTTCCTCCGGCCTGCTGGAATCCATGTCGCGCGAGGAAGTCGAAGCGGTGCTCGGCCACGAGATCGGCCACGTCGCCAACGGCGACATGGTGACACTCACCCTGATCCAGGGCGTGGTCAACACCTTCGTCATCTTCCTGTCGCGCATCATCGGCTACATCGTCGACCGCGTGATCCTGAAGAACGAGCGCGGCCAGGGTATCGGCTTTTTCGCCACCGTAATGGTGTCGCAGATACTGCTCGGCTTCATCGCCTCGATGGTCGTGGCCTGGTTCTCGCGCCAGCGCGAGTTCCGCGCCGACGCGGCCTCGGCAAGCCTGCTCGGATCTCCTCAGCCGATGGTCAAGGCACTGGAGCGGCTGGGTGGCCTGCAACCCGGCGCCCTGCCGCAGTCCATGCAGGCCTCCGGCATCAGCGGCGCACCCGGCGGCTTCGGCGCGCTGTTCTCCACGCACCCGCCGGTCGAAGAGCGTATCGCGGCCCTGCAACAACGCGCCTGAGTTGTACCGGGGGCTGTGCGAAAATCGCCGCTCTGCGCCCCTTTCCCGCATCGCCGCTCGCCTTCGTCGTCCTGTTGACGGTACTGAGCCACGTCGGCTTCGTCGGCAGCCGCATCACGGTAGCGCTTTCGGCGATCAGCCAGGGCGCCTCGCCGCTCACGGTCGGGGCGCTGCTGGCGCTCTACGCGGTGATTCCGATGCTGCTTGCGGTCCAGGCCGGGCGGCTGGTGGACCGCGTGGGCGCCTTCCGCCCGATCGTCATCGCCGGCAGCATCCTCGTCGCCGGCATGCTGCTGCCCTCCGCTTCGCACGAACTGCCGATGCTGTTTGTCTCCGCAGCCATCGTCGGCACTGCGTTCATGATGCAGCACATCGCCCTGAACCACGCCATCGGGTCCATCGGCGATGCCGCGGAACGCCCGGTGAACTTCAGCTGGTTCGCGCTCGGCTATTCCGTCAGCGGCTTTCTCGGCCCGCTACTGGCCGGCTTCGCGATCGACCTGACCAGCTACCGAGTTGCCTACCTGATGCTCGCGCTGCCCCCGGCGATCGGGACCGCGCTGCTGCTGCGGCACCGCATCGCGCTGCCGGGCAAGGTCCTCGCTGCGAAAGCCGACGCCGCGCAGCACCGCCTCGTCGACCTGCTGCGCAACCCGCGCCTGCTCCCGGTGTTCCTGTTCAGCGGCCTGCTCGCCACGGGCTGGGACCTTTACACCTTCGTAATCCCGATCTACGGCACGCGCATCGGGCTCTCGGCCTCTACGATCGGCATCGTCATGAGCAGCTTCGCGCTGGCGACCTTCGTGGTGCGCCTTGCCATGCCCTCGGTGGCGCGCCGCCTGAACGAATGGACGGTGGTCTGCGCCGCGCTGCTGATCGCGGGCAGCGCGTACCTGCTGTTCCCTCTGGTGGTCCAGGTCCCGTACCTGATCGCGCTGTCGTTCCTGCTCGGCCTGGGCCTGGGCTGCGCGCAGCCGATGATCATGGCGGCGCTCTACGCCGCCTCGCCGCCGGGACGCCAGGGCGAAGTGGTCGGCATGCGCACCACCATGATCAACGCCAGCCAGACATTCATGCCGCTTGCGTTCGGCGCGGTGGGCACGGCGCTTGGCATGGCGCCCATCCTCTGGGCCATGGCCGGCGCACTGCTGCTCGGCAGCTTTCTGGCCAACAAGCGAAGGTAAAATCTAAGCATGCGCCGCGCCTCCCTCACGCAGTTCCTCATCGAGCGCCAGCGCGCCGGCAAGATCAACGCCGACCTGCGGCTGCTGATCGAAACCATCGCGCGCGCCTGCAAGGCGATCAGCACGCGCGTCAACAAGGGCCCGCTTGGCGGCGGCCACGGCAACGCCGGCACCGAGAACGTCCAGGGCGAACTGCAGAAGAACCTGGACGTGATGTCCAATGAAATCCTCATGGAAGCCAACGAATGGGGCGGCAACCTCGCCGCGCTGGTGTCGGAGGAAATGGAGGACGTGAAGCCGACGCCGACGCATTACCCGCGCGGCGAATACCTGCTCCTCTTCGACCCGCTGGACGGCTCCTCCAACATCGACGTCAACATCTCGGTGGGCACCATTTTCTCCGTGCTGCGCTGCCCCAAGGGCGTGGTGGAACCCGACGAGAAGTGCTTCCTGCAGCCCGGCCGCCAGCAGGTGGCGGCGGGCTTTGCGGTTTACGGGCCGACGACGCAGTTCGTCATCACGGTGGGCGACGGCAGCTACGGTTTCACGCTCGACCGCGAAACCTATACGTTCGTGCTGACGCACGAAAAAATCACGATCTCGCCCGACACCGCGGAGTTCGCGATCAACACCTCCAACATGCGCCGCTGGGAGCCGCCGGTGAAGCGCTACATCGACGAATGCCTCGCCGGCAAGGACGGGCCGCGCGGCAAGGACTTCAACATGCGCTGGGTCGCCTCGATGGTGGCCGACGTCTATCGCGTGCTGTCGCGCGGCGGCATCTTCATGTACCCGCGGGATTCAAAGAACAAGGACGGCCGCCTGCGCCTGATGTACGAAGCCAATCCGATGGCCTTCATCGTCGAGCAGGCCGGCGGCGTCGCCACCGACGGCCGCAACCCCATCCTCGACATCCAGCCGCACAAGCTGCACCAGCGCATCGCCGTGGTGCTGGGCTCGAAGAACGAAGTCGAGCGGGTTACGTCCTACCACTCCTAGCTGTTTTCAGCGCCCCAGCTGGAAGCGCTCGAAGCGGTGCAATGCATCCTCGATTCGCCTGCGATTTAGCCGGCGCGAGCGGTCGCTGACCCAGGTCCAGCGCTGCAGCAGCAGTTTCTGCCGCTCGCGGTCGGTCTTGAGATCGATCACGGCGGCGATGGTGCCGTCAACGAGGACGGGCTGGGCGAAATAGCCGAGCTTGCGTTTGGGCTTGGGCAGGTAGGCCTCGAAGCGGTGCTCGTAGTCGAAGAGGAGATGCAGCCGCCTGCGCTGGATGACGAGCGGATCGAAGGGCGACAGGATGTGGACGCCTTCAGCCGGCTGCAACCTGGCCTCGAGCGCCTCGGGCCGGGCCCAGTGCGCCAAATCCTCCGCGCCCTCCAGCCTGACCTGTACCAGCTCTCCACGACCCACCCGGCGCTCAATCAGGCGGCGCGTGACGGCTTTGCGCGGGGCGTCCATGTAGCAGGCCGATTCGATGCTGACGACGCCCTGCGAGCGCAGGGCGCGGTCGAGCAGATGGTCGAGGACTTCCCTCTCGGTCGCCGGCCTGGGAGTCTGTTCCCAGCCAAAATGCCGGGCCGTGAGTTCGTAGGTCTTCAGCATGCCGGTGCGGCGGCTGACGGTCAGCTTGCCCTGATAGAACGCCAGTTCCAGCGCCCGCTTGGAGGGCTTGCGGCTCGCCCAGGCGTGATCCTTGTCCACCGAGTCTTCGTCGATGTCGCGAATCGTCAGGGCGCCCTTGCGCTTCACGAGCGACAGGACGCGGCGCAGGTCCTTGTCCCCCACGGCCGAGAACCAGGGGCCGCGCTCGCGCCTTTCACGTCGCATGGCGCCGAGGTAGTAGCGAAAGTCCCGCGCGGGCACGTAGGACAGCGCGTGCGTCCAGTATTCGAAGACCGTTTTGTCGGCGGACTGCGCCTGGTGCAGGTGCTCGCGCCGGTAGCCGGGAATGCGCGTGTAAAGGATCTGGTGGTGGCAGCGCTCGATCACGTTGATCGTGTCGATCTGCACGTAGCCAAGGTGCTCTACCGCCTTCCGGGTCGCCTCCGGTCCGTCGCCAAACGGTGCCGCTTCATCGAGCCTTTGCGCGCGCAGCCAGATGCGTTTAGCGCGTGGTTTGGCGAGCGCAACGGGCTTCAGAGCGGCAGAGCGCACGCCTCGACGACCACAGCCTGTGCGTAGCCGCGATACGGATCGGCGCCGCCGATCCTGGTCAACTCCTCGGTCGCCTTGTCGATCACGGCGTCCAGCGACACGCCCCGTTTTTCGATCATCGCCGAGCGCGGCGTGCCGCGGATCTGGCCGGTGGCAAGGGTGCGGGCGCTGACCCCGCCAACCGGCAGGCGCTTGGTTTCGATGCGCACTTCCTCGAACCCGGTCTCCGCAAGCAGTTTGCGCAACAGACCGTGGTCGTACATGTCGTAGGGCATGGTGAAGCGCATTTCCGGGTCGCCGGGGAAAAATGACTCGATCGCCGCCGCGTTTGCCGCGCCATGCGGGAGTTCCTCGATGCGATCCCAGACGTCGAACAGGAAGGTGCCGCCGTCCTTCAGGACACGGCGCGCCTCGCGGAACGCAGCCTGCCGGTCCGGGACGAACATGACGCCGAAGGCGCAGACCACGGCGCCGAATTCACCGTCGGCGAAGGGCAGCTTGCAGGCATCGGCCTCGCGCCATTCGATGCCGGCGGGTTCATGCAGCTTGCGGCGCGCATAGTCGAGCATAGACTTGCTGAGGTCGGAGGCAACAAGGCGAACGGCCGGGTCCAGCCGCGCGCGCAGGCGTTGCGTCACGATGCCGGTACCGCAGGCGATCTCGAGCACGCCACCGGAAGGCCGCGGCGCGAGGCGCCGCACAAGGTCCTCCGCAAAAGGCGCAAATATCGCCGCGCCCATGCAGCTGTCGTAGTACTCGGGGATGGAACCGCTGAAATTCGCCCTGACATCAACCATGGGGAAGGTGTGCCGGGTGGTCTTGAGGGTGAGAAACCGGCCGGAGGCCCGCGCCTCCGGCCGGATAATGCGATTACTTGAGGTGCTTGCTGACCAGTTTCGTCATCTCGAACATCGAGACCTGGGCCTTGCCACCGAACACGGGCTTGAGCTTGTCGTCCGCGTTGATGTTGCGACGGTTCTTCTTGTCCTGCAGGTTGTGCTTCTTGATGTAGGCCCAGATCTTCTTGGTGACCTCGGTACGCGGCATCGCGCTGTTGCCGATCACTGCTCCGAGCGCGGCGCTCACGTTCATGGGCTTCATGAACGCGGCATTGGGCTTGCGCTTCTTACCGGCCTTCTTTGCTTTTTTCTTCGCCATCTTGTCTTCTCCTCTGAACGATTCGAACTCGGGGATCCCGTTATTCATTCCGCCGTCGTCGGGGCAGCGGAGCCCGAACAATGCCGAATTCAGAGGACCATGTCAATCGTCCCGGCGGATATTTTTGCCTATTTCTCCTCTGAATCCAGCCAGGATTCGATGCCCTGCGCGTTCAGTTCGATGTCGAGCGCGAACACTTCAAGCACTTTCTCACTCGGCAAACGCCATCCCTGGCGCTCGCGTTCGGCGAGCACGAGCGACCTAACGCCTTCCGTCAAAAGATGTTTTCGCTCGGCGCCGGCACGCCGGTGGCGCTCGCCCAGCTCGGCGTGCGCGTCGATCAGGCGGTGCAGATCTCCGGCGAGAACCGCCAGATTCGTCAGCCTGCCGAAGTGCGCGACATAGATCGCCGCGGGTGCCAGCGACAGCATCCGGTCTATGGAATGGTGCAGCTGCACGGGCTGGAACTGCGACGGGCTCGTGGTCGGGAACGAGAACTGCCGCCCGTCCTGGTCCAGTTCCCGGTAGGACAGGCCGAAGGTGTCGCCGGCGAAGATGTGTCCGGTCTTCGAGTCGCGCACCACGACGTGGTGCCGGGCGTGGCCCGGCGCATCCAGGAACAGCAGCTCGCGCCCCGCCAGGCGCAGGGTCGCGCCCTCTGGCGTCTCGATCACGCGCGCCGCCGGCACGGGCAGGATCTCGCCATACAGGCGGTACGTCTGCTCCACGCCAT
>JBDTRO010000181.1:0-3681 GCA_039931635.1 Betaproteobacteria bacterium | reverse complement strand
GAGCCTGCAAGGATCATATACCCCAGGGAACGTGAGACTTTGGGTGGTATTGCCAAGCGCTGTATGTTCGGCGGGACACATAGCCGGAGGGCGGCTCACGCAACCGCTGCTTTGGACTTTGGGCGGCGGAATTACCGTTACAAATCAGTGCCAAATTTCACCCAGTTCGGGAGGCCAGTAACGCAAGAACTCGGAACCGGGCCGCATGTATACGCCTGACAGAGTTGCTTTTCCTTGACTGATAGGATGCAAAAACCAGCCACGGAATGAGTCATCAAATGGATTTGAAGCTCCCCCCGAGATTGACGCGGCACTGACCCGCGAGGCGCGGCGCGCTCGGAAGCCGAAAGCGACTTTGCTGCGCCGGGCTGTTGAGGCGTTCCTAGAGGAGCTCGCGGACGCCCGCGCGGTGCAGGCGGCTCACAGCCAGGGCGGGAAGCCGATCCCTTGGGCCGAGGTCAAGCGCCGGCATGGTCTGGCGGGTTGAGTTTCTGCCGGCGGCTGGCAAGGCTTTCGGCAACCTTGAGGTAACCAAAATTGGCAACGCACCGCACCCAAAAATGCGCCTTACCGAGGTGCGGTAAAATCGTCTTGTTGCAGGTGCCGCGAGCTAGAGGATTTATATGAAGTTGTCGGAGCCTATGATCATTGCCCGCAAGATCGTCCCGGCGAAGCGCCGCGCGGCGGGCAGGCGCATTGCGGCGAACATCCGCCGCCTTCAAAGGATGCGCGGCACGAGAACGGCGGGCCAGGCTCTCGCGGAAGCTCGCGGCGAACGTCTCGCGCGCTGATGGCGGCCGAGCTGGTGCTGGATGCCAGCGTTTCGCTCGCCTGGTTTCTCAAGGAATCGCCTGAACGTGCGGCCTATGCCGCAGCGGTAAGCGCGGCCGCCGCAGACGGGACCATTCTGCACGTGCCTGTGCAGTGGGGCCTGGCCACGCTGGATCATGGGCATCGGCAGGCCGCGAGGGCGCACAACGTGGCGTTGTTTTCCGTCGCGTAACCATTTCGTAGATCCGCCACGTCTTTTTCGGTGGTTTTCCGGCGGACGCTTCATAATCTCCCCATGGGCAAGCTGATTCTGATCGTGGTCGTGGTGGTGGCGCTCCTCTGGGTGCTGCGCCGCGCGCTTGCAGGACCGAACGCGCGCGCCGGCAAACCGCCGGAGCAGGCGGGCGACGCGAAGGGCGACCTTGTGAGTTGCGCGCACTGCGCCGTCAATCTGCCCAAGGCCGAGGCGCGCAACGACGGCGGCCGCTTCTACTGCAGCGAGGAGCACTGGCGGCTCGGTCCCAAGGACGGCTGATGCAGGAAGAAGGCCCGCGCTATGCAAGTCTGTTCGGGCGCGATGACCGCACGCCGGAGTCGTTCTGGATCTCGCTGCGGTATTTCAATATCTACCGGATGGTCGTGGCGGCGCTGTTCCTCGGCATCACGCTGCTGTTCGACGACCTGCTGAATCTGGGCTCGTTTCACCTGAACCTGTTCCGGCTGGTGAGCGCGATGTACCTGATCGCGGCCGTGATGTTCCACAGCCTGCTGCGCAATCTGCGCGACCTGTTCAATCTGCAGCTTTCCCTGCACGTCGGCCTGGACATTGTCGCGATCACGCTGCTCATGTATGCGAGCGGGGGGATCCACAGCGGCCTGGGTGTGATGCTGCTGATCGCGTTGACCGGCGCGGCGCTGGTGGCGCCGCGCCTGCTCGCGCTGCTGTACGCGGCGCTGGCCGCGATCGCGCTGCTGCTGGAGCAGAGCTACTGGGTGCTGCGGCTGGATGCGCCGACGCAGAATTTCCTGCAACCGGGGCTGCTCGCGATCGGCTGCTTCGCCAGCGCCGGGGTCACTGGCTGGCTGGCGCAGCGCGTCGCCGCCAACGAAAGCCTCGCGCGCCTGCGCGGCCGCGCGCTGGAAACGCAGCTGCGCATCAACCAGCTGGTGATCGCTGACATGCAGGACGGCCTGCTGGTGCTGGACCGGGAGGCACGCGTGGCGCAGTACAACCCGCAGGCGCAGCGCCTGCTTGGCGCCGGTTCGCTGCTCGGCGTGGAGCTCGCGCGGCTGCTGCCCGGGTTCGGCGACCGCTGGTTGGCCTGGCGCGCCGGCGACAGCGCGGCGGCGCGTGCCGAACTGGACCTGCGCGGGCGCGGCCTGCGGCTGCGCCTGATGGAGACCGGCGAAGAACTCGCCGTGCTGTTCCTCGAGGACACGACGCGCTCGCGCGAGGAGGCGCAGCGCCTGAAACTGGCCGCGCTGGGCCGGCTGACCGCGAACATCGCGCACGAGATCCGCAATCCGCTCTCGGCGATCAGCCACGCCGCCGAGCTGCTGAACGAGGAAAGCCGCGACCGCGACCGCAGCCGGCTGACGCGCATCATCCACGACAACACGCTGCGCCTGGAGCGCCTGGTGTCAGACGTGCTGCAGCTCAGCCGCCGCGACCGTGCCGCCGCCGACCGCGTCGAGCTCGCCGCCTGGCTCGCGGCGTTCGTCGAGGACTTCGCCGCCAACGAGGCGGTTCCCGTGGCGCGCTTCGACGTGGAGGTGCTGCGCGAAGTGACCATCGAGTTCGACCGCGAGCACCTGCGCCAGGTGCTGTGGAACCTGCTGCGCAACGCAGTGCGCCATGCGCCGCAGCAGGACGCGAGCGTGCGCATCGTGCTGAACGCCTACGGCGACCAAGTAGAATTGAACGTGATCGACAGCGGCCCCGGCGTTGCGCGCGAGATCCAGGGCCAGTTGTTCGAGCCGTTCTTCACCACCGAGAGCAAGGGCACGGGCCTCGGACTCTATCTCGCGCGCGAGCTGTGCGCCGCAAACCGCGCGGTGCTGGAGTATGTGGACGACATGCAGGGTGCGCATTTCCGGATGCTGTCACGCGAGGCGCCGACCGCATGAAGCGGGCCGAGCGGCGCGGCGGCAAGTCGCCCGAGCAGCGCGTGCTCGTGGTGGACGACGAGCCCGACATCCGCGAGCTGCTCGAGCTGACGCTGGCTAAGATGGGGCTGGGCGTCGATTCGGCGGGTTCCATCGCCGAAGCCAAGGATCTGCTGCGTGAAGCGCGCTACCAGCTGTGCCTGACCGACATGCGGTTGCCCGACGGCGAGGGCCTCGAGCTGGTGCGCCACATCGCGGCGCTGGCGGGCGACTTGCCGGTGGCGGTGATCACGGCGCACGGCAGCGCCGAGAACGCGGTTGCCGCGCTCAAGGCGGGTGCTTTCGACTACGTCTCCAAGCCCGTCGGCCTGGAGCAGCTGCGCACCCTGGTGAAATCGGCGCTTTCGCTGCCCGAGCGCAACGCCGCCGGCGCGCCGGGACTGCAGCTGCTCGGCGAAAGCGCGCCGATGCAGGAGGTGCGGCAGATGATCGGCAAGCTCGCGCGCACCCAGGCGCCGGTGCACATTTCCGGCGAATCGGGCAGCGGCAAGGAGCTCGCCGCGCGCCAGATCCACCTGAACGGCGCGCGCCGCGACCGGCCCTTCGTGCCGGTCAACTGTGGCGCGATTCCCGAGAACCTGATGGAGAGCGAATTCTTCGGCTACCGCAAGGGCGCGTTCACTGGCGCGCAGGAAGACCGCGGCGGCTTCTTCCAGGCCGCCGACGGCGGCACGCTGTTCCTGGACGAGGTGGCCGAGCTGCCGCTGCCCATGCAGGTCAAGCTGCTGCGCGCGATCCAGGAAA
>JBDTRO010000180.1:0-4144 GCA_039931635.1 Betaproteobacteria bacterium | reverse complement strand
CAGCACGATTTCGCGCGGCTGAAGCAGGCCTTCGTCCAGTTTCTCCAGAACCTGCCGTTCTACGGCAGCGCGGTGCTGTGCGTGGATGACCCGTACGTGCGCGAAATCCTGCCGTTCGTCTCCAAGCCCGCAGTGAGTTACGGCACCCGTGCCGAGGCGATGGTGCGCGCCGAGGGCATCGAGCATGCAGCCGGACAGATGCGGTTCCGCGTGCGTAGCGCAAAGGCGCAGCCGATGGACGTGACGCTGAACCTGCCCGGCCATCACAACGTGCTCAATTCGCTGGCCGCGATTGCGATCGGCATCGAACTCGGCATTCCCGAGCGATCGATCCTAAAAGCGCTTGCCGAGTTCAAGGGCGTGGGCCGGCGTTTCCAGCGTTGCGGCGAGATCGCCGCTGCCGGGGGCGGGCGCTTCACCCTCGTGGACGACTACGGTCACCACCCGGCCGAGATGGCGGCGACGATCGCCGCGGCGCGCGGCGCGTTTCCCGGCCGGCGGCTGGTGCTCGCTTTCCAGCCGCATCGCTACAGTCGCACGCGCGACCTGTTCGAGCAATTCGTCAAAGTGCTCTCCACCGCCGACGCGCTGGTGCTTGCGGAGGTCTACGCGGCGGGCGAACCGGCGATTGCCGCGGCAGACGGAGACAGCCTGGCGCGTGCCGTGCGCGCTGAGGGCAAGCTCGATCCGGTGTTCGTGGCGGACATTGGCCGGATGGCGGACGGCATCCGGGGCTTGGCGCGCGCGGGCGACGTCGTGCTCACGATGGGCGCGGGTTCGATCGGCACTGTGGCAGGGCAACTGTTGTGACCGCGGAAGCCATCCAGTTCCAGGGCCTGCGCGGCGAACTGCGGCGCGACGAACCGATGGCGCGGCATTCGAGCTGGAAGGCGGGCGGGCCGGCCGACCGCTTTTTCGCGCCGGCGGACCTCGAAGACCTGTCTGCGTTCCTCGGCCAGCTGCCGCCGGAGGAGCCGGTTCTTTTCGTGGGACTGGGCTCGAACCTGCTGGTGCGCGAAGGCGGCTGGCGCGGCACGGTGATACTGACCTATGCCGCCGGCAAGCGGCCGCGCCTGGAAGACGGCCTGCTGTATGCGGAGGCGGGCGTCGCCTGCCCTCGCGTCGCCCGCTTCGCGGCCGACCACAACCTGGGCAGCGCGGAATGGCTTACCGGCATTCCCGGCACTGTCGGCGGGGCGCTCGCGGGCAACGCCGGCTGCTACGGCGGGGAGACCTGGGACATCGTCGAGCGCGTGGTGACCATCAACCGGCGCGGCCAGCTGCGCCGGCGCGCGCGGGAAGAGTTCGAGTTCGGCTACCGCCATTGCGAGCTGAAGACCGACGCCAGCAGCGACGGCGACGAATGGTTCGCCTCGGCGCATTTCAAGCTGCCCGAAGGCGACCGGGAAGAGTCGCGCGCCATCATGCAGGCGCTGCTGACCAAGCGCCGCTCGACGCAGCCGCTGCAGCTGCCGAACGCGGGCAGCGTGTTCCGCAATCCGCCCGAGGGCAAGACGGCGGCGAAGCTGATCCAGTCCTGCGGCCTGCGCAAGTTCATGATCGGCGGCGCGCGGGTCTCCGAGAAGCACGCCAACTTCATCGTCAATCCGGGCGGCGCCGGCAGCGCCGCCGACATCGAGGGCCTGATCCTGCATGTGCAGGCGACAGTCGAGGAACGGACCAACGTGCGCCTGGTCCCCGAAGTGCGCATCGTCGGGGTGGCCGCATGAGCGCCACGCGCGAACGTGGGACCAGCGCCGCCGGAAAATTCGGCAAGGTGGCCGTGCTGCTGGGCGGCAGTTCCGCCGAGCGGGAAATTTCCCTGATGAGCGGCAACGGCGTGCTCAACGCGCTCAAGGCCAGGGGCGTGGACGCGTACGCATTCGATCCGGCGGAGCGGGATCTCTTCGAACTCAGGCGCGAAGGCTTTGCGCGCTGCTTCATTGCCTTGCACGGGCGCGGCGGCGAGGACGGCACGGTGCAGGGCGCGCTGGAAGTGCTGCGCATTCCCTACACCGGCAGCGGCGTGCTCGGGTCGGCGCTCGCCATGGACAAGGTGCGCGCCAAGCTCGTCTGGCAGGCGGGCGGTTTGCCGACGCCGGCCTATGAGTTGCTCGATGCCGGCGGCGATATGCGCGCCGTCGCCGGACGGCTCGGGCTGCCTCTGATCGTCAAGCCGGCGGCGGAAGGATCCTCGATCGGCGTCACCAAAGTGCGCGCTGCGGGCGATCTCGAGGAGGCCTACGCGCTCGCCGTCAACTACGACCGCGCCGTGATCGCGGAGAAACTGATCGAGGGCCCGGAATACACGGCCAGCATCGTGGACGATGAAGCGCTGCCGCTGATCCGGATCGATGCGCCGCAGGGCAATTACGACTACCAGAACAAGTACTTCACCGACGACACGAAATACGTCTGTCCCTGCGGCCTGCCGGCGCGCAAGGAAGAGACCCTGAAGGCGCTCGCGCTGGATTCCTTCGAACGGCTCGGCTGCGCCGGCTGGGGCCGCGTCGACCTGATGCTGGACGCCAAGGGCGATCCCTGGCTGCTGGAGGCGAACACCTCGCCGGGCATGACCGGCCACAGCCTGGTGCCGATGGCGGCGCGCGCGGTGGGCATTTCGTACGAAGACCTCTGCGTGAAGATTCTGGAGGGATCCCATGTGGGATAACCCACGGCTGCTGAACCTCGCAGCCAACTTCCTCATCGGGCTGGCGCTCCTGCTCTTCGCCTACACGGGCCTGCAGCTGCTGCTGCGCTCGCCGCTTTTCCCGCTCAAGGAAATCGTGGTGCGGGGCGCGCTGAAGAACGTCGATGCCGGCGAAATCGAGGGCGCGGTGGATGGCGTCGGCGGCAATTTCTTCGCCGCGGATCTCGCCACGGTGCGCGCCCGGCTCGAGCAGGTCACCTGGGTGCGGCGCGTCGACTTGCGCCGCGTCTGGCCGGACCGCATCGAAGTCGTGCTCGAAGAACACGTCGCCTTCGCGCGCTGGGGCACGGGCGGTTTTGTAAATACCTTCGGCGAACCGTTTTCGGCCCCCTTGCCCGAACGCAGCGCCGCGCAACTGCCGCTGTTTGCCGGTCCGGCTGGCACCGAAGGCGAACTGGCACGCCGCTACCGGCGCTTCGCGGCCTTGCTCGCGCCGCTGGGCGAAAGCCCCGATCGCGTGATCCTGACGCCGCGCTATGCCTGGCAGCTGCGCCTGGCCGGCGGCCGCAACGGCGGCCTGAATCTCGAGCTCGGCCGCGACGGCGCCGAGCCGGTCGAACAGAGGCTGGCGCGGTTTGTCGCCGCCTACCCGGATTCGCTCGGCAAGCTGCCGCCGCGCGCGGCGGCTGAATTTCGTGCCGTGGACCTGCGCTATCCGAACGGCTTCGCGCTGCGCGTCGCCGGCTGGAAAGGTTGAGATGCCCAAAGAGAACCGCGTTCTCGTCGTCGGCCTGGACATCGGCACCTCCAAGGTGGCCGCGCTGGTGGCCGAACTCGGGCCCGACGGCACGCTGGAAGTGCTCGGCATGGGCAACCATGAATCCAAGGGCCTGAAGAAAGGCGTGGTGGTCAACATCGAGGCCACCGTCGCGGGCATCCAGCGCGCTCTCGAAGAAGCCGAGCTGATGGCCGACTGCAAGATCGCATCGGCCTTCACCGGCATCGCCGGCAGCCATATCCGCAGCTTCAACTCCACCGGCATGGTGGCGATCAAGGACCGCGAGGTGAGCGCCATCGACGTCGAGCGCGCGGTCGAAACCGCGAAGGCGGTGAACATCCCCACCGACCAGCAGATCCTGCACGTCCTGCGCCAGGAGTTCATCATCGACGGGCAGGAAGACGTGCGCGAACCGGTCGGCATGTCCGGCGTGCGCCTGGAAGTCAAGGTGCACATCGTCACCGGCGCGGTATCGGCGGCGCAGAACATCGTCAAATGCGTACGCCGCTGCGGCCTGGACGTGAACGACCTGATCCTGCAGCCGCTTGCCTCCGCGCGCGCCGTGCTTTCGGCGGACGAGATGGACCTTGGCGTCTGCCTCGTGGATATCGGCGGCGGCACCACGGACCTGGCGATCTTCACCCATGGCGCGATCCGCCATACCGCGGTGATCCCGATCGCCGGCGACCAGATCACCAACGACATCGCCATGGCGC
>JBDTRO010000179.1:0-5584 GCA_039931635.1 Betaproteobacteria bacterium | reverse complement strand
CTGCTCTACATGTACCCGAAGGCGGACGTTCCGGTGGTGCAGGTTTCGGTGCAGAAGGAGCTCGGCCCGCAGCATCACCTGGCGCTTGGCCGCGCGCTCGCGCCGCTGGCGGACGAAGGCGTGCTGATTCTCGGCTCGGGCCACATGACGCACAACCTGCGGGAACGCAGCAACAGCGGCCCTGCGCCTTATGCGCTCGAATTCCAGGACTGGGTAAAGCAGCGGATCGACCGGCACGAGCTGGATGAACTCGCGGATTACCGCAGGCTCTCGGCAAACGGCGTACGCGCGCATCCCACGGACGAGCACTTCCTCCCGCTATTCGTGGCGCTGGGGGCAGCGGGCGGGGACTACAAGGCCACGCGGCTTTACGACGCCATCGAGATGGGTGCGCTGGCGATGGACGCCTACCTGTTCAGCTGAGCTAGCTGCGCAGATGGCAGGCCACCCAGTGGCCGTCGGCGCCCTGCTTCAGCGTGGGCGTGTCGGTGCTGCATAACGGCAGCTGGCGGATTGGGCAACGGGTGTGGAAATGGCATCCCGATGGCGGGTTGATCGGGCTCGGCACGTCCCCCTCCAGCACGATTCGCTTGCGCGTCACGGTTGGATCGGGAATCGGCACCGCCGACAGGAGCGCTTCGGTGTACGGGTGCTTGGGCGCGGTGTAGAGGTCCTTCGACGTGGCGATCTCGACGATGCGTCCCAGATACATCACCGCCACGCGATTGCTGATGTGCTCTACCACCGACAGGTCGTGCGCGATGAAGAGGTAGGTCAGGCTGAACTGCTGCTGCAGGTCCTCCAGCAGGTTGATGACCTGCGCCTGGATCGAGACATCGAGCGCGGAAACGGGTTCGTCGCAGACGATCAGCTTGGGCGACACCGCGAGAGCACGCGCGATGCCGATGCGCTGGCGCTGCCCGCCTGAAAATTCGTGCGGATAGCGCCGGCGGTGGTCCGGGTGCAGGCCCACGGTTTCCAGCAGCTGGACGACGCGCGCGTCGAACTCCGCGCCGGGCTTGGCGAGGCCGTGGATGATCAGCGCCTCGCCGATGATCGCCCCCACCGTCATGCGCGGATTGAGCGAGGCGTAGGGGTCCTGGAAGATGATTTGCATGTCGCGCGTGAGCCGGCGCAGCGCATCGCCCTCCAGCGCGGTGACGTCCCTGCCCTCGAACCAGATCTCGCCCGAGGTCGGCTCGATCAGGCGCAGGATGCAGCGGCCGGTGGTGGACTTGCCGCAGCCGGATTCGCCCACCAGCCCGAGCGTTTCGCCCGGCGCAATTTCGAAGCTCACGCCGTCTACGGCATGCACCTGGTCGACCACGCCGCCGAACAGCCCGCCCTTCACAGGGAAGCGCTTCACCATATCCCTGATGCGCAGCAGCGCTTCGCTCATGCCATCACGCAGGCGACTTTGTGGCCCGGCACGATCTCGCGCAGCAGCGGCGTCTCGCGCGTGCACTCCGGCGCCGCGAGGCGGCAGCGCGGCGCAAAACGGCAGCCCGGCGCGGGGTTCAGCAGGCTTGGCACCACGCCCTTGATCGCTTCGAGCCGGGTTTTCTTCGATGCGGCGGTGTCGATGCGCGGAATCGAGCGGATCAGGCCCTGCGTATATGGGTGGCGGGGATTGGCGAACAGGTCCTTCACGGACGCCTCCTCCACCACCTTGCCCGCGTACATCACGACGACGCGTTGCGCCGTCTCCGCGATCACGCCCATCGCGTGCGTGATCAGCATCACCGCCATGCCGAACCTGGACTTCAACTCGTTCAGCAGATCCAGGATCTGCGCCTGGATCGTGACGTCGAGCGCGGTGGTCGGCTCATCGGCGATCAGCAGCTGCGGGTTGCAGGACAGGGCCATCGCGATCATGACGCGCTGGCGCATGCCGCCCGAGAACTGGTGCGGATAATCGTTCACCCGCCGTTCCGGGTTGGGGATGCGCACGAGGTTCAGCATCTCGATGGTGCGCGCCAGCGCCTGCTTGCGGCCCAGACCCTCGTGCAGCCGGATCACCTCCGCGATCTGCTCGCCGATGGAGTAGACCGGATTGAGGGAAGTCATCGGCTCCTGGAACACGATCGCGATTTCTTTCGCGCGGATCTTGCGCATCTCGTCCGCCTCCAGCGGCACGAGGTCGCGACCCTGCCAGAGTACCTGGCCCGCGACGATGCGGCCCGGCGGCATCGCGATCAGCTTGAGGACGGTGAGCGCGGTTACGGTCTTGCCGCAGCCCGACTCGCCGACCACGCCCAGCGTCTCGCCGCGGTCCACGCCCAGGTCGACGCCATCCACCGCATGGATCCAGCCCTCGTCGGTGGCGAAATGGGTCTTCAGACCCCGGATCTCCAGCAAACGCTCGGCCATGGACGCTACAGCACCTGCCGGGGATCAAGCGCGTCGCGCAGGCCGTCGCCGATGTAATTGATGGAGAGCACCGTGAGAAAGATGGCCGCGCCGGGGAACAGCGCCCAGTGCGTTGCGATGTCCATGTAGTCCTTGGCGTCGTAGAGGATCCGTCCCCAGGTCGGAATGTCGGGCGGGAATCCCAGCCCCAGGAACGACAGCGTCGACTCGAAGATGATCGCCGCGGCGACGTCGATGGTGCCGGCGACGATCACCGGTCCCAGCGAGTTCGGCAGAATGTGGCGCGTCACCGTGCGCGCGGTCGTGGCGCCGAGCGCGCGCGCCGCCTCGACGAACTCCTTTTCGCGCAGCGAAAAGAACTGCGCGCGCACCAGGCGCGCCACCGGCATCCAGCGAAAGGCCCCGATTACCAGCACGATCATGATGAAGATGCCGACCTCGGGCCCGAAGGCAACCTTCAAGGTGTCGCGGAACAGGTAGATCAGCAGCAGCAACAGCGGCAGCTGCGGCAGCGAGAGGAACAGGTCGGTGAGCCACATCAGCACCGCGTCCACCCTGCCGCGCGAAATGCCGGCGACCGCGCCCACCAGTGTGCCGACACCGACCGCGATCATCATCGCCACGAGGCCGACCGCCAGCGATATGCGCCCGCCGTAGAGCATGCGCGCGAACAGGTCCTGGCCGAGGTCGTCGGTGCCCATCGGGTGGTGCCAGGACGGTCCCTTCAGCCGGGCGGTGAAATCGATCTCGTTGATCGCCACCGGCCAGAGCAGCGGCCCGAACAGGACCAGAAAGGAGATCAGCGCGAGTACGACCATGCCGGCCATCGCCAGCTTGTGGCGCCTGAACCGCCGCCAGGCCTCGGCCCACGGCGAATTGCTCCGTGCGCGCACCGCCACGGGCAGCGCCAGGCCGTCAGCGGTAGGAGATGCGGGGGTCGAGCCAGCCATAGAGGATATCGGTCATGAGGTTGAACACGATCACGAGGCACGACAGGACGAAGGTCACCGCCATGATCACCGGCGTGTCGTTGGCGAGGATCGCGGTGATCAGCAGGGACCCGATGCCCGGCACGCGGAAAATCTGCTCGGTGACAATGGCACCGCCGAAGATCGCCGGCAGCTGCAGGCCGATCAGCGTCACCACCGGGATCATCGCGTTCCTGACCACGTGCTTCATCACCACCACGCGCTCGGTGAGCCCCTTGGAACGCGCCGTGGTGACGTATTCGAGGCGGATCACGTCCAGCACCGCGGAACGCACGTAGCGCGTCCACGAAGCGCCCTGGAAGAGCCCCAGCACCGCGACCGGCATGAGCGCCTGCCGGAAGTGCTCCCAATACCAGCGCCAACCAGTCGCACTGATGTCCGCGCGGTAGACGAAGGGCAGCCAGTCCAGCGTGATGCTGAAAATGAGGATCAGCAGCAGCCCGGTGCAGAAGGTCGGCAGCGCGAAGCCCATCAACGCCAGCGAGCTCGCGACCTGGTCGAAGACCGAGTACGGTCGCGTTGCCGCGTACACGCCGACCGGTAACGCGACCAGCAGCGCCAGGATCTGCGACGAGCCGATCACCAGCAGCGTAACCGGGATGCGCTGCAGGATCAGGGTATCGACGTTGATCCGGCTGGCGAAGGAGAATCCCCAGTCCCCCTGCACCATCGCGCCCAGCCAGCGCACGTAGCGCACCGGGATGGGATCGTCGAGGCCAAACGAGGCGCGCAGGTTGGCGCGCACCTCGGCCGGAATCGCGGGGTTGGTGGCGAGTTCCTCGAAAGGATCGCCGGGCGCGAGCGCGAGCACCGTGAAAAGCACAATGCTGATCCCGATCACGCTCGGGATCACGAGGAGCAGCTGCCTGAGCAGGTATCTCCCCATCACGCGCGCTCAGTTCGTGCCGGTCAGCCTTCCTTGTACCAGTCGGAAAGCTTCCAGAGGTCGTTGTCCCAGCCCGAGAGCGGCGCGCGCAGCTTGCTCGATTGCGCCGCGACGCGCGGCCGGTAGACCACCGGGATCACGCACACGCCCTCGATCACCAGGTCGTTCATGCGGATGAACAGCGCCGCGCGCTTGACCGGATCGAGCTCGTTTTCCGCGGCCCTCCAGGCCTTGTCGTATTCGTCGCTGCGCCAGCGGGTGATGTTGCGGCCCTGCCACTTGTTCTCCTTGCTGGATACCTGCCAGGAGCAGAACTGGTCCATGAACACCTCGGGATCCGGCTGCGTCATCGTCGTGGTGTACATCTGCATGTCGCAGTAGAACTTGGTGTAGGTATCCGGGTTCGCCACGTCCGACGAAAAGTACACCGCGGCGGTCACGGCCTTCAGTTCGAGGTCGATGCCGGCCTTCTGGCAGGCCTGCTTGATGATCGCCTGCGTCTTCTGGCGCGGCTGGTTGACCGACGTCTGGAACACGAACTTCAGTTTCCTCGTGTCCTTGGCGCGGATGCCGTCGGCGCCCCGCTTCCAGCCCGCCGCATCCAGCATCTGGTTCGCCTTGTCGACGTTGAATTCCCACTTCTTGTTCTTCGACGTGAAGCGCGGCGGATTGTTGAGGAAGTTGGCGGTGGCGACGCCGGTACGGCCGTAAATGTGCTTTTCCACCGAACCGCGGTCGACCAGCAGGTTCAGCGCGCCGCGCACCGCGGGATCCGACAGGATCGGGTGCGCCGTCTTGGCGTGCGCGCGTTCGCCATCCACTTCTTTCCACGGATCGGCGAAATTGAGCTGGATCTGTTCGATGTTGGCGCCCGGCGTGATGCTCGTGCGGCCCTTGCCGCCTTCTTCCATCTTCAGCAGGATCTCGTCCTCGACCTGCATGTTCCATGCATAGTCGAACTCGCCCGTCTGCAGCACGGCGCGCGCGGCGGATACCGCGTCTCCCCCGCCCTTCATCTCGATCGAGTCGAAATGCGGCCGGTTGGCCTCGTGGTAGGTGGTATTGATCACGCCGCGCAGCATGTCGCCCGGCTTGAAATCCGTGAACTTATAGGGTCCAGTACCGACCGGCTTCAGGTTGGCCGGCGCATCGCGCGACTTGGCGCCGCGATAGGCGTCGAACAGGTGTTTCGGGATCAGCATGCCGCGCGTGCTGCAGAATGCGTCGCCCCAGAACGGCGTCGCCTTGGGTAACAGGACGCGTACCGTATGTGAGTCGATCTTCTCGCACTTGATGTCCTTGTACGAGCCGAGCGTGACCGTGGAAGCTGCCGGATCGG
>JBDTRO010000178.1:0-2152 GCA_039931635.1 Betaproteobacteria bacterium | reverse complement strand
GTCATAGGCGACGGAGACCGGCTTCAGCCGGTGGCGCAGGATGCGCGCCGCGAGGATCGCGAATGCGGCGGCCACCAGTACCGCCCAGGCCGCGAGCGCCTGCGATTGCAGAGCGCCCAGTTCGCGCGTCGCCGCGGCGATGCGCCCGACGTTCTCCAGGATCGTGGCGCGCCAGGCCGGGTCCGCGGACAGCCGGTCGAGAACTTGCTGGCCCGATTGCGCGAATCCGAGCAGCGCCACAATCGGCAGCGCGAACAGGAGCGGCAGTACCAGCCCGCCGATGCGGCGCCAGACCGGCTTCAGCACGAGCCACGAATACAGGCCAATCGCGGCGTGCATCCACACCACGACCACGACGAATAGTTGCAGGAAGGCATAGGCGGGCGCGAAGCTCCAGTACACCGCCTGGATCTGGCCATAGCTGTCGGCGAAATTTGGCGCGACGCGGATCGCGGTGTGCAGGGCAAACGCGTGCGCGATCAGGAGCGGCGGCGTAAGCAGGCCCAGCACGAGTTGCGCGACGTCGGTCGCCGAAAGCGTCAATGCGCGGCGGGCCGCGATGGCATAGAGGCCGAGGCTCGCGTGCACCAGCGCCGCGGCTACGAGCAGGCCAAAGCCGGCGCCGCGCGTCCAGGGCCCCGTCAGGACGGGGCGCCACGCCTCCATGTCCGCCAGCGAGCGGACGCCCATCGCCAGGTTGGCGAGATGGCAGGCCACGAACGCCATCAGGATCAGTCCCGAAACGAGCCGCGCCGCGCGCACCGCTTTTACCGCTCCCATGCGCCGGATTATAGGGGCCGGTCGCGTTTCGAACAGCAAAGCGCCTGCTTGGTGGGCCGGCTTTATCGCTTATCATCCCGGCGATGATTCCGCGCACCCTGTTTTCCCCCGAACACGACACGTTCCGGGACAGCGTGCGGCGCTTCCTCGAAGCCGAGGTCAAGCCCCACGACGAGCGTTGGCAGGAGCAGGGCTATGCCGACAAGTCGGTCTGGAAGAAGGCGGGCGCGAACGGCTTCCTGTGCATGAGCATGCCCGAAGAGTTCGGCGGCTCGGGCGCCGACAAGCTCTTCAGCATGGTGCTGATGGAAGAGCAGGCGCGCATCAACAACTCTTCGGTCGGTTGGGGCCTGCATTCGGAGATCGTCGCGCCTTACCTGTTCAATTACGGCAGCGGCGCGCTGAAGAAGAAATACCTGCCGAAGATGGCCGCGGGCGACATGATCGGCGCCATCGCCATGAGCGAGCCCGGCGCCGGCTCCGACCTGCAAGCGATCAAAACCACCGCGCTTCGCAAGGATGGTGGTTATCTTTTGAATGGATCGAAAACATTCATCACCAACGGCTGGAATTGTGATCTCGTCATCGTGGTGGCGAAGACCGATCCGGCCAAGGGCGCGAAGGGCACCAGCCTCGTTGTCGTTGATACCTCGATGAAAGGCTTCAACAAGGGCAAGCGTCTGAAGAAGATGGGCCTGAAGGGCCAGGACACCGCGGAGCTGTTTTTCGACAACGTCGAAGTGCCGGCGGAGAACCTGCTCGGGCAGGAGAACAACGGCTTCATCTATCTCATGCAGGAACTGCCCTGGGAGCGCATGCAGATCGCGATCGGCGCGGCGGCGAAGTGCGAGGCGGCGCTCGGCTGGACCATCGCTTACGTGAACGATCGCAAGGCCTTCGGCAAGCCGGTGGCGGGTTTCCAGAACACGCGCTTCAAGCTGGCCGAAATTGCAACCGAAATTCAGGTGATGCGCGTGTTCGTGGACCGCTGTATGGAACTGCTGCTCGAGAAAAAGCTCGACACCGCGACCGCCTCGATGGCCAAGCTCTGGTCCACCGACATGGAAGGCACGGTGCTCGATGAATGCCTTCAGCTGCACGGCGGCTACGGCTTCATGTGGGAATTCCCGATCTCGCAGGCCTACGTGGACGCGCGCGTGACGCGCATCTACGGCGGCACCAACGAAATCATGAAGGAAGTCATTTCCCGATCGCTCGGGCTAGGGGGCAAGGATGGCTAGCAACGCAATTGAGGCTATGGTGTTCGACGCAATCCGCACGCCGCGCGGCCGCGGCAAGGCGAGCGGCGCGCTGCATGAAGTGAAGCCCATCACGCTGCTGACCGGTGTGCTGAAGGAACTGCAGAAGCGCC
>JBDTRO010000177.1:0-5119 GCA_039931635.1 Betaproteobacteria bacterium | reverse complement strand
TGCAGATCACCGACCGCTCGAAGGACGTGATCAAGTCGGGCGGCGAGTGGATCAGCTCGATCGACCTGGAGAACGTCGCGGTGGCGCACCCGGCGATCCAGGAAGCGGCGGTGATCGGCATCGCGCACCCGAAATGGGACGAGCGCCCGATCGTGGTCGCGGTGAAGAAGGCCGGGCAGGACGTGAGCAAGGCGGAGCTGCTCAAGTTCTACGAGGGCAAGATCGCCAAGTGGTCGATGCCCGAGGACGTGGTGTTCGTGGCCGAACTGCCGCACACCGCCACCGGCAAGCTCTCCAAGCTGACCCTGCGGCAGCAGTTCAAAGACTACAAGCTGCCAGCGTGATTAAAACCGAAATCAAGGACCGGGTGATGCGCGTGGAAATCGCGCGGCCCGAGAAAAAGAACGCGCTCACGCAGGAAATGTACGGCGCGATGGCCGATGCGCTTGCCGCGGCCGACGGCGATGCCGCGGTCCGCGTGGTGCTGATCCACGGCGCGCGCGACTGCTTTACCGCCGGCAACGACCTGAAGGACTTCCTCAACCGGCCGCCGCATTCGGAATCCAGCCCGACGACGCGCTTCCTGCGCGGCATCGCGAATTTCGGCAAGCCGCTGATTGCGGCGGTGAATGGCGCCGCGGTCGGCATCGGCACCACCATGCTGCTGCATTGCGATCTCGTCTACGCGGCGCCGGGCGCGCGCTTCCAGATGCCCTTCGTGCCGCTGGGTCTGGTGCCCGAGGCGGGATCGAGTTTCCTGCTGCCTTACATCGCCGGTTACCAGCGTGCCGCCGAGCTGCTCCTGCTCGGGCAGCCCTTCGATGCCGACAAGGCCTACGCGGCCGGCTTCGTCACCGCGGTCGTGCCGGAGGCGGAGTTGTTCGAACGCGCGCGCGCCGGTGCCCTCGCCGTGGCCGCGTTGCCGCCGGCCGCCGTGCGCGCCACCAAGGCGCTGATGCGCAGCCGGTTCGGGCCGCGCGTCACCGAGGCGATGACGGAAGAGGGCAAGGTTTTCAGCGAGCGCCTGACTTCGCCCGAGGCACGGGAAGCGATGACCGCGTTCTTCGAGAAGCGCAAGCCGGACTTCTCCAGGTTCTGATTCCATGACGACGCGGCGGGAACTGCTGGTCGCACTTGGCGCGCTTGCAGTCCCGCTCGCCGGCGTGGCGCAGCCATCCCGGGTGCCGAAGATCGGCTATCTCGACATTGCGAACCTGGAACCCGCGCTCGGCCTGTTTCGCGACGGATTGCGCCAGCTCGGCTATATCGAAGGGAAAAACATCGTGACCGAGGTGCGTTCCGCGGACGGCAAAGCGGCTGCGCTCCCGGGGCTGGCGGCGGAGCTGGTACGTCTCAAGGTCGACGTACTCGTTGCAGTGCAGACCCCGGCCGCGCAGGCCGCGAAACAGGCGACAAAAACAATTCCGGTCGTCATCCTCGCGGGCGATCCCGTAGGCACGGGCCTGGTCGCCAGCCTCTCGCGGCCGGGCGGCAATGTCACCGGGGTGTCTGGTACGACCGCAGAGCTTGCGGCAAAGATGCTCGAACTCATTCGCGAGATTTTCCCGCCAGTGACCCGCGTTGCGGTCCTGGCGAATGTGGCGGACCCATTCACGAAACCGTTCCTCGAACAGATTCATGCCGCGGGACGCGCATTGAGCATGGAAATCCATCCTGCCATGGTCCGTGTGCCGGCGGATTTTGACGTGGTGTTCGCGGAGTGGGCCAAGGCGAAAATAGGTGCAGTCATCATCCAGCCAAGCCTGCCGCGCGCCCGGGCGATCGAACTGGTGCTCAAGTATCGGTTTGTCTCGGCCTCGCCCACCGCAGCGTTTGCTCCGGCGGGAGGACTGATCTCCTACGCGGCGAGTCCCAGAGACCAGTATCGCAAGCTTGCCGTTTACGTCGACAAGATCCTCAAGGGTGCAAAGCCGGCCGAGTTGCCGCTCGAGCTGCCTGCTACGTTCGAGCTCGCCGTGAACATGAAGACCGCGAAGGCGCTCGGCCTGACGGTTCCGAAAACCGTGCTGTTTCGCGCCGACCGGGTGATTGAATAAAAGGCAAGATCTGGATTCCCGCCTTCGCGGGAATGACGATTACGATTTCCGCGGCGGCGCTGGAGGTCGCGGTGGACGTGGGCCACTACGCCGCCGAACCCGGTGTCATTTCCGCGGGCGGCAAGCTCGAGTTTGAATTCAATCTTGCCTTGGCATCCGAAGTAAAAGCAGAACTGGAGAAATTTCAATTGAACGTCCGCATGATCGGCGAGCGAGGCGACTATGCGGTGCTGCACCACCGCACGCGCGATGCGCGCGGCGCCGACCTCTTCGTCTCGATCCACCACGACTCGGTGCAGGAGCGCTTGCTGCCGCAGGCGGATCGTTTCGCCGGGTTTTCGCTTTTCATATCAAGGCAGAATCCGAAGCTGGAAAAAAGCCTGGCCTGCGCCAGCGCCATCGGTGCGAAACTCAAAGGCGCCGGCTTCACGCCGTCGCGCTACCATGCCGATCCGGTGCTGGGCGAATCGCGGCCCTTCGCCGACGAGGAGAATGGCGTGCATTACTTTGACAACCTCGCCGTTGCGCGCAGCGCGACGATGGCGTCGGTACTGGTGGAGGCGGGCGTGATCGTCAACCGGGAAGAGGAACGCAGGATGCGGGATCCGGAAATGCGCCGCCGCATTGCCGAGGCGGTGGCCGGCGGCGTGCGCGCATGCCTGGCAAAGGAGTTCTAGTGCGATTCGCCATTGCAACGGCCTTCCTGCTGCTCGCGGGCCCCGCGGCCGCCGACCTGTACCGCTGGGTCGATCCGGAGACCGGGTCGACGAAGTTCTCCAGCTATCCGCCGCCCTGGTACGACGACCCCGCAAAGCAGCGGCGCGCGCCGAAGGTCGAGTTCATTCCGGCCGGCAAGGCGAGTCCGGCGACGGCCGAAGATCCGGACAATCCGCGGCGGCCGGCGGCGGGCGCGCAGGCCGGCAAGGTTCCCGAGGAACTCGAGGCGCAGCGCAAGGCAATCCTGAAGCAGATGGCGGCGCTCGCGACGCAGACCGGAGCGGATCGCGGGCAGGCCCTGAGCAGGCAGATGGAATCCTTCGCGGCGCTCACCGCGCAGATCGACAAGCTCGATCCGCAGGGCGCCGCCGCGCGCAACGCCGAGGTGCAGGCGCTGCTCGAGAAAGTCATCAAGGGCGGGCCGCGATGAGCGCCGCCATCCGCCACGAAACGCTCGACTGCGGGGGCGTGAAGTTGCACTGCGCCGTGGCGGGAGATGCCGGCCGTCCGCTGATGCTGTTCCTGCACGGCTTCCCGGAATTCTGGGCCGCGTGGCGCGCGCCGATGGCGCACTTCGCCGGGCGCGGCTGGCTGTGCGTCGCGCCGGACCTGCGCGGCTACAACCTCTCGGACAAGCCCGAGGGCGTGGAGCCCTACAAGGCGAAGCACTTGATCGCAGACGTACTGGCGCTGGGAGCCCACTATTCCAGGGACAAGTTCGTGCTGGTCGCCCACGACTGGGGCGGCGCGGTGGCCTGGGCGGTCGCCATAGGACATCCGCAGCGGCTCCAGAAGCTGGTGATGATCAACTCGCCGCATCCCTACCTCTTCTGGCGCGAACTTGCGAACAACGCGGCGCAGCAGAAAGCGAGCGAATACATGAACGTGTTCCGCCTGCCGAAGGCCGAACGCGTGCTCTCGGAGAACGGCTTCGCGCGGCTGCTGGGGTCGTTCATGCATCTGCCGGAGATCTGGCGCACGGAACTGGTCGCGGCCTGGTCGCAGCCCGGTGCGCTGACCGGCGGCCTGAACTACTACCGCGCCTCGCCGCTTTATCCGCCCACCGCCGATGATCCCGGCGCGAAGAAGCTGGCCTTCAAGCCGGAGGATTTCATGGTGCGGGTGCCCACGCTGGTGCTCTGGGGCGAGCGCGACACGGCGCTCCTCACGGGCTGCATCGAGGGCCTGGAGCAATGCGTGCCCGACCTGAAGCTGGTGCGCGCAGCGGATGCCTCGCACTGGATCGTGCACGAGAAGCCGGATCTGGTGTGCGGAGAAATCGGAAAATTCGTGGGAGATGCGCGTGGCTAAGACTGCAATCAAACTTCGGGATCTTGAATCGCAGGTCGGCAAAGAGGTCGGCGTCTCGCCCTGGGTCGAGATCACGCAGGAGCGCATCGACCTGTTCGCCAAGGCGACCGAGGATTTCCAGTGGATCCACGTCGACCCGAAGCGCGCCAAGGATTCGCCCTTCGGCGGCACCATCGCGCACGGCTTCCTCACGCTGTCGATGCTGCCCAAGCTCTCCGAATCCACCTTCGAGTTCGCCGACCGCAAGATGGGCGTCAACTACGGCCTGAACAAGGTGCGCTTCACCTCGCCCGTGCCCGCGGGCGCAAGGATCCGCGGCCGCTTCGTCCTTGCCAGGTTCGAAAAGATCGAGGGCAACGGCGTGCAGACCACCTGGAGCGTGACCTTCGAGCGCGAGGGCGGCGAGAAACCGGTCTGCGTTGCCGAGGCCATCAGCAGGCACTATTTCTAGGTTTCGTTTTTCACGGGTAAAAAATGCAAAACAAGAGATGGCAAAACCGCCCCCCCGGCTCGAATTGGGGGGAATTCGGCCCCGACGACCAGCGCGGCCGGATGAACTGGGTGACGCGCGAAAAGGTGCTGCAGGGCGTGGCCGAGGTGAGGGAGGGTCTCACCTTCGTGCTGTCGCTGCCGCTCGACTATCCCGGCGGCAACGGGCTCAACCCGCGGCGCCACCCGCCGCGCATCGCCGCCACGCACCGCAACGGCAGGCAGAATTTCGCCTACGAAGTGCGCCAGGACAATCCCGACCAGATCGACGTCGTGTGCGACGATATCGTGCTGCTCACTTTGCAGTATTCGACGCAGTGGGATTCCTTTGCGCACGTGGGTGCGCTGTTCGACGCCGACGGCAATGGCAAGCCCGAACCCATGTTCTACAACGGCTTCCGGGCGGGCGAGCACATCAAGCCCGCTCCCCGGAATCCCGAGGCCGAGTCCTGGAATCTCTATGAAGGCACGCGCGCCGAGGCGCTCGGCATCCAGAACCTCGCCGAGCACGGCGCGCAGGGCCGCGGCGTGATGATCGACCTGCA
>JBDTRO010000176.1:0-6709 GCA_039931635.1 Betaproteobacteria bacterium | reverse complement strand
GGCGATGCCTTGTACCTGGCGGACAATCCTTCCGGTTTTCTCGTCCTGTCGGAGGTGCCGCCGGCCGAGGACCTCTGGCTGGTCGCCACCGGCACCGGCATCGCGCCTTATTTGTCCATCCTGCGCACCGATACGCCCTGGCAGCGCTACCAGCGCGTGATCCTGGTCCACGCCGTACGGCACGCGAGCGAACTGGTATACAAGGACATGATTCGTGAATTGCAGGCCGTCCGGCCGCAGCTCAGCTACATCAGCGTCGTCAGCCGGGAATCGCATCCGGAATCCCTCGCCGGTCGCATCCCGGCCGCAATTCGCGACGGACGGCTGGAAGCGGGGGGCCGGCCGATCGCGCCGGAGCGCTCCCAGTTCATGCTGTGCGGCAACCCGCAGATGTTGCGGGACGTGGCCGCCGAACTGATGCAGCGCGGCCTGCGCAAGAACCGGCGCCGCACACCGGGCCACATCACCGTGGAGAGTTTCTGGTGACGCCTGCCCAGGCGTCATCCCCGCGCATGCGGGGATCCACGTGGGCCCCCGCCTTCGCGGGGGCGACAGCAATGCGCGCGGGGGCGACGGCTCTGCGCATCGCCGCATTGGCGGCGATGCTTCTGCTGTCGTCCTGCAGCGTCACGCGCATCGCCTACAACAACGCCGACGTGGTCCTGCGCTGGCAGGCCAACTACTACTTCGACTTCCAGGGCGAGCAGTCCGAGGAATTCGACCGGCGCCTGGCGGCGTTCCTGGCCTGGCACCGGGCCAGGGCCCTGCCGAAATACGTGCCGCTGGGCGAGGAAGCGGCCGCGCGACTGCTGCGCGGCATGAGGCGGGAAGACCTCGAATGGAGTTACGATGCCGTGCGGGGCCAGGTGCAGGAGACGCTGGTGGCCGCGGCGACCGAAGCGGCCGGACTGCTGGACCGCCTCGGCCCCGAGCAGATCGGCCATCTCGAACAGCGGCTGGTCGAGGAAAACCGCAAATTCGCGAGGGAGAACGTGCAAGGCACCAGGGAGGAACGCCATAAACGGCGCGTGACGCGCAATCTGGACCGGCTCGAGGAGTGGTTCGGGCCGCTGAGCGACGCGCAGGCGGATCGCGTTCGCCTCTACAGCACGCGCGCGCCGTACTCCGCCGAATTGCGCGACCGCGACCGCCGGCGCCGCCAGGCGGAATATGTCGCCATGCTGCGCGCGCGCGAAGCGACGGCGCGCCTCGCGCAGTGGGCGCGGGACTGGGACGCCGGCCGCGAGCCCGCCTACGTCGAGGCATTGCGCGTAACCCACGCCGAGTACGTCGAATTGCTGCTCGACCTGGATCGCACGCTCAGTCCCGTGCAGCGCGAACACGCGGCCACCCGCCTGAAACGCTTCGCCGCGCTGTTTGAATCCCTGACCAGGCAATGAACGAACTCAACAGCTTCGGGGAGAACGCGCCGGCGCCCGGTGCCGAGTCGCCTCCGGCAAGCTACGCGGGCCGGCCGCGCGACGCGCAACTCGAATACAAGGCGATTCTCGCCAACGCTTCCATCGGCATCGCCTTCACGCGCGACCGCCGCTTCACGCTGTGCAACCCGAAGTTCGCCGAGATGCTGGGCTGGATTGCGGAGGAGCTGATCGGCCAGCCGGGGGACATCGTCTACCCGTCGCGCGAAAGCTACGAGGCCATGGGCGCGATCGCAATGCCGGTGCTGAGCTCCGGGCGCCAGCTGGACGTCGAATGGGAAATGCGGCGCAAGGATGGCGCGACCTTCCTCGCGCGGGTGATCGCCAAGGCGCTGAGCGCGACCGACACGCAGCGCGGCACGGTCTGGATCGTCGAGGACGTCACGGTGCGCAAGCGCCACGCCGACGAGGTGGCGCGACTGCTGCGCGAGCAGGAGGCGATTCTCGACACGGCGTCCATCGGCATCATCTTCGTGCGCGACCGGCATATCGTGCGCTGCAACCGGCGCATGGAGGAAATGTACGGCTACGAACCGGGCGCATTGAACGGCAAGCCCACCGCGGTGACCTACGCCGACGATGCCGACCATGCCGCGGCGGAGAAGGCTTACGCCGAAATGTCGCGCGGCCAGCCGCAAACGCACGTCATGCAGGCCAGGCGCCGCGACGGCACGGTGTTCTGGGAGCGCTCCACCGGCCGCGCAGTGGACCCCGCCGACCCGGCGCGCGGCTCGGTCTGGCTGCTCGAGGACATTACCGAGCAAAGGCGCGCGGAAGAAGACCTGCAGCGCGTGCTTGCCGAGCAGCAGGCCATCGTCAACAACGTGGTGATCGGCATCGCCTTCCTGCGCGATCGCAAGCTGGTGCGCTGCAACCGGCGCTTCGAGGAATTGTTCGGCCTCGATCCGGGCGAGGCGAACGGCATGTCGACGCGCCGCTACTACTTCACCGACGAGGATTTCGAGGCGACGGTGAGCCATATCAACCAGCTCGCCACCGGCGAGACGCCGGATTTCGAGCAATGGCTGCGGCGCAAGGACGGCTCCGGATTCTGGTGCCACCGGACCGGGCGCGCGCTGGAGCCCGGCAATCCGTCCAAGGGATACATCTGGCTCTACGAAGACATCACGGCGCGCAAGCGCGCCGACGGCGAGATCCGCCGGCTGGTCGAGGAACAGAGCCTGATCCTGGATAACGCCACGGTCGGCATCGCCTTCGCGCGCCAGCGCCTGCTGCAGCGCTGCAACCCGCGCCTGGAGCAGATGTTCGGCTACGCCGCCGGCGAGTTGATCGGCAAGAACGGCGCAGTGCTGTTTGCTTCGGCGCAGGAGTACGAACCGGTGGTCGAACAGATGTACGCCCAGCTCGTGACCGGCGAGGCTTTCACGGCCGAGCACCACCTGCAGCGCAAGAACGGCTCGAGGTTCTGGTGCAAAGTGGTGGTCAAGGCGATTGATCCGAAGAATCCCGCCGAAGGCACGATTGGAATTTTCGAGGACGTGAGCGCCGACCACGCGGCGCGCGAATCGCTGGAGGCCGCGCGCGATGCGCTGGAGCGCGCGGTTGCCGAGCGCACGGCGGAGCTGCAGCAGGCGAACCAGCGCCTGCAGAACGAGATCGGCGACCGCCGCCAGGCCGAGACGCGCGCCCAGCATCTTGCCGACCATGACGCGCTCACCGGGCTGCCGAACCGGCGCCTGCTCGAGGACCGTCTCACGCAGGCGCTCGCGCTCAGCCTGCGCAACCGCGAGCAGACCGCGGTGATGTTCGTGGACCTCGACCGCTTCAAGGTCATCAACGATTCGCTCGGCCATTCGGCGGGCGACGTGGTGCTGAAGGAAGTGTCCGAGCGCCTGGTGAAGCAGCTGCGCGTGGTGGACACGATCTGCCGCATGGGCGGCGACGAGTTCGTGGTGGTGCTGCCCGAAATCAAACGCTCCACGGATGCCGCCAATGTGGCCGCGAAAATCCTCGAGACGGTGGCGCAGCCCTTCATCGTCGAGGGGCGCGAGCTGCACATCACACCCTCGGTCGGCATCAGCGTGTTTCCGGACGACGGGCGCGACGCCGAGACGCTGATCCGCAATGCCGACGCGGCGATGTACCACGCCAAGGAAACCGGGCGCGCCAACTACCAGTTCTTCACCGAGCAGATGAACCAGTCCGCCACCAGGCGCCTCGCGCTGGAGAACGACCTGCGCCAGGCAGTGCTGAAGGGCGAGATGCGTGCCTACTACCAGCCGATCGTCGAAGCCGCGTCGGGCAGCGTGGTGGCGCACGAGGCGCTGCTGCGCTGGCAGCATCCCTCGCGCGGCGTGATCATGCCGGCGGATTTTATCCAGATCGCGGAGGACACCGGCCTGATCCTGCGGCTGGGCGAATGGATGCTGGGCGAAGCCTGCCGCTGGGGGACCTTCATCGGCGCCGATCGCGGCCTGCCGGTATGCGTCAACCTGTCGATGCGCCAGTTCAACGATCCCGGGCTGGTCGAGTTGGTGGCGCAGGCGCTCAAGGACTCGGGCCTGCCGCCGAAACTGCTCGAGCTGGAAGTGGCCGAGCCGACGGTGATGCAGAACACGGACCTCGCGCTGACGGTGCTGCGCAAGCTGCGGGAACTCGGCGTCCGGGTGGCGATCGACGGATTCGGCGCCGCCTATTCGAGCCTGGTCAGCCTGCGGCGGCTGCCGGTCAACACGCTGAAGATCGACCGCTCCCTGGTGGGCGAAGCGCACAAGGACGGCCGCTCGATCATCGCCGGCATCGTCGGCCTCGCGCACGCGCTGGAGCTCAAGGTGACGGCGGTGGGCGTGGAATCGGAGGCGCAGAAGGCGGTGCTGGCGGCCTGCGGCTGCGACTACCTGCAGGGCTATCTCAGCGGCGAACCGGCGGATGCCGATACGGCGGCGAAGGATTACGTCTAGATCGAATGCCCGCGTTTCTGTTTTAGAATTTCCTCTACGCCCTGAATGTTCAGTTCGACCCCCGGCATGTTCGGATTGACTTCCAGCGCGCGGCGCCAGTAGGCGAGCGCCTTGTCGTGCTGCTCGAGGTGGAAGTAGATCTGGCCGTAGCCCGACAACGCGCCGAAGTGATAGCGGTTGCGCTTGAGGACCTCGTCGCAGTCCCGCAGCGAGCGCTGGTAGTCGCCGGCGAGGTAAAGCACCGTGGCGCGCTTGTTCCAGCCTTCGGCGAAAGCGGGCTTGCGGCGGATGATGTCGCTGAAGGTCGCGATCGCTTCGCGGTGGCGCCCGGACTGCATCTGCTCGATGCCCTCGGCCATCAGCCGGTCTATGGCGGCATCGCCCGACCGGGTCCAGAGTTGCCACAGGCCCCGCTCGGCGAAGCCGCGCACCAGCGGATCGTCGTCGCGCAGGCGCTTCACCAGCAGCGGCTGGTCCGCCATCCGGCCGTGCTGCGCGACCCAGACGATGGCTTCGGCGCGCCTTTCGGGCTGGCTGTCGTCCAGGCCCGCCAGTGCTGCCGCGCGGCCGCCCTGCGAAGCCGGCGGCGCCGGGAATGCAAGCGGCGGCGCGCATGTTAACGTTAGGGCAAGCAGAACCCCAAGGAGCTTCCTATGAACAGCGTGCGCATTCATGCATTTATCTTAACCCTGGTCACCGCCACCACGGTATGGGGGATGGATACCCCGAAGCCGGAACCGAAGGAACCGAAAGACCCCGCGATGGAGCAGGCGCGCGATGCGGTCTCGAAGCAGGAATGGGCGAAGGCGCAGGGCATCCTGCGCGACGCCGTGGCGCGCAACCCGCAGAACGCCGACACCCACAACCTCTATGCCTACGCCCTGCGCAAGGGCGACAAGCCGGCGATGGACCTGGTGTTCCGCCACTACAACGAGGCGCTGCGCCTGGATCCGAAGCACCGCGCCGCGCACGAGTACATCGGCGAGGCCTACCTGATGTCGGGCAACGTGCCCAAGGCGAAGGAGCACCTGGCGCAGCTGGACAAGCTGTGCACCTTCGGCTGCGAGGAATTCACCAAGCTGAAAAAGGAAGTCGCGGTCTACGAGCAGCAGCACGCGAAAAAGTAACTGACCGCGTGGTGATCTGAGGATGGGTCGGCTCTCGATCCGCGCCGGCCGCGCGCGGATGTCGGCTTCGGCGACGGCGGCGCAGCGCGCGCGCGAGCTGCGCGCCGCCGGCATCGACATCATCGAGTTGGCGCAGGGCGAGCCCGACTTCAACACGCCCGACCATGTGATCGAGGCCGCCCACCGCGCGATGCACGCCGGGCAGACGCACTACACGGCGGCCGACGGCACGGCCGAACTCAAGGCCGCGATCGTCGCCAAGTTCAAGCGCGAGAACGGGCTCGACTACAAGCCCGAGAACATCTCCGCCGGAGCGGGCGGCAAGCAGGTGCTGCACAACGCGCTCATGGCCACGCTCGACCCGGGCGACGAGGTTCTGATCCCCGCGCCTTCGTGGGTGGCCTATGCCGACATCACTTACCTGTTCGAAGGCGTGCCGGTCTGGCTGCCGACCAGGCCGGAAAACCGCTTCAAGCTGCGCCCCGAGGAGCTCGAGCGGGCGATCACGCCGCGCGCGAAGTGGCTGATGCTCAATTCGCCTTCGAACCCGAGCGGCGCGGTGTATTCGGCGCAGGAGTTGCGCGAACTCGCGGCAGTGCTTGAACGCCATCCCCACGTCTGGACGATCTCGGACGACATCTACGAGCATATCCTCTACGACGGACGCAAATTCGACACCCTCGCCCAGGTTGCGCCGCAGCTCAAGGAGCGCGTGCTCACCGTGAATGGCGCCTCGAAGTCTTTCGCCATGACCGGCTGGCGCCTGGGCTACGCGGCGGGGCCGGCGGAGCTGATCGGCGCCATGCGCAGGCTACAGGCGCAAAGCTCGCTCAATCCTTCGTCGGTGAGCCAGGCAGCCGCGATCGCGGCCCTCAATGGTCCGCAGGATGTCGTGCGCGAGCGTTGCGCCATTTTCGAGACGCGGCGCAACGCCCTCGTGCCGCTGATCGCGGCGATCCCGGGCCTCGCCTGCGAATCTCCGCACGGCGCCTTCTACCTCTACGTTTCCTGCGCCGGCTGGATCGGCAAGCGCACGCCGCAGGGCAAGGTGCTCGAAACCGACGCCGACGCCACCGCCTACCTGCTGGAAAACGGCGTGGCGCTGCCCAACGGCGCGGGCTACGGCCTGTCGCCGTACTTTCGCATCTCATTCGCCACCGGGCTGCCGGTGCTCGAGGAAGCCAGCCGCCGCATCGACGCGGCCGCCCGCAAGCTCGGCTGA
>JBDTRO010000175.1:0-6053 GCA_039931635.1 Betaproteobacteria bacterium | reverse complement strand
GGCCGCGGGGTGTTCGTGAAGTAATCGATTTCGACCCTGCCGCGATACCCTTTAGTATTGCGCGCTGTGGAGGAACTAAAAACGCTTGGCCGGTACAAGATCCAGGGCGTCCTCGGCAAGGGGGCGATGGGCCTGGTGTACGACGGCCTCGACCCGAATCTGGACCGCAGGGTCGCGATCAAGACCATCCTCACGCGCAAGCTGGATCCGGAAGCGGCGCGCATGATTTCGGTGCGCTTCGAGCGCGAAGTGCGCGCCGTGGCGCGGCTCAACCACCGCAATATCGTGCAGGTGTACGACTTCGGCACCGAAGGCGATCTCGCGTACATCGTGATGGAGCTCATCCAGGGCAAGGAGCTCAAGGACTCCTTCGACGCCAACGAACGTTTCGACCTGAAGACGATATTCCGTATCATGGGCGAGCTGCTCGATGCGCTCGATTTCGCGCACGAGGCGGGCATTGTCCACCGCGACATCAAGCCGGGCAATGTGATGATCGATGGCGCGGGCCACGCCAAGCTCACCGACTTCGGCGTGGCGCGGGTTGCCGACGAAACCAGCGCAGCCGAGGCGACGCGGGCCGGCGCGATGGTCGGCACGCCGTCCTACATGTCGCCCGAACAGATCCAGGGCCAGAAGGTGGACCGGCGGACGGACATTTTTTCGGCCGGCATCATCTTCTACCAGTTCCTCACGGGGCAGAAGCCGTTCGAGGGAACGCAATTCGCGCTGCAGCAGAAGATCGTCATGGAAGACCCGGTCTGGCCGTCAGCGATCGTGCAGGTGCCGCCCGAGTACGACCGCGTCATGGCGCGCGCCCTGGCCAAGGACGTCGATCACCGCTATCAGACCGCGCGCAGTTTTGGCGACGCGCTCAAGCGCATCCTCGCGGGCAAGCCGCCGGAGGACCCGAACGAAGTGCTGGCCAAGCCGCTGCCCGCCGCGCCGGCGCACGCAGACAGCTCGCAGGGCAGCGAAGCCGAGACGGAATTCTGGGAAGGCGTGAAGGACAGCGACGACCCCGAGGACCTGAAGCTTTACATCGAGCAGTTTCCGCGCGGGCAGTTCGTGGCGGAAGCGAAATGCAAGATCGTCGCGCTGGGCGACTAGAGACGCGAGTTGGCGACGGCTGAGCGGTGCCAGAGAGCGCCGCGCCAGACATATCCGATGGCGACCGTCGCTGCCAGGCCAAGGCCGGCGTAGATCAGCGTGGCTGCGGAATAGCCGTAGCGCGCGATGATCGGCCCGGCCGCGAGCAGCCCCAAGGGCAAGCCCCAGATGGCGAGGATGCGTATTCCCATGACGCGGGCGCGCATCTCGTCGCTGGAAGACCGGAGCATGACCGCGGCCAGCGGCGTGAGGCAGAAGCTCTGGACGAATCCCGCGCCGAATAACAACGCGAGCCCGATTCCGTAGGACGCGGATTGCCCCAGCAGCAGGATGGACGTGAACCAGGCGCCGCCGCTCCAGAGCATGACTTGTCCGGCGCGCAGCGGCAGGCGGCTGCTTCCCACGACCAGCGAACCGGCGAGCGCACCTGTCGCGAAAGACGCGGCGAGGTACCCAAGGCCCGACTGGCCGATCCCGTATACGTCCTTCGCGACATAGGGAAGCAGGCCCATGAAGAAAGGAAACGCGAGGAGGTTGACCAGGAAAGCCATGCTCAAGGCGCCAAGCAGGTCCGGTTTTTCCCGCACATACCGGATCGCCTGTTTCAGGCTGGCGATCGGGTTGGCTTTCGCGGCATCCGGCCTGCTTCCCGCCGCGCGCGGAGGCGAGCCTGCGACGCCCAGCGAAAGCAGGAGCGCGCCGATGTACAGCGACGTAACCGCGACGTAGGCCGGGCCCATGCCGATGAGCGCCACGCCGCCCGTGCCGGCGAGCGCGCCCATGACCTTCGCCGTATCGGATGTGGTGCGCGAGATGCCGAGCGCTCCCATCAGCATCTCGGGGCGCATGGTCTGTCCGACCAGGACGTGCCGCATCGCCATGTCGGAGGGCCGCATCAGGCCGGCGATCGCGGTGATCGCAAACACGTGCCATGGCGCCAGCATGTCGCTCAGGATCAGCGCCATCAGGACCGCGGCCAGAAGCGCGTAAAGCCCCCGCGTCACGCATAGCAGGGTGCGCAGGCCGACGCGGTCGCCCGCGATGCCGAAGAACGGCGAAAACAGGGTGCCGAGCCAGACCAATGCGCCGAAGGCCACCAGCTGCTGCACCGAGCCCGTGACGGCGAGCACGTACCAGCCCAGGATCAGCGTCTCCATCTCGAAGGCCCAGGACGTCGCGAGGTCCGCCGGCCACTGGAAACGGAAGCTGCGCACTGCAAAGGGGGCGAGGGCGGCTCTCAACGAATCCGGGATTTCGTTACGACCCCGGATGGGGCAAACAGGATCACCAATTCCGTCTTGTCGGGGCGCTTGTAGAGCCAGACTTCGAAGCCGCTGTCAAAGCTGACGATCGTGGTTTTCCCGAGCGCGGCCACGACTTCGGCTTTCGTGCTGTTGCCGACGACGACCGGGACGGACGCCGTCGCGGGTTCGGCCATGTATTCAAATTCAACCATGGTGTCGTCAGGCCAGCTGCGGTCGCCCAGCGGCAGGTAGTAGGTGCGATCCAACATCACCTGGCAGTCGCAATAGGCGAGATCGGCCTTCGACAGGGGTTCAATGAACGATCCCGCGTACAACTCGCCCGCCGGCAGCACCTCCCGGCGGGTTCCGGCGACCAGGGTGACGCCGAACAAGGGGCGCTCCGAGAAAAAGTAGTAGTGGGCGTCCTTGCCGTCGCAATAACCCTGCGAACGCATGAGGAAGTTCGCGATCTGGCCGATGACGGAGCGCACGTTCGATACCAGGTCCGCTTCCATTCCGACATGGCATTCGAGGCGCAGATCGCCCAGCCGCCGGGTATCCGGCGCCAGGCCCGGCGTTCGGACCTCGGTGCGCCACGTCATGCTGCGCGCCTTCCGGTTCGGCCTCACCGAGGCGTCTTCATCCAGCGCCTTCTGGTTGCGCTCGAGAACAAAGGTGTGATCCGGCTCCACGTCTACCGGAATCGTCATGCTGTCTCCGGAGATGCTGAGCTCGATGCCGTTCATGTTCGTGTCGCTCTGCCGGGGCAGGAGCTTGTAGCGCAGCGCGGCGTCGGGCGCCATGGCGTGCTTCTGCTCGAACAAGTCCATTCCCCTGATCATCTTCCGGTAGGACTTGTCGACCGGTTCGCGCGTCGCGTAGACCGCTACCGATTGGTCAGCCGCGCACGCGGCCGTGCACGCCAACGCCATCGCGACATGAAATGCGAACCGCGTCATTCGGCCTTGATGTTGGCGTCTTTGACCACGCGGCCCCATTTCGCGAAATCGGTCTTGATCTTCTCGTTGGTCTGGGCGGGCGTGAGGATTTCGGCGTCGCAGCCGGTGGCGTTGATGGCATCCATGCCGGCCTTGTCCGTTCCCGCCTTGGCGAGCGCCTGCGTCCAGCGCGCGACCACCTCGGCGGGCATTCCGGCCGGACCGAGCAGGCCGTACCACGCGGTCGAGTCGAAACCTTTCAGGCCCAGTTCGTCCATCGTCGGCACGTCGGGAAACGCGGCCGAGCGCGTGAGGGAGGTGACGGCGAGCGCGCGGATCTTGCCGCTCTTGACTGCACCGACCGCCGGGCCGAGCGACGAGAACAGCATCGGCAACTGGCCGCCCATCAGGTCGGTCATCGCGGGCCCGCCGCCCTTGTACGGAATGTGCAGCAGGCTCGCGCCAGTGACGCTCTTGAAGTACTCGCCCGACAGATGGTGCGGACCGCCGACGCCGGAGGTGCCGTAGCTCCATTTGCTCGGCTCGCGCTTGGATGCGGCAATCACGTCGGCCATGCTGTTGAACGGCGTCGACGGATGCACCACCAGCATGCTGCCGCTGCCGCAGACATGGCCGAGCTGGACGAAGGAGTTGCTGGTGTAGCCGACCTTGCCCAGGTGCGGCGCAACGGTGAGCGGCCCACTGTCGAAGTAGTAAAGCGTATAGCCGTCGGCGGGCGCCTTGGCGATGAACTCCATCGCCACGCCGCCGGCGTTGCCGGGCTTGTTCTCGATGATCAACGGCTGGCCGAGCAGGGGTTCGAGAATCCTGGCGAGCGGCCGTACGCCGGCATCCGCCGAACCGCCCGGCGCATAGCCGATGACGACGCGGATCGGCTTGTTGGGATACCCCTGGGCATAGCCAAGTGTGGGAAGCGCAAGCGTCAGCGCGAAGGCAACGAGCAAGTTTTTCATGGATTCCTCCTTTCTCTGAATGTACAGTACCGGACGATGAAAATCTCAATACTCGACGACTACCATGACACCCTTCGCACGCTGGCCTGCTACCGCAAGCTCGCGGGCCATGAGGTGAAGATCTGGAACGACCACGCTCCTGACACGGCGGTGCTGGCGCAGCGGCTGAAGGATACCGAAGCACTGGTGTTGATACGCGAGCGCACGAAAATCACCGCGCCCTTGCTCGAGCGCCTGCCGAAGCTGAAGCTCATCAGCCAGCGCAGCGTATATCCGCATATCGATATCGCGGCCTGCAACCGGCTCGGGATCATCGTGTCTTCCAACATGCATGCCGGCACGCCGTCGTATGCGACTGCCGAATTGACCTGGGGCCTGGTGATTGCGGCGATGCGGCAGATACCGCAGCAGATGACGTCGCTCAAGGCGGGGAACTGGCAGACCGGCGTCGGCCATACGCTGCGCGGCAAGACGCTGGGCGTCTACAGCTACGGCAGGATCGGCGCCGTGGTCGCGGGATACGCGCAGGCGTTCGGCATGAAGGTCCTCGTATGGGCGCGCGAGCCCACGCTGGCGAAGGCGCGGGCGGACGGTTTTCTGCCGGCGCAATCCAGAGAGGACTTCTTCTCGCGCTGCGACGTCGTCTCGCTGCACATGAGGCTGGTGGACGCCACGCGCGGCATTGTGAAGGCGGGCGACCTAGCGCTGATGAAGCCATCGGCACTGCTGGTGAATACCAGCCGCGCCGGCCTGGTCGAGCCTGGGGCGCTGGTGAACGCACTCAAGGCGGGGCGGCCAGGCATGGCCGCGGTGGATGTGTTCGACGAGGAGCCGCTGCGCGACGTGCGCGATCCTCTGCTCACGATGGACAACGTGGTTTGCACGCCGCACATCGGCTACGTATCGCGCGACGAATATGAAATTCAGTTCAGCGACATCTTCGACCAGATAGTGGCGTACGCGGCAGGCGCGCCGACGAACGTGGTCAACCCTGAGGCGCTGAAGGTCACTCGCAGCTAGCAGCCCGGACTTTCGCCTCCAGCGCCTCCAGCCTGCGGTCCCGGATGCCGAGCTGGCGCAGGTGCGCCACCGTTTCATAGAGGTAGTCGCAGCAGCGGCCCATCGGCCCCGCGCCCGTGGCGAGGTGGCGTGCCACCACTGCGTCCTCCAGCCCCGGTGCGTACCGCTCATGCGTGCGATTGGCGCTGAACGCGATCGCCGGCTCCGGCCCCTTTGGCGTATGCGCGGTAGTCCACACCGGGCGGTAGGCCATGGTGAACATTTCGCGCCGCCAGATCACGTCCAGCTCGGCGGCCGCTGCGCTGCGCGCCAGCCGGTAGGCGACACCGGCGCAGCTGCCGCCCGATTCCAGCGACAGCATCAGGCCGGGGCGCTCGGGACTGCCGCGCCCGGCGCGCGCCCAGAGGCAGAACTGGCGGTGAAAACCGTGGATGCGCGCGGTGCGCCGCTCGACAAAATGAAACGCCGGGTTCCAGATCAGCGAGCCGAAAGCGAAAATCCAGACGCGTCCCGGCCGCGGCGAGCGCGCCAGAATGTCCTTTACCTGCGCATTGCGCTCGGCGTCCGTCGAAATGCGCACGTTCGGCCCAAGCACGGCGCGCACCGCGGCGTGCAGGCTGCCGTCGAGGATGCTTGCGCGCGTCAGTTTCACGAGCTGCAGGACAGGGCGGAACAGCCTGCCCGGTGGCGCGCCCATTCCGGGCGGCGGGCGGCGAGCTCCTGGTGGGCCGGTTGCTCGTCGTAGGGATTCTTCAGCACCCGCATCA
>JBDTRO010000174.1:0-42132 GCA_039931635.1 Betaproteobacteria bacterium | reverse complement strand
TCGTTGAACGAGCCACTCGGGCCGGTTGTCACGAAGATGCCGTCCGCGGGCGAAGTTGCGTTCTCGCACTCGAGGTAGTTGCGCCAGTCGGGGGTGCCGGTGTTCGAGCGCGCCTGTGTCCGGGCCGTGCAGCCGGTAGCCGCGGCCACCGTGAATGCGGGCCCCGGCGCGATGATGAGAGCGACTACGCTTTTCGCCACGCCGGACTGGTTCCGATAAACATTGTGGGGACCGGAGGTCGTGCCTGTGAAGTCGATTGCCGCTCCGCCCGACGTGGCGGAGATCTCGAACAAATCAGACGTCAATCCCGCTGATATGACGTAATACATTGCGCCTGCCGTGATGCCGGTCGGCAGCGCTCCGCCGGTCGCGAATGAAACCGTGTCACCGACTGCAAATCCGTGGCCGGTGTAGTTGACTTTGCCGGGCGACGCAATTGGAGTTGTTGCCGTGCCGTCAACCGTAAGCCGTCCGACGGAGTTGGAGTTGATCGAGGTGTTCGAGCCGGAAGCGACCCCCCAGCCTGGGGACACCACGTACCACAGGGGTTCGCCGGATGCATCGACGAGTTGGTCCACGCCCAGCGTGCGCCAGGGGAAGCGCCCCACGGTCGTGACCCCGCAGCTGGTTCCCACCTTGCCGTCGTTTCCGGTGGTGCTGTCGAAGTCACCGGGATTCTCCGGGCAGGGCATGGCGCCCGGATTGTTTTCCCCTGTCTTCACCGCCTGCGCGGCCACGTAGCCGATCAGCGCCTGCTTGGCCCGCAGCAAAATTTCGGCGTTGCGACTTTTCCTGACCGCGGAAAATCCGGCGCTCGCCGAGTTCAGCTGCTTGACGAGCAGCGTCGATCCGACGAGCGCCAGGATCGCCACGAGCGCGATCATGGCGATGCCTTGCTGGCGTCGTGAACCCAGCCGCTTCATTTTTTCCCCGGCACGGTGCGGCGAGGCCCGATCCGAATCTCGCCCTCGCCGACCACGTCGCGCACTTCACCGCTGCCGCGATCGAGCGATTCCCCGACGCGCAGGTCGTACCGCTGCGGGCCTTCGCCGGCTGGTATGGAGACGCGGCCCGGATTCGGACCGCGCCGCGTCACCCGCGCGCCGTCGCCCCGCGTGTCTTCCGGGATCATTTCGCCATTGACCCAGACGGTCGACTTTCCATCGCCGCGCCGCACCGCGCCGTTGACGCGGGTAACCGGCGATTCGGCAACGGGGGTCGCGGCCGGCTTGTCCGGCACGCGTGCTTTGCGGCGCGCATCGAGCGCCGCGCGCTGCTCCGGGGTGAAGAACAGGCGTCCCAACGCCTGCGCGTTCGCCACGCCGGCCAGCGAAATGCCCGCAGCGACCAGCGCGCCGCTTGCTGCCATCACGAAGATCCGCTTCATGTCTTGGCCGCCCGGTCGATGATGGTAATGAGGTCGATCTCGCAGTCCGCGCGCAGGCGCGGCACGATCGAGGTGCCGGTCGCCGCGCTACCCACCCGGTTGATCGCGCAGCGTTTGATCGAATAGTAGGCATTGCCCGATGCGCGCAGTTCACGCAGGAATGCGAGCAGATCGCCTTCGTGCAGCAGCGCAATATCCACTTTCATGGCGCTCGCGTAGACCTCCACGCCCCCCGGCTTGCCCGCGACCGCGACGAGCAGGCGCTGGCGGTCCACCAGGTAGCGAAGATCGAGGAGTTCTCGCGTGGTGCGGATGCGGGTCATCGCGTCGGCCCACTCGAGGCGCTGTTCTTCGCCGAGAATATGCAGGCTCTTCAGCTTGCGATACACCTCGAGCTTGTCGTTGACTTCCTTTTCCTCGTCCGCGATGCGCGTCAGGCGTTCGCGCGCCTGGCTGCGCTCGGCGCGCGCTGCCGCGAGCAGCCGCGCCTCGGCCTGCTGCTCGCCCTGCGTCCAAAGGATCAGCCCGGCGCCGGCGCCCAGCAGCACGACCAGCAGCAGCAGCGGCAACGCGATCTTTTTCAGTTCCGCGATGGAGAAGCTCATTTGATCTCGCGCCCCACCGTGACAGAAAACCGCGGCGCCTCGGTGCCTTCCGCCGCGCCGATGTCGCCGGACAGGGTGCCTTCGGATGTGACATCGAACGGCAGCTGCGTGCGCAGGATGCGCCAGGCCGGGTCGGTGCGCAGCGCTTCGGCGAAGCGCTGCACCTGGCCGGTTATCGCGCGATAGTCGGATCTCCTGGTTGCGTTTACCCGTCCGGAAACTTCAAGTATTTGCAGGTTTTCGCCCGCTTGCCCGGGGGCCGCGGGCACCGCTGCCGGTTTGGCCAGTGCCTTATCTGCCGCGCCGGCGGGTTTGCCCACCCGCCACACCACCGATTCGATTTCCATCTGCGGGAATTTCTCCACCACCTGCGACAGGTAAACCAGCGCGGGTTCCGGCGAGGACGATTGCGCCGCGATCTTGGTGAACTCGACCACGGTCGCCTTCAGGTTGTCGGTCGTGGTTTGCGTTACCGGGAATGACGCCGTGATCCGCTGGTATTGTTGCGTCGCCTCGCGCGCCTCGCGCTGCTGGATTGAAACCTGGTCCTTGACGCCGAGCAGGTCGATCCACTGTGCCCCGGCGAACAATGTGCAGGCAAGCAATCCGGCGGCGCCTGTGGCGACGATCGCGCGCTGCAACCGCCAGAGGAAGAAGCTGCGCCTGTCTTCGAGGCGGGCGAACTGGTCCTTGGGCGGGCTCTTGACCGCAAGCTGCAGGAAGAGCTGCTCGCCGGGCAGGTCGGCGGCTGGACGCTTGATGCCGACCTTGCGCGCCGCCTCTTCGATGGCGATGGTCCTGAATGTAATGCGTGCATCGGACACCAGCACTTGCTCAAGTGCCGCGCGCAACGCGGCCGGTGCGACCACCAGAACCTGGATCGGCGGGCCTTCGCGCGGCAGGGCCCTGAGTGTCGAGAGGTACTGCACTAGCCGCATCGTTTCTGCGCGCACGAACGCCGCGAGCGCTTGCGGTTCAACGTCCGTGGTGCGCTCGAGGCGTGCGAAGCGCAGCAAACCGTTGTCGACGAAGCACTGCCGCAGGCCGGTGCTGTTTGTCGTTACGACGAAAATGCGGCCGTTGCGGGCGCCCAACCGCGCAGCGAGCGCCGGCGCGAGCAACGGAACGGAATAGACGCCGGAGAGCCGCGCGCCCGAGGCCACCAGCGCATCGACCCAGGGCGTGAACTGTTCCGTATTGGTAAACGAGGCGAGCAGCAGGCGCTCGGAGCGCTTCTCGCCGGTCGAATAACCGAGCGACAGCGCCGCAGCGAGCCGCGAGTCGCGGTAGCGGCCTGCGAGCCGGCGCTGCACGACCGCCAGCCGGTCGCCGCCCCGCAGGTTGGGAATCTGATCCTCGTGGAAATCTTCGCCCGCCAGGTCGGCAAGGACGTAAACGAGCGCCCCGCGGCGCCCCTGCAGATGGACGCGGAACGCTTGCAGTCCTTCGTCGTCGGCGCCGAACGTCGCCACTGCCTCAAGCGCGCCGCCCACCCAGCGGTAGAGCGTGTGCTCGGTGGCGGTGAAATAAAGGACGAGCTTGGCGGACATGGCGCTAGAACTTCATCTTGGAGATCGTATCGTAGACCGGGCCGAGCACCGAGAGCATCACCCAGCCGAGAATGGCGCCGAGCACCATCGTCATCGCCGGCTCGATCATCGCCTGCACGCGGTCGATGCCTTCCTTCACCTCGCGGTTGTAGAAGTAGCTGACATTGAGCAGTGCCCTGTCGAGTGCGCCCGTATTTTCCCCGATTTTCAGCATCCGGATCACCAGCGCCGGAAACAGCCCCACGTCGGTGAATGCCGCGGTAAGGCCCTTGCCCTCGGCGATCTGCTGGCCGGCGGTGCGCAACGCGTTCTCCAGGGGGCGGTTGCCGACGATTTCTTCAGAGGACCGGATCGCGTCCAGTACCGTGATCCCGGAGCTGTACATCATCGCGAAGCTCGACGCGAAGCGCGACAGGATGATCTTGCGCAGGATCGGGCCGATGAACGGCACCCGCAGTTTCAGGTCGTCCAGGGTGTAGGCGACCGCCGGGTTCGTCTTGGCGGCTATCTTGAGGCCGTACCAGATGACGAAGGGCATCGCGGCGACGGCCCACCAGTAGCCGACGAAGAAATTGGAAACGTGAATCAGGATCCGCGTCTGCAGCGGCACGTCCTGGCCCATGTTCCTGATGAACCCGACCATCTGCGGGACCAGATAGATCATCAGGAAGAACGTGACCAGGGTCACGATGCCGCCGACGAACAATGGGTACACGAGGAGCTTCTTGGTCTGTGCCGCGAGCTCGTCCTCCCATTTCAGGGTTTCGGCCAGACTCTTCAGAACCTCCGAGAGTTTTCCCGTCTGCTCGCCCGAACGCACCAGGCTGACCATCACCTTGCTGAACACTTCCGGGTAGTCGGCAAGCGCCTGCGACAGGCTCTTGCCGCCCTCGATGGTTTCCACCAGGCCGCCGACCACCTCCCTGAAACGCAGATTCTCGACGCTTTCGCGCAGATCAATCAGGCCTTCGACGATCGGCACGCCGGCGCTCGCCAGCTGTTCCAGGTGGAAGCAGAAATTGATCAGGTCCTGGCGCTTGACGCTGCTGCCGCCGATGAGGCGGCTTTTCTGCGCGGTCGGGGCCCCGGAGATGAGATCCAGCCCCATCCGCGAGAGGCGCTGTTCCAGGTCGAACACGTTGCCTGCGTCGACGCGGCCGATCACCGTCTTGCCGTCGGCGTCGATTGCCTTGTAGGTATACAGAGGCATAAACGGGTGTGCGAGAAGCGCGGGGGCGGCTGCCGCCCCGTGTACCGCGCTACGCCATGCGATCGGTCAGGTCTGCGACGCGCATGAGTTCGTCCACGCTCGTCACGCCGCCACGCACCAGGCGGATACCGTCTTCGGCCAGCGGCTTGAATCCCTTGGCCCGGGCGGCCGTGAGGATCTCGCGCGCGGTGGCGCGGCGCGCAACCAGTTCGTCGATCGAGGGATCCATCTTCAGGATTTCCATGATGCCGACGCGTCCGCGATAGCCCTGATAGTCGCACTGCTCGCAGCCCACCGAGCGAAACAGCGCCATCGGCTCAGACGGAGACAAGCCCAGCAGGCGCCTTTCCTTGACGTCGGGATCGTAGGACTGGCGGCAGGTTCGGCACAGCTTTCTCACCAGGCGCTGCGCAATAATGCCGATGATGTTGCCCGCCATGATGTCGGGAACGATGCCGATGTCGAGCAGGCGCGGGATCGCGCCGACCGCGGAGTTCGTATGCAGCGTCGTATAGACCTGGTGGCCGGTCATCGCGGCGCGGAACGCCATTTCAGCGGTCTCCTCGTCGCGCACTTCGCCCACCAGAATCACGTCCGGGTCCTGGCGCATCATCGAGCGGATGCCGTTGGCGAAGTCCAGTTTCGCCGCCTCCGCCACCGAAGTCTGGCGGATCAGCGTCATCGGGTACTCGACCGGATCCTCCAGCGTCATGATGTTGACGCCGTCGGAATTGATGTGATTGAGGATCGAGTAGAGGGTGGTCGTCTTGCCGCTGCCGGTGGGGCCGGTGACCATGATGATGCCCTCGGGCCGCGCGATCATGCGCTTGAGCAGGTCGAGCTGCGCCTCTTCCATGTTGAGCCGATCGAGCGGCACGATGCCCTTCTGCCGGTCGAGGATCCGCAGCACGACGTTCTCGCCGTGCGTGGTGGGCATGCTCGCGACGCGGAAGTCGACGACGCGGCCGGCCATCGTCGCCGAGATGCGGCCGTCCTGCGGCGCGCGCGTTTCGGCGATGTTCATTTTCGCCATCACTTTCAGGCGCACCGCCATCGCCGGCCAGTAGGTCTTGTGCAGGCTGCGGATCTGGCGCAACACGCCGTCGATGCGGTACCGGATGCGCAGGAAGTTCTGTTCGGGCTCGAAATGGATGTCGGATGCGCTGCGGTCGACCGCGTCGGCGAGCAGCGCCGAAATCAGGCGCACCACCGGCTGGCTGTACTCGTCGCCTTCCGAGATCGAGGTGTAATCCACCTCGCCGGTCTCGATCTCGCGCAAAATTCCGTCGATCGAAAACTCGTGACCGTAATAGTGCTCGATCGCGCGCTCGATCTCCGAGTCGCCCGCCAGCCGCAGTTCGATCTCCAGGTCGCCCTTGAGGTGCGCGCGCAGCTGGTCGACCGCGACAATGTTGTTGGTATCGGCGAGCGCGACGATGAATTTTTTGCCCTGCCGGTCGAGCGCCACCGGGAACATGCGGTAGCGGCGCGCCAGCTCCCTTGGCAGCATCTTCAGCGCCGCGGGGTCGACGATGATGTGCACCAGATCAACCGACTGCAGCCCGAGCTTTTCGGACAGCGCGTCGCGCAGCGTTGCTTCCGACACGAACCCGAGCTGCACCAGCAGGCGTCCGACCGGCAGGTGCGACTTCATCTGCTCGAGCAGGGCGATCCTGAGTTGGTCTTCGGTGAGGATCCCCTGGTCGATCAGGATCTGTCCGATGTGCCGCTTGGCCTGGGGATTCGTGGGCGAATTCATCGAGCCTCAATGATACCCGGCGCGCCAACGGGCAGGCTCGTTACACTCGGTTGCCGCACTGCAAAAAAGTGTCAGCGGGAGAGTTGCTGCACGCGCAGGCGCGCGACTTCCAGGGCGAAATTGGCGCTGCGCTTTTCGGCCAGCGCCAGCGCGCGTCGGTAATACTCCAGCGCCAGCTTCGGCTGGCGCAGCTGGTCCAGGCTTACCGCCAGGTTGAAGGCGTAATCCGCGTTGTCGGGATCGGTGGCGAAGGCCTTGAAATAGGCCTGCTGCGCTTCGGCCCAACGTGCCTGCTGCGCGTACTGGTTGCCGAGCGTGAAATACAGCACGTTCGCTTCGCGGTCGGAAGCGAGCAGGGATTTGACGCGGCTCTCGACGAGTACCGGGTCCAGCTGCTGGCTGCGTAGCGCAAGCAGCCCCGCCTGCGCGTGAGGATCGCGCGGATCCGCGCGCAGGATGCGCTGGTAGTACGCATCCGACAGATCGTAGCGCTGCTCCCGCATCTCGACCGCGGCGAGACCCAGCATGGCGTCCCGGTTGGCCGGCTCCTCGCGCAGCACCTGCAGGTATGCAGCGCGTGCTCTTGCCATGTCGCCCTCCTGATAGGCGGTGTATCCCGCGCTCACCTGAGGGTGAATCTGCGGCCGGCCACGGTTCACGCTTAACGCGCTCTCGTCGCCCTTTGCGGCGGACCTGCTGCGCGTGGCGCCGGCGCTGATCGCTGCCGGCTTTGCGCGAATCGGCGTTGCCGCCGCGACCGGTGCCGCCGCAACCGCGGGGGCCGGCGTCGCGATCGCAGGCATCGCAGGCACAGCGGACCCTGCCGGAACTGCCGCCGCAGCGGGCGGCGGCGGAGGTGCGCTGCCGGGCAGGCCGGGAATGGCGGCCAGCCCCGTGCTTGCCGTCGCTGCCGGCGTAGCGGCGGCAGACTTTTCCGCACCGCTCTCAACCGGTTTTTCGCTTGCCGAACGGGCCGGATTGGTATTTACCAGCGGCGCTGTGGGGCGCAGCTGGATCCAGAAATAGGCCACTGTCCCCACCGCGAACGCGCCAAGCGTGCCCATCGCGATGTAGAAGGGCAGGCGCGGGTTGGGTTCTCGGAATTTTGCCTCGAACACCTTTTGCGCGGCCGCCCTTTCGGACCTCGCCGGGTCGGCGGCCTGGGTGCCGGAACCGGCACGCGGCGTCGCGCGCCGCGGAGCCGCGCTTCGTTCGGACGACGGCGCGGGAGAGGATGTGTCGGTGAGCGCAAGTTCCAGCGGCGCCGCGGGTCTGGCACGCGCTGCCGGCCGCAGGTCGTCGCTGAGAATTTCCAGCGGCGCTGAAATGTCCGGCAATTCGTCGCGCCTCATGACGTGCTTGCCGTCTGTGGCGACGGTCGCGTCCACGTCGAACGCCGACGCGGGAGGCTCGCTGCCCGCATCGCCACCGCGGGCGCGACGCTGTGCGTCCTCTTTGGCTTTTTCCGCCTTTTTCAGGGCCTCGAGCAGCAGGCTCATATCACTGCGCGGGCGGTTGCCGGCTCGGATTGGGCTTCAGGAAGAAGTCGCTTCCGGGAAGCAGGTCGCGCATGCGCGAGTAATCGCCATCCATGCTCGAATCGCGAATTACGACCGCGCGCAGAAATATGACGAGTTCCGTTTTCTGATTCACGTCCTTGCGCTGCGCGAGCAACTGGCCGACCCCGGGAATGGTGCGCACACCCGGTATCGTGTCCTCAACGTTGGTCACCGAGTCCTGAATCAGGCCGCCCAGCACGGCGGTCTGACCGCTCTGCACGCGCATCACCGACTCCATCTCGCGCGTCTGGATCTCGGGAATCAGGCTAGAGATGCCGGGAATGTTGCATCCGCCGACCGGCACCGGGATGCCGCAGGGATTGGCGAGCGAGGGATTCGGGTCAACGATGTCCCTCAGCTTGCGCGAAATAGTCGGCCGGACGTTGAAGGTCACCGTATCGCCTTCGCTGATCTGCGGCACCACGCTCATGATGAAGCCGACCGGCACCGAGTTCACGGTGGTCGAAAACGTGGTTATCGTCGCGCTGCCGTTGGTGCCGGGAATGGTCGTCGCAGCAACGGTGAAGTAAACCAGATTGTCCACCACCTTGAGCACGGCGGTCTGGTTGTTCAGCACGCTCAGCTTCGGGCTCGAGAGCACTCGCACGTCGCCGAACGACTCGAGCAGCTTGAGCGTGCCGCTGATGCCCAGACCGGGCCCGGTCGAGAAGCCGAGCGTGAAGGCGCCCGTATTGATGCCCGCGGGCGTGGTGCCAGAGGCCTGCGCGAAACCGAAACCGGCGACGCTGCGCAGGCGTGTCCAGTCGATGCCGCGCTGGTACTGGTTGTTCAGCTGCACCTCGGCGATCGTGGCCTCGATTAGCACCTGGCGCCTGGCGCTGCTCATGACCTGGTCGAGAAACTCCTGCACCTTTTCGTGCTGGCGCGAGGTGGCGCGGATGCTGAGGACGCCCGATTCCGGATTCGAAATGACCGAGGCGGCTTCACGGAATTCGACGGCTGGCTGCGCCGCCGGCGCGACGGGCGCCGCCGGCGGTGCGCCCGGCGCGAGAGGCGCTGCGGGTGTGGCCGGCGCGGCAGCACTCGCGACCGGCGCATTTACGGGGACGATCTTGTCGGTTTCGCGCAGCAGATCCTTGAGGTTGGCGACCAGGGTTTCCCAGAATTTGTTGACTGACGTCGTCTTGATGACAGACGTGGAATTATTCTGGCTGCCGCTGCTGCTGCCGCCTCCGGGGGTGGCTGCGGCGCCGCTCACGTTGGTGGACAGATTTGCCTGGCTGGTGGCGTCGCGCGCAAGGTTCACGTAGTCGATGCGGTAGACGCGCAGATACGGCGTGTCGCGCATTACCGACAGCGTCTGACCGTCCATCTCGTAACGCATATCGACCTGCTTCGAGATCCTGCCGAGCAATTGGGGCAAGGTCTGGTCGATGGCGTTCAGCGTGACCGAACCGGTGACGCCCGGATGGATGTCGACATTCAGCTTCGCATCGCGCGCCAGGGCGAATAGCAGATCCTGCACGCGCACGTTATTGACAACGACGCTGTAGGTTTCCGGCCGGGCCGTGGGCGATGGCGGCGGCAGCGCGGGCGCGACCTGGACGGGAGCGGGGATCGAGCCTTCCGGCCGCGGTTCGTCTGCCCGGACATGAACCGGCGAAGGCTTGAGCGGGGCCTGGCCGCAGCCAGCGAGCGCGGCCACCAAGGTAGCTGCGACAAGCACCCTGGCCACGCTAGCCGCGCGCGAACTTTCTCCCATCAGGCCAGCATAGCATGACTTCCTGAGGAATGTCTTCTAAGCATTTGTCGCCATGACGTTTTCTGACTTCCGGGAGTGTCCGGGAGGAGCTTCAGATGGCGGCTCGGAGTTCAGCGAAACTGCGCAGCTCGAATTGAAACGCCCTCTGGTACTTGGGCGGCAGCCGCTTGGCGGCTTCGGCTGCCGCCTCTTTGTCAGCGTAAGCGCCGTATGAAACCCGCAGGAAGTAACGCGATCCCGTGGCAACCGGAATGACGTACATCTCCGTCAGCGGTACCAGCTCACGAGCGCGCACGAGAAAACGTTCGGCGCGTGCGGCGTCGCTATTCTCGGCGATGAAAAGTTCAACGCTGTAGCTCGTGTCTGGCTCGCTCTGGAGCTTTTCGCGCGCGGCGGCGATCCGCTCACGCAGCAGCGGGTTGCGGCCGGCGCTGTAGGCCTCGAGCCGGCGCAGCTGCTCCGGGGAAAAGGTAGGCGCGGGTGGTTTCTCGGGCATTTGCACCAGGGATGCCCGCGCGGGCACCGCCGCTTCCGGGACTGGCGCCTTGGCCTCCGCCAGCGGTGGCGTCGGCGGGGCGGCCGGCGCTTCTGCCGGCACCGATGCGACGGGAGTGGAGACCACCGGAAGGTCCCTGCCGCGGTCTAGCCAGTAGAAGACACTCGCCCCGGCAAGGCCGCCCACGGCCAGCAGGGCTGCCGCCGCCAGAGCCCGCGGGTTTTTTCGCTTGCTCCCCAGCACCGGGCCGAAATCCGAGTCGGCGATCGCGGCCCGGACCTGACGCGGCGTAACCGCGTGCGTGTTGGCCGCGAACGCCGCCAGCAGCGATTTGTCGCACAGGACGTTGATGCGCCGGGTCAGTCCGCTGGACGCGCGCGCGATGGCCGAGATTGCCGCCGGCGTGAAGACGTCCCGGCCCTTGTAGCCCGCCGCGCGCATGCGGAACGCGACATAGCTCCCGGCCTCGGTCACATTCAGCGGCCGGGTGCGGAAATTGTGCGTGATGCGGTCCTTGAGCGGGCGCATCGAGGATTTGTCGAGCGCCAAGTCCAGTTCGGGCTGGCCGAACAGGACGATCTGCAGCAACTTGTGGCGGCTTGATTCCAGGTTCGACAGCAGGCGTAACTGCTCCAGGGTGTCCTCGGGCATTGCATGCGCTTCGTCGACCATCACCACGACCCGCCGGCCGCTCGCGTAGATCTCGATCAGCTTGGTCTGCAGGTCCCGCAGCGCAGATACCTCGGGACTTGCGGAGGCCGGCCGTCCCAGTTCCTCGGCGATCGCATGCAGGATCTCGGAGCGCGAATAGGAAGGATTGGCGAGGAATACTGTCTCCACTTCTGGCGGCAGGCGCTCCATCAGCACGCGGCACAGCGTCGTCTTGCCGCTGCCGATCTCGCCGCTTACCTTGACGATGCCCTCATCGTGCAGGATGGCATACAGCAGGCCGTCGAGCGTGGCGCCGCGGTCCGCGCCGTCGAAAAAGAAATCCGGATGCGGCGTGATGCGGAACGGCGGCTCGTTCAGGCCGAAGTGCTCAAGGTAAAGTGCCACCGGCTATTTTTCCTTTTCTTCCGGATTGTTCATCCGGCTGTAGAGCGTGGTGCGGTTTACCCCCAGCAGCTTGGCGGCCTGGCTGACATTGCCGCGCGTGAGCTTGAGCGCGGCTTCGATGTAGCCGCGCTCAAGCGATCGCAGCATCTCGTCCAGGCTGATACCGCGGCTGCGCTCCAGGTGACGCAGCGCCTGCTCGAGCACGTCGCCGTCGGCGGCCGACGCCGGTGCCTGCGTATCGGAGGCGAGGTCGAATTCCGGCTCGAGATCGGCGGCGGGCAGCCTGCGGCCGGCGTGCTTGGTGGTCAGCCGGATGACGATGTTGCGCAGCTCGCGCACATTGCCGGGAAAAAGGTAGGCAAGCCAGCGCCGTTCCGCTCCCTCATCCAGCGAAAACGGCTGCACCGCGGCCTGCTCGGCGTAGAAGCGCCGGAAATGCTCGAGCAGCAGCAGCTTATCCGCTTCCATGTCCCGCAGCGGCGGCACGCCGAGCGTGAATACCGAAAGGCGGTGGTAGAGGTCGGGGCGGAAGGCGCCATTGCGGACTTCCTGGCGCAGGTCGCGGTTGCTGGCGGCGATCACCCGGGCGCGCGACACGTGGCTACTGGTCTCGCCGACACGCTGGTATTCGCCATTCTCAAGCACCCGCAGCAGTTTTGCCTGCATCTCGAGGGGCAGCTCACCGATTTCGTCCAGGAACAGGGTGCCGTCGCGCGCGTCCTCGAAATAGCCCGTTCTGTTGGTGGCGGCGCCGGTGAAGGCCCCCTTGGCGTAGCCGAACAGGGTCGGTTCGACCAGGGTCGGGGCGATTGCGGCGCAGTTGAGCGCATAGTAGGGTTTGTCCGCGCGCGCCGAAAGGCGGTGCAGGCTGCGCGCGACAAGTTCCTTGCCGCTGCCGGACTCCCCCTCGATCAATACGGGGAACGGAGATCCGGCGAACTGCGCGAGCTGGCTTTTCAGCTTCATCAGCGCCGGGCTTTGCCCGATCAGTTCCTCCGCGCCGCGGGCATGGGTCAATTCGGCGTCGCGCACCGCGAGCGCGCGCGCAAGGATCTTCTTGAGAACGGCCGGATCGCAGGGCTTGGCGATGAATTCTGCCGCTCCCAGCGCCCGTGCATGGCGCGCGTGCGCCGCATCGTTCTGGCCGGAGAGCACGAAGATGCGCATCCCGGGCGAATGCGCGAGCAGATCCGCAATCAACTGGAAACCCTCGTCCGGCGTGTGCGGCGTGGGGGGCAGGCCTAAATCCACCAGTGCGAGCTGGGGCGCCTCGGGCAGTTGGCGCAGCAGCTCGATCGCGTGGGGCCGCGATTCGCAGGCCAGCACCTCGAACTCGGCGCCGAGCGCGAACGACAGCGTGTCCACGATCAGGACATCGTCGTCGACGATGAGGAGCCGGGGCCGCCCTTCAGGCGCTGATTGCAGGGGTGTCGGCATCGGATCTAACGCATCTCAGGAAAGCACGCTCCAGGTTGTCTTCGCCATGAAGCCGGCATAACTCCGCCGGCGCACCGTGAAAGCGCAGTGCGCCGCGATCGAGCACGCTGATCGTCGAACAAAGTTCGTCGACATCGGAGAGCACGTGTGACGTGAAGAGCAGCGCGCTGCCGCCGCGATTGAGCCGGGCCAGCACCGATTTCACGGCCACCCTTCCGGCCGGATCCAGCCCGCTCATCGGTTCGTCCAGCACGTAGAGATCCCGTTCGAGGAGAAAGCAGGCGGCAAGGCCGAGCTTCTGCGTCATGCCCTTGGATAGCTGCCGCACCGGCCGCTCCAGCGCCTGGGGATCGAGCTCGAGTTCGGCGGCGAGCGCCACCGCGCGCGCGTGGTTAAGCCGGGTGCCTGCGAGTTCCAGCGTCATCGCAAGAAACTCCCGGCCAAGCAGGTAGTAAGGCGGCACGAAGCGTTCGGGAACGTAGGCAAGTCTGGCGCGCGCCGCAGCCTGGCGGCTGTCGAGGCCGAAGATCGCGACGCGGCCGGCGTCGGCAGCGCACAGGTCGAGGGCGCATTTGATGAAGGTTGTCTTGCCTGCGCCATTGGCGCCGACCAGGCCCATGGCGGCGCCGGGGGCAACGCTGATGCTGACGCCGTCGAGGGCCCGGCGTGCGCCAAAGCGCTTGACGAGCCCCTCGGCGCGGAAAGCGGCGACGGTCGCGGGAGCCAACATGTCGGGGGCAACCATGCGGGCGATACTATAATCCTCCCCTTCCGTTGCGTACCCTTCCTGCCGTGGCCGGTCTTCCCATCGTCGAGATAGACAACGTTTCGTTCGGCTACGACGCCGCACGCCCGGTGCTGCACGGCGTGAGCCTGCGCATCGAGCCCGGCAGCGTGGTCGGCATCATGGGCCAGTCCGGCTGCGGGAAGACGACGTTGCTGCGAATCATTGCCGGCTGGCTCAAGGTCAGCGCCGGCGCCACGCGGGTGCTGGGCAAGTCGGTGAGCGACCTGGACAGCGAAGGGATATTTGCATTGCGCCGCAAGATGGGCATGTTGTTCCAGTTCGGCGCCTTGTTTACCGACATGACGGTGTTTGACAATGTGGCATTCCAGATGCGCGAGCATACCGACCTGCCACCGGATCTCATAAACGACCTCGTCATGATGAAACTGGAAGCGGTCGGATTGCGCGGCGCGGCGCAGATGATGCCTTCCGAGCTCTCGGGCGGGATGGCGCGACGCGTGGCGCTGGCCCGCGCGGTGGCCCTCGACCCGCGCCTCATGCTCTACGACGAGCCATTCACCGGTCTGGACCCGATCTCGCTTGGCGTGATCGCGCGGCTGATCCGGACCTTGAACGACTCGCTTGGGCAGACGTCGATCGTGGTCAGCCACGACGTCGAGGAATGCTTCAGCATCGTGGACTACGTCTATTTCGTATCGGCTGGCCGAATCGTGGCGCATGGCACGCCGGATGCGCTGCGGAGTTCCGCGGAACCTTTCGTCAGCCAGTTCGTGCGCGGCGAAACCGACGGCCCAATCCCGTTCCACTACCCGGCGCCTGGCTACGAGGCCGACCTTGCGCAGGTGGCTACGCATGGCTGAAAGATCCCTATTTGCCGGGCTGCGCGACGGGCTCGCGAGCCTGGGACATGCCGCGACCGCGAAGGTCTGGCGGCTGGGGTTTGCGGCGCGCTTTTTTGTAGCGATCCTGCTGCACTCGGGGACCGCATTCCGCCGTTTCGGGCTTACGATCCGCGAGATCTACTTCGCGGGCGCACTGTCGATGATCATCATCCTGGTTTCCGGGCTGTTCGTCGGCATGGTCCTGGGGTTGCAGGGCTTCGAGACCCTGCAGCGCTACGGCTCGGGCGAGGCGCTGGGCGTGCTCGTCGCGCTCTCGCTAGTGCGTGAATTGGGGCCCGTGATCGCCGGGCTGCTGTTCGCCAGCCGTGCCGGCTCGGCGATTACGGCCGAAATCGGCCTCATGAAGGCGACCGAGCAGATCGCCGCCATGGAAATGATGGCGGTGGATCCGATTGCCCGCGTGGTGGCGCCCCGCTTCTGGGCCGGCGTGATCTCGATGCCGTTGCTGGCGGCGTTGTTCTCGGCGATGGGGATTTTCGGTGGCTACCTGGTCGGTGTGAAGCTGATCGGGGTCGACGAGGGGGCGTTCTGGTCCCAGATGCAGGCCTCCGTGGACGTGCGCGAGGACATCCTGAATGGGGTCATCAAGAGCGTAGTTTTCGGGGTCGCGGTGACCTGGATCGCGGTGTTCGAGGGCTATGACGCCCTGCCTACCGCTGAGGGGGTCTCGGCGGCGACGACGCGGACCGTGGTGACCTCCTCGCTGGCCATCCTGGCTCTGGATTTCGCGCTCACGGCGCTCATGTTTACCGGAGGAAATGCGAAATGAAACGCTCCACCATCGACATCTGGGTCGGCGCCTTTGTCGCCGCCGGCTTCGCCGGACTGTTGTTTCTTGCCCTTAAGGTGGGAAATTTGGCCTCTTTTTCGACCGCCGAGATGTATCAGGTACAGGCCAAGTTTGCTAACATTGGCGGGTTGAAGGTGCGCGCGCCGATCAAGAGCGCGGGCGTGGTCGTCGGGCGGGTGTCGGAGGTCAGTTTCGACAACGAGAGCTACGAGGCCATCGTCACCTTCACGGTGGACGCGCAATACCGGTTTCCGCGCGATACGTCGGCGAAGATCCTGACCTCTGGCCTGCTCGGCGAGCAGTACGTGGGCCTGGAAGCGGGCGGGGACGGGGTAATGTTGAAGCAGGGGGACCGGTTGCGGCTGACGCAATCGGCCGTAGTGCTGGAAAACCTGATCAGCCAGTTCTTGTTCAACAAGGCGGCTGAGGGCAAGGACGGCAAGTGACGATGAAAAGCGTGTCCAGGAATTTCATTTTATCGCTGCTCCTCTCAGGAGCGGCGGGCTGCGCGACGACCGGCAGCGACGTACGCGATCCCCTCGAAGGCCTCAATCGCGCGATGTATTCGTTCAACGACGGCTTCGACGAGGCGATCGGCAAGCCGGTGTCGACCGCCTACCGCAACGTGCTGCCGAGCCCGGTGCGCACCGGGGTCCGCAACTTCTTTGCCAACATCGCCGATTTGTGGATTGGCGCCAATAACCTTCTGCAGGGCAAGCCGGCCGATGCGATCACCGACTGGGTGCGTTTCGCGTTCAATTCGACGATCGGACTCTTCGGATTGATCGACGTCGCCAGCGACATCGGCATCGAGAAGCACGACGAGGACTTCGGCCAGACCTTCGGCCGCTGGGGTGTCGCGGACGGCGCGTACCTGGTGTGGCCGTTTCTGGGCTCCAGCAGCCTGCGCGATAGCGCTGGCCTGATATTCGACATCGGATTGGACCCGGTGCTGCAGCATGATCCTGTCCGCGTGCGCAACGCGATGACGATCTTGCGGGCAACCGGCAAGCGCGCCGACCTGCTGGATGCAAGCCGGATTCTGGAAGAAGCGGCACTCGACAAGTACGTGTTCCAGCGCGACGCCTACCTGCAGCGCCGCCGCAGCCAGGTGTACGACGGCAGTCCGCCGCGCGCCGCACGGGAGGTGCCGCGCGCCGATGTCAACCCGCCGGAGCCCTCGAGTGAGGCCGCGCCGGCGTCGCACCCCCCGCTGCAAGTGGTCGCCGAAGCGCCGGTCGTGCGGCCGGATCCGGCTGCGCTGGAGGCTGCGGTGCGGTTGCTTGAGCAGCCGGCGTCCCCTGCCGCCAGCCACGGAGGCTAGGATGTTCCCCATGTTCGTACGGTTCGCGACGGCGGCCGCGGCGGCGAGTCTCGTGCTGGCCGGAGGCGTTCGGGCCCAGTCGGAGGCCATGGCGCCCGACGTGCTGGTGAAGACCGTGACCCTCGAGGTCGTGGATATCATCAAGAACGACAAGGACATCCAGAAAGGCGACCGCAAGAAGGTGATCGCCCTGATCGAGGCCAAGGTCCTGCCGCACTTCAATTTTCAGGCAATGACGGCGAGCGCGACCGGCCGCAACTGGGAGAAGGCCAGCGCCGAACAGAAGGCGCGCCTGACGGACGAGTTCAAGACGCTCCTGGTGCGCACCTACTCCAGCGCGCTCGCGGCCTACAGCACGCAGAAATTCGAATTCCGCCCGCTGCGCGCCAAGCCGACGGACACCGACGTCACCGTGTTCGTGCGCATCATGCAATCGGGCGACCAGCCGGTGACGATCGACTACGACATGGAAAAGCGGCCCGCGGGATGGAAAGTCTGGGACGTGCGCGTCGGCGGCATCAGCCTGGTCGCCAATTACCGCACCGAGTTCGACAACCTGATCCGCGAGAGCGGCGTCGAAGGGTTGATAAAGGCGCTGAACGCGAAGAACAACTACCAGGCGCAGCCGGCGGTCGCGGGAGCGCAGAAAAAATGATCCGGCGCGACGGCGATCGCATGTTCGTCAGCGGCGGCCTGACGCTTGCCAGCGTCGCGGCGGTGCTCCCCGAGGGCACGGCCGCCATCGGGCAGGGCGTGCAGACCGTGGACCTGGGCGAAGTCGGCGAGGTGGATTCGTCCGCGCTGGCGCTCCTGCTCGCCTGGTTGCGCGAGGCCAGGAAGCACAATCGCAGCCTCGAATTTGCAAATCTTCCTCAGGGCCTCACGAGCATTGCCCGTCTGTACGGCGTAGCAGAACTGCTGCCCGTCTCCGCAGCGCACCACTGAGGTCGAACGCCCGCGCGATCACGTGCGTGAGAATGCGCGCAGCACGTGGTCGCGGGCCCGCCCGCCTATGACCCTTGCGATTGAAGCCTTGAACGTCGAGAAACGCTACGGTGCGCTGCATGCGCTCGCCGGAGTGAGCCTTGCCGTGGCCGAAGGGGAGTTTTTCGGCCTGCTGGGGCCCAACGGCGCGGGCAAAACGACCCTGATCAGCATCATCGCGGGGCTTGCGCGCGCCAGCGCGGGGCAGGTGCGCGTGATGGGTGCCGACGTGATCACCGATTACCGGCGGGCCCGGCGCATGCTCGGCGTGGTGCCGCAGGAACTGGTATTCGATCCATTCTTCACGGTGCGCGAGACGCTGCGCATCCAGTCGGGGTATTACGGACTGCGCAACAACGACGCCTGGATCGACGAGGTGATCCACCACCTCGACCTGGGCGCGAAAGCCGACGCCAATATGCGCGCGCTGTCGGGCGGCATGAAGCGCCGCGTGCTGGTGGCACAGGCGCTGGTGCATCGCCCGCCGGTGATCGTGCTCGATGAGCCGACTGCGGGCGTGGACGTCGAACTGCGCCAGGGGCTGTGGCAGTTCATCCGCCGCCTGAACCGCGACGGCCACACCATCGTGCTGACCACCCATTACCTCGAGGAAGCCGAGGAACTGTGCGATCGCATCGCCATGCTGAAAGCGGGTCGCGTCGTGGCGCTCGATTCGACCCGCAACCTGCTCGAGACCTTTTCCGGTCTGGTGCTGAAGATCCGCATCGACCGCGACGCGCTGCCCGACGGCCTTGCGGCGGAAGTGCTGACTGCCGAGAGCGGGCGCTACACGCTTCGCCTGCGCGACTTCAACGCGCTCGAACAGGTTCTGCACCGGGTGCGGGAAACCGGCGCCACCATCAAGGAACTCGACCTCGAGCCGCCCGATCTCGAGGACGTTTTCCTGCGCGTGATGGAAAAACACTGATGGGCGGCTTTCCGACCTTGCTTTACAAGGAATTGCTGCGCTTCTGGAAGGTCGGCTTCCAGACCGTCGCCGCGCCGGTGCTCACTGCGCTGATGTACCTGGTCGTTTTCGCCTATGCGCTGGGCGACCGCGTGCGCATGTTCGAGCAGGTGAGCTACGCCCAGTTCCTGGTGCCGGGGCTGGTGATGATGAGCGTGCTGCAGAACGCGTTCGCCAACAGTTCCTCCAGCCTGATCCAGTCCAAGATCAGCGGCAACCTCGTATTCATGATGCTGGCGCCGATTTCCTACCTGGAATTCTTCGGTGCCTACGTGCTTGCATCCATGATCCGCGGCCTGGTGGTCGGCGCGGGGGTGCTCGCGGTGTCGGTCTGGTTCGTGGACCTGCGGCTGGCGGAGCCGGCCTGGGTTTTCATGTTCGCGCTGCTGGGCTCCGCGCTGCTGGGCGCGCTCGGCCTCATTGCGGGCATCTGGGCCGACAGGTTCGAGCAGATCGCGGCGTTCCAGAATTTCGTCATCCTGCCCCTGACGTTCCTTTCCGGCGTGTTCTATTCCATCCGCTCGCTGCCCGAGCTATGGCAGACGTTGACGCACCTGAATCCGTTTTTCTACATGATCGACGGCTTCCGATTCGGCTTCTTCGGCGTCTCCGACTATTCGCCCGTCGCGAGCCTTGCGGTGGTCGCGGTAAGCTTGGCGCTCCTGTCCGCGGCCTCCCTGCTGATGCTGCGCTCGGGATACAAACTGAGGCAATAGACATGGTGACACCCGAAAGCATCAAGAGCGGCATCGAGGCGGGCCTCGCCTGCGAGCGCGTGGACGTGATGGGCGACGGCCAGCACTTCCAGGCGCTGGTCGTGTCGGCCGCGTTCGCAGGCAAGAGCCGCGTACAGAGGCACCAGCTCGTCTACAAGGCCCTGGGCGATCGCATGCGCGAAGAGATACATGCGCTGTCGATGCAGACCCTGACACCGGAAGAAGCAAAGCTGAATGGATAAGCTTCTCATTACCGGTGGCCGGCCGCTGCAGGGCACGGTGCCGATTTCCGGCGCCAAGAATGCCGCGCTACCGGTCATGGCCGCGACGCTGCTCGCGCCGGGCGTTCATCGCCTCAGGAATGTTCCGCGGCTGCGCGACACGCGCACCTTCGCAAAGGTGCTGGAGTTGCTCGGCGCGAAGGTCGCCTTCGAAGGCAACCTGTGTTCGATCGACTCCACCGGCGTGAATTCGTTCGAGGCGCCCTACGAACTGGTCAAGACGATGCGCGCGAGCATCTACGTGCTGGGGCCGTTGCTCGCGCGATTCGGTGCCGCAAGGGTATCGCTGCCGGGCGGTTGCGCATGGGGGCCACGGCCGGTGAATCTGCACATGGCGGGATTGCAGGCGATGGGCGCGGCACTCGACGTCGAGCATGGCTACATCGTCGGCCGCAACGTAAGGCTGAAGGGTGCGACGTTCGGATTCGATGTGGTCTCGGTCGGCGCCACCGCGCAACTCATGATGGCGGCCGTGCTCGCGGAGGGCACGACGGTGCTTGAGAACGTCGCCGTCGAGCCCGACGTTACGGTGCTCGGCGACGTGCTCGTGGCTTGCGGGGCGCGTATCGATGGCCTGGGTACGCGCCAGCTCACCATTCGAGGCGTCAGTTCGCTGCGCCCGATCGATACCACAATCATTCCCGACCGCATCGAGGCGGCGACTTTCGCGGCCGCGGCGGCGATGACTGGCGGCTGTCTCAAGCTCGAGCGCGTCGTGCCGGCGCACTTCGAGGCCGCATTGCTCAAGCTGGAGGAAGCCGGGAGCACGATCGAACGGGCCGCCGATTCCGTCACCGTCACCGGGCCGGCACGCCCGCAAGCGGTGAACGTCGTGACGCAGCCGTTTCCGGGCTTCCCGACCGACATGCAGGCGCAAATGATCGCGGTGTGCGCGATCGCCGGCGGCACCAGCGTGATCGAGGACACCGTGTATCTCGATCGCTTCACCCATGTTCCGGAACTGGCGCGCATGGGCGCGAGTATCGAACTGAAAGGCAATGTCGCGGTGGTCAAAGGCGTGGAGCGGCTTTCCGGAGCGCCTGTGATGGCGACCGACTTGCGCGCCTCGGCGAGTCTCGTGCTCGCGGGCCTGGCGGCGCAGGGCGAGACCGTGATCGACCGCATCTACCACCTGGACCGCGGCTACGAGGCGCTCGAGCACAAGCTCGGGGCGCTGGGCGCAAGCATCCGGCGGGTAAACTGAGCCGCATGGGCACCATCAGCATCGCCTTGTCCAAAGGGCGGATTCTCGAGGAGACCGCGCCGCTGCTCGCGCGCGTCGGCCTGCGCCCGGTGGAGAACGCCGGGAGTTCGCGCAAGCTCATTATCGGCACCGAGCGGCGCGGTGTCCGGCTGATCGTGGTGCGCGCGTCCGACGTTCCCACCTACGTCGGGCATGGCGCCGCGGAACTGGGCATAGCCGGCGGCGACGTGCTCGCCGAGCATGGTGGCGCGGGACTCTATCAACCCGTGGACCTGGGTATCGCTCGCTGCCGCATGATGGTGGCGGCGCGGCGCGGCTTCGACTACGAAGCCGCCGTGCGCCAGGGCGCGCGCTTGCGCATTGCGACCAAATACGTCCGGATCACGCGCGAGCACTTTGCCGCCAAGGGCGTGCACGTGGACCTCATCAAGCTCTACGGTTCGATGGAGCTCGCGCCGCTGCTCGGCCTGGCCGATGCGATCGTCGACCTCGTTTCCAGCGGCAGGACGCTGCGCGCCAACAATCTCGTGCAGGTTGAGGAAATCATGCCGGCATCGGCGCGGTTGATCGTCAACCAGGCCGCGCTGAAGACGCGTCGCGCCGAATTGCAGCCGCTCATTGAGTCCTTTGCGAAGGCGGCGTGGAAATGAAACTACGCCGGCTTTCGACGCGCCAGGCGGGATTCGACGCGAAGCTTGCGGCGCTGACGCACTACGAGTCGGCCGCGGACCCGGCGGTGGAGCGCGTGGTGCGCTCGATCATCGCCGACGTGCGCAAGCGCGGCGACGCGGCGGTCCTCGCCTATGCGCGCCGCTTTGATCGTGTCAGGGCGAATTCAATTGCGAAACTGGAGGTGAGCAGGCAGAAACTGGTGGCGGCTTTGCGCTCGTTGCCCCGGCCGCAGGCCCAAGCGCTGCGCAGCGCCGCCATGCGGATTCGGCGGTTCCATGAGCGCCAGCTTTCGAAGTCCTGGAAATATGCCGAGGCCGACGGCACGCAGCTTGGCCAGATCGTGACACCGCTGGAGCGTGTCGGCCTTTACGTGCCGGGAGGCAAGGCGGCGTATCCGTCGTCAGTGCTCATGAACGCGATTCCTGCCAAGGTGGCGGGCGTGCCCGAAGTGGTGATGGTGAGCCCGAATCCGGATCCGTTGGTGCTGGCGGCGGCGGCCATCGCCGGCGTGGACCGCGTGATCGTAATCGGCGGTGCGCAGGCGGTGGCAGCGCTGGCCTACGGCACGCGTTCGGTACCGCGTGTCGACAAGATCGTCGGGCCCGGCAACGCCTATGTCGCGGAGGCGAAACGGCAGGTTTTCGGACGGGTCGGCATCGACATGATCGCAGGTCCGTCCGAGATCCTTGTGATCGGCGACGGCAGCACACCCGCCGACTGGGTGGCGATGGATCTGTTCTCGCAGGCCGAGCACGATGAGCTCGCGCAGGCGATTCTGCTGTCGCCGCGGCGCGGCTATCTGGATGCGGTGGAGGCGGCGATACGCAGGCTGATCCGGGACATGCCGAGGCGCAAGGTGATCGCTGCTTCGCTCACCGGCAGGGGCGCGCTCATTGAGACGCGAAGCCTGGATGAGGCATGCAGAATCGCGAACCGCATCGCGCCCGAGCACCTGGAGCTCTCGGTGGCCAGGCCGCAGGCGCTGCTGCCGAAGCTGCGCCATGCCGGCGCGATCTTTCTCGGCCGCTGGAGTTCGGAGGCGATCGGCGATTACTGCGCCGGCCCGAACCACGTCCTGCCGACATCCGGTACGGCGCGGTTCTCCTCGCCGCTGGGCGTCTACGATTTCCAGAAGCGCACCAGCCTGGTCAACGTGTCGCGCAAGGGCGCGCGCACGCTCGGGCGGCTCGCGTCCAGCCTGGCGCGTGGCGAAGGCCTGTTCGCGCACGCCATTTCGGCGGAAATGCGCGCGGAGTCCCGGCGATGAGCGCCGCGTCCAAAGTCATCCGGCCTGAAATCCAGGCCATGCACGCCTACCCGGTTGCGGACGCGACGGGGTTGGTCAAGCTCGACCTGATGGAGAGCCCGTACGGGCTGCCGCCCGGGCTTGCGGCCGAGATCGGGAAGATCGTGTCGCAGCTCTCGCTCAACCGCTACCCGGTGCCGAGCGCGCAACGGTTGCGCGCGCTGATCCGCGACGTGATGCAGGTGCCGGCGGGCTGCGAGGTACTGCTCGGCAATGGTTCGGACGAATGCATCCAGTACATCACCGCGACGGTCGCGCGCGAAGGCGCCGTGGTGATGGCGCCGGCGCCCTCATTCGGCATGTTCTCGATGCACGCCTTTTTTTACCGCCTGCGCTTCGTGGGCGTCCCGCTGCGCGAGGATTTCAGCTTCGACGCGGGCGCGTTCCTGGCGGCGATGGAGAAGGAAAAGCCGGCGCTGGTCTGGATCGCCTACCCGAACAACCCGACTGGCAACGCCTTCCCAGTCTCCGACATAGAGCGGGTAATCCGCGCCGCGCCGGGCTTGGTCGTGATCGACGAGGCCTACCAGCCTTTTGCCGGCGGCACCTTCATGCCGCGCCTGGCCGAGTTCGAGAACCTGGTGGTGATGCGTACCGTTTCCAAGATCGGCATGGCGGGCCTGCGGCTGGGCTACGTTTGCGGCCGGCCGGATTGGATCGAGGCGTTCAACAAGGCCCGATCGCCATTCAATATCAATGTCGTGACCGAGGCGGTGGCGATCAAGCTGCTGGAGAACAAGAAAGTGCTGGACGCGTCAGCGGCCAAGGTGCTGGCCGAACGCGAGCGGCTGCGCCCCGAGCTCGAGCGCATGCCCGGCCTGACGGTCTATCCCTCGGTCGCGAATTTTTTCCTCGCGCGCGTCAAGGGCCCGGCGGGCGCCGGCACGCGCGCCTTCGAGAGCTTGAAGGCGCAGGGCGTACTGGTGAGGAATTTTTCCGGCGGGGCACCGGCGCTGGAGAACACTCTGCGGCTGAGCATCGGCACGCCGGAGGAAAATCGTATACTGGTCGCCGCATTGCGAGAGGCATTGAAATGAGAACGGCAGAAGTCGCACGCAAGACCAAAGAGACGCAGATCCGCGTCAAGCTGAACCTTGACGGCAAGGGCGTGGCCACGCTTGCCACGGGCATTCCCTTCCTCGAGCACATGCTCGACCAGGTGGCGCGCCACGGCATGGTGGATCTGGATATCGAGGCCAGGGGCGACCTGCACATCGACGCGCACCACACGGTCGAGGATATCGGCATCACGCTCGGCCAGGCGTTCTACAAGGCGGTCGGCGACAAGTCCGGCATCCGGCGCTACGGCCATGCCTACGTGCCTCTGGATGAGGCCCTGTCGCGCGTGGTGATCGATTTCTCCGGCCGGCCCGGACTCTCGTACAACGTCAAGTTCACGCGCGCGCTGATCGGCGAATTCGACGCCGACCTGGTGCATGAGTTCTTCCAGGGTTTCGTCAACCACGCCCAGGTGACGCTGCATATCGACAACCTGCGCGGCGACAATGCGCACCACCAGTGCGAGACGATGTTCAAGGCCTTCGCGCGCGCGCTGCGCATGGCCGCGGAGCCCGATCCGCTCGCGCTGGGCTCCGTGCCGTCAACCAAGGGCTCGCTCTAGTTGAACATTGCGGTCGTTGACTACGGGATGGGCAACATCCGCTCCGTGTCGAAGGCGCTCGAGCATGTCGCGCCGCGCGACCATGTGCGCGTGACCTCCGATCCCGCAGCCATTCGCGCCGCGGACCGCGTGGTCGTTCCCGGGCAGGGCGCGATGCCCGACTGCATGCGCCAGCTCGCGGCCAGCGGCGCGCGCGATGCGGTGATCGAGGCGGCGGGCAGCAAGCCATTTCTGGGCATTTGCATCGGCCTGCAGATGCTGTTCGAGCGCGGCGAGGAAGGCGACACCGCGGGCCTCGGACTGCTCCCGGGCCGCGTGCCGCGCTTCAAAGCCATGGGGTTGAAAATCCCGCACATCGGCTGGAACGAGGTGATGCAGCAGCGCCCCCACGCCCTGTGGAATGGCATCGCGGACGGCAGCCGCTTCTATTTCGTGCACAGCTACTACCCCGAGCCGGCCGACCGCTCGATGACCGCCGGCACCTGCGACTACGGCATCAGCTTTACCTGCGCGGTGGCGCGGGATAACATCTTTGCCGTGCAGTTCCACCCTGAGAAAAGCCAGAACAGCGGCCTGCAGTTGCTGTCCAACTTCGTCCAATGGATGCCTTAGGCTTCTGATTTCGGCTCGCAGCACCCCGTGCTGATCATCCCCGCTATCGATCTCAAGGACGGCCACTGCGTGCGCTTGCAGCAGGGGCGCATGGATTCGGCGACCGTGTTTTCGGAAGACCCGGTGGCGATGGCGAAATACTGGTCGGACCAGGGCGCCCGGCGCCTGCACATCGTGGACCTGAACGGCGCCGTCGCCGGCCGGCCGAAGAACGAGAAAATCATCCGCGAGATGATCAAGGCGGTGGGCGAGAAAACCCCGATCCAGCTGGGCGGCGGCATCCGCGACCTGGACACCATCGAGGGCTACATCGACGCCGGTGTCTCCTACATCATCATCGGCACGGCGGCTGTGAAGAATCCCGGCTTCCTCTCCGACGCCTGCTACGCGTTTCCCGGACATATCATCGTCGGCCTGGACGCCAAGGACGGCAAGGTCGCGGTGGAAGGCTGGTCGAAGATGACCGGCCACGACGTCGTCGATCTGGCAAAAAAATTCGAGGACTACGGACCCGAGGCGCTGATCTATACCGACATCGGGCGCGACGGCATGATGACCGGCGTGAACATCGACGCCACTTTCAAGCTCGCGCAGGCCATCAGGACTCCGATTATCGCCAGCGGCGGCCTGAGCAATCTCAAGGATGTGCAGACGATCTGCAGCAAGCTCGCGCCTGAAGGCGTGATCGGGGCGATCACCGGCAGGGCGCTTTACGAGGGCGCGCTCGATTTCAAGAGGGCGCAGGCCGCAGCGGACAAGGCGACCGAAATACCGGCAGCCAAGCCGCCCGCCAAGGAATAGCGGTGGGATTGGCCAAGCGCGTCATTCCCTGCCTGGACGTCACTGCGGGCCGGGTCGTGAAGGGCGTGAATTTCGCCAGCCTGCGCGACGCCGGCGATCCGGTGGAGATCGCGGCGCGCTACGACGGCGAAGGTGCCGACGAACTCACGTTCCTCGACATCACCGCCAGCTCCGATGACCGCGACATCATCCTGCACGTCATCGAAGCGGTTGCGGCGAAGGTTTTCATCCCGCTGACGGTAGGTGGCGGCGTGCGCAGGGTGGCAGACGTGCGGCGGCTGCTGAATGCGGGCGCCGACAAAGTGTCCATCAATACCTCGGCGGTGCAAAATCCCGGCCTGGTGAGCGAGGCTTCCGGCATCGTCGGCAATCAGTGCATCGTGGTCGCCATCGACGCGAAGAAAAGGGGCAATGGCTGGGAAGTGTTCACCCACGGCGGCCGCAACGCGACGGGCCTGGATGCGGTCGAATGGGCACGGCGCATGACCGAGGCGGGTGCCGGCGAAATCCTGCTCACCAGCATGGACCGCGACGGCACGCGCGACGGTTTTGATCTCGCGCTCACGCGCGCGGTCGCGGACGCGGTCAGCGTGCCCGTGATCGCGTCGGGCGGCGTCGGCACGCGGGAGCACCTTGCCGCTGGCGTGCTGGACGGGCACGCGGATGCGGTGCTCGCCGCGAGCGTGTTTCATTTCGGCGATTTCACGGTGCGCAACGCCAAGGAACACATGCGGACGCGCGGCATCGAGGTCAGGTTATGACTGAATGGCTGGATGAAGTGCCGTGGAACGGCGAGGGACTGATCCCGGTAGTGACGCAGGAATTCGCCTCGGGCAGGGTGCTGACGCTCGCGTGGATGAACCGCGAGGCGCTGGCCGAGACGGCAAAGAGCGGCGCGGCGGTCTACTGGTCGCGCTCGCGCAAGAAGCTCTGGCGCAAGGGCGAGGAATCCGGCTTCACGCAAACGGTGCGCGAACTGCGCCTGGACTGCGATTCCGATGCGATCCTTTTGCGCGTGGACCAGGCGGGCGGCATCTCCTGCCATACCGGGCGCGAAAGCTGTTTTTTCCGCAAACTAGAGAATGGGAATTGGGTGACGACGGATCCGGTGCTCATGGATCCGGCGGCCATCTACAAAAAATGAGCGATATCCTGGAACGGCTGGCCCGCACCATCGAGGCGCGCAAGGGCGCCGACCCGGAGAAGTCCTACGTCGGGCGACTGCTCGCCGCAGATGAAGACGCCGTGCTGAAGAAAATCGGCGAGGAAGCGACCGAAACGGTGCTCGCGGCGAAGGGCGGCGACCGGCTGCACCTGGTGCGGGAAACCGCCGACCTGTGGTTCCACTGCATGATTCTCCTTGCGCGGCACGGCCTCAAGCCCGCCGACGTGCTGGCCGAATTGCAGCGGCGCGAGGGCATACCGGGACTGGATGAAAAAGCGTCGAGGAAAAAGTGACCGGAGACCCCAACTGCCTGTTCTGCAAGATCGTGCGCGGCGAGATTGCCTCGAAAAAAGTGCACGAGGACGAGGATGTGCTCGCCTTTCACGATGTCCGGCCCCAGGGCGCCGTGCATTTCCTGATCATTCCGAAGGAGCACGTCGCGACGCTTTACGATGCGGGCATGGCGCAACATCGCGCGCTGGGGAAGATGCTGGTGTTGGCCGGCGAACTTGCCCGCAAGGAGGGGGCCACCGAAGGCTTCCGTACCATCATCAACACCGGGCGGGTGGGGCATCAGGAGGTGTATCATGTCCACATGCACGTGATCGGGGGTCCTGAACCGTTGGGCCCCATGATTTCAAAGAGGAAATAGGAGAAACTCTATGGGCTCGCTCAGCATCTGGCATTGGCTGATCGTTCTGGTGATCGTGATGCTCGTGTTCGGCACCAAAAAGCTGCGCAACATCGGCGCTGATCTTGGCGGCGCGGTGCGCGGCTTCAAGGACGGCATACGCGAAGGCGGCGAAAAAGCCGCGGACGCCGGCGTCGCGCCGCAGGTGACCGGCAAGACGGTCGAGGGCGAGGTCAAGGCGAAGACCGAGTCCAAGGCCTGATCTTTTCCAAACTTTTCATGCCACGGGCGCCCAGCGGGCGCCCGTTTGTTCTCTAGGGTCCCGCGTGTTCGACATCGGCTTTTCTGAACTGATGGTCATCGGTCTGGTCGCGTTGATCGTGATCGGGCCGGAGCGCCTGCCAGGCGTCGCGCGCACGCTCGGACACCTGGCCGGGCGGTTGCAGCGCTACGTCGCCGACATCAAGGCCGACATCAACCGCGAGGTCGAGTTGGACGAACTACGCAAGATGAAGGATTCGGTGCAGGAGGCGGCCACCGGGATCGAGAATTCCGTGCAAGGCGAACTCAACAGGACCGAAAGCGAATTGAACGCGGCAGCCAGTCTGGACACGTCAACCACCGCGGCTGCAGCGGAGGCCGTCGAGGCGCCCAAGCTGCCCGAGAAAACCGGCTAGCCGTGCAGCAGGACACCTTCATTTCGCACCTGGTCGAGCTGCGCACGCGGTTGATGCATGCGCTGGTGGCGGTACTGGCGGCGTTCGTGGTGCTGTTCCTGTACCCGGGTTCGGGCGCGATCTACGATTTCCTTGCCGCGCCGTTGATGCACGCGCTGCCCGAAGGAACCAAGATGATCGCCACCGGCGTGATCACGCCGTTCATGGTGCCGATGAAGGTGACGGCGATGGTGGCGTTCATGGTCGCGCTGCCGTACGTGCTGTACCAGGCCTGGTCGTTTGTCGCGCCCGGTCTCTACGAGCACGAGAAAACGTTCGCGGTACCACTGATCTTCGCGAGCACCGTGCTGTTCCTGATCGGCGTCGCGTTCTGCTACTACTTCGTGTTCGGCACGGTATTCAAGTTCATCAACGATTTCGCCCCCAAGTCCATCACTCCGGCGCCGGACATCGAGGCCTATTTCTCGTTCGTCATCACCATGTTCATCGCTTTCGGCGTCACGTTCGAGATCCCGATTGCGGTGATCGTCCTGGTGCGCTCCGGCGTGGTCAGCGTCGAGAAGCTGACGGCGGCGCGCCCCTACGTAATCGTTGGCGCCTTCGTCGTCGCGGCGGTGGTGACCCCCCCGGACGTGCTGTCGCAGTTCATGCTCGCGGTGCCCATGTGCCTGCTGTTCGAGGCCGGCCTGTTTGTTTCGCGCTTTGTCGGGGTACGGACGAAGGCCGCAGGCCCCGAAAACCAGGGCCAGTCGACAACGCCTTAAGCTCGGGTAGAATCGCGCCCCTGCCTATTAACCTTTACGTACCAGAACAGACCGGGAAGCACCCATGAAACGCAAATACGGCTCGGCCCTGAAAAACGAATCCATCGCCGAGCAGAAGATGCGCGAGCGCGCCAAAGAGGCAGGCGACAACAGCTTCAACTTCGGCTCGCAGCTGCGCAAAGGCGCCATCGGCCGCGGCAAGCATCGCGGCCGCGCCGACGTCGCCGCGCACAACAAGAAGTAGCCTGCCCCGCGCGCCTGTCTACGGACAGGCCGCCATCACCTGCGCGACCGCCGCGGTGAGCCGCTTGCCGTAGGGAACGTGCAGGAACTCGTTCGGCCCATGCGCGTTGCTCCTCGGGCCGAGCACGCCGCAGACCATCATCTGCGACTTCGGGAAGCCTTTTTGCAACATGCTCATGAGCGGGATGGTGCCGCCCTGGCCCATGTAGCCCAGCGGTGCGCCGTAGTGCGCTTGCGACGCGGCATTCAGGACGGTTTCCAGCCATGGCGCGAGATCCGGTGCGTTCCAGCCGGTGGCGCCTGACGGTTCACCCGCCTTGCCGCCGGCGCGGCCATCGGCGCGGAACGTGACGCGCGCGTTGTACGGCGCGTTGTCTTCGAGGAGAGACTTGAGCGTGGCCGCAGCCTGCGCGCCATCGACCAGCGGCGGCAGGCGCAGGCTCAGCTTGAACGCCGTGTAGGGCCGCAACACGTTACCGGCGCTGCCGAGATCCGGAAAGCCCTCCACGCCCGTAACGGACAGCGCCGGACGCCAGGTGCGGTTCAGCAGGGCTTCCAGCCGGTCGGTCGTGGTCGGCAGGGTCGGGCCGCCGTCCGCGCCGCAGGCCCACGGGAAGCGCTTCCAGACTTCGTCGCCGACGATCGCGGCGGTGGCGCGCGCCTGGTCAACGCGTCCATCCGGTATCGTGCAATGAAAACTATCGGGCAGCAGGCGCCCGGTCTTGCTGTCCTCCAGCCGTTCGAGCAAGTGGCGCAGGATGCGGAAGCTCGAAGGCACCAGACCGCTCGCGTCCCCCGAATGGATGCCCTCTGTCAATATCTCGACGTTCAGTACGCCGCTGACCAGGCCGCGCAGGCTGGTGGTGAGCCATAGCTGGTCGTAGTTTCCGGCGCCGGAATCCAGGCACACAACCAGCGCTACATCGCCAAGGCGCGGATTCAACAGTTCCAGGTAGGCGGGCAGGTCTGGCGAACCGCTTTCCTCGCAACTCTCGATGATGCCCACGCAGCGCGGCCGCGGGATGCCCTGCTTGTCCAGCGCCATGATGGCGGTGAGCGCCGCGTACACCGCATAGCCATCGTCGGCGCTGCCGCGACCGTACAGCTTGCCGTTCTCGTACTTCGGCGTCCACGGGCCGAGGTCTGCGCGCCAGCCGTTGAATTCGGGTTGCTTGTCCAGATGGCCATAAAGGCAGATGGTGCCGGCCTTGGACTCGTTGCCGCCAGGCCGCGTCGCCGGCACGTCGAAGAAAATAACCGGCGTGCGGCCAGCGAGACGGACGACCTCGAGCTTCAGGCCGGGCACCTTCTTGCTTTCAATCCAGGCCGCCGCATCCGTGATCACGCGCTCGATGTACCCGTTGCGCTCCCAGTTCGCATCGAACATCGGGCTCTTGGCCGGAATTGCCACATAGCGCGTGAGCGCCGGCACGATCTCCTCGTCCCAGGCGCGCCCGGCGAAGGCGGCCAGGGCGTTCGTTTGATCGGATGGCAGGGGTTGGCTGTGGTCGCGTGCGTTCATGGTGATCCTCCAGAACGCAGGATTCTACCGCCCGTTGAGGAATCGTTCGACCAGCGCGAATTGATCCGGTACGTTGAGCGCGGGCGCATGCCCGCAGCCGGGAATCGTCACCACCACCGCGCGCGGACCGCGCGAACGCATCGCCTCGGCGACCTCGGGCAGCAGCAGATCCGAGGTCTCGCCCCGCAGGCACAGCGTCGGCGCTTCGATCGCGTCCCAGGCCTCCCACTGATCGTAGTCCTGCGGATGGTGGGTAAATTGCATCACCATGTTCGGGTCGTAATGCGGCGTGATCCCGCCTTCGGCGGTACGCCGTGCCGAGGTCTCCGCAAGCCGCCGCCACTGTTCGTCCGACAGCCAGCCATAGGGTTTGTAAATGCCGCGGAAGTACTGTTCCAGCTCGCTCAACCGGTCGAACTGAGGCGGGTTGCCAGCGTAGCTGCGGATGCGGCTCACGGCGGCCGCACCAAGTTGCGGGCCGATGTCGTTCAGGACCAGGCGCCGGATGCGTCCCTTCAGCGCCCCGGCGGCAAGCCGGATACCGATGGCTCCACCCATTGAAGTGCCGAGCCAGTGCAGCTCCCGGATCCCGAGCTGGCCGACCATCGACTCCGCGAGCCGCGCATAGAAATCCAGGCAATACTCTTTTTCCGGCGCCGGGCTCCACTGCGACAGGCCGCGGCCGATGGTGTCCGGACAGATGACCCTGAAGCGCGCGGCAAGGTGCGCCGCGATTTCGTCCATGTCCCTGCCGGTGCGCGCCAGGCCGTGCCAGGCGATGACGGTGGCGGGATGTTCCGCACCCCACAGCGTGTAGTGGATCTCCCGGCCTTCGCATTGCATGTAATGGGAACTGCCGTTCATTTCCGTGCCTTCGCGCGCAACTGTCCCACGATGCCGTGCGGGAAGTAGTAGACCGAGAGCACGAACAGCACGCCCAGCCACAGCAGCCACCGGTCGGGATGGAACAGGTCGGGTAACAGGGGAACCCCCTTCATCGCCTCCGAGAAGGCCTTCATCGCTTCCTGCAGATAATTCTGCGCGACGACGAAAATCGTGGCGCCGATTACCGCGCCATACATCGTCCCCATGCCGCCTATCACCACCATCAACAGGATGTCGATCATGATGGCGAAGTCGAGCGTCGTATTCGGACCGGTGTAGCGCAGCCAGAGCGCGTACAGGATGCCGGCGCATGTCGCCACCACTGCTCCCAGGCAGTTGGCGATCGTCCGGTAGATCACGGTGCGGTAGCCCAGCGCCTCGGCGCGAAAATCGTTCTCGCGGATCGCCAGCAGCACGCGGCCGAACGGCGAATTGACCACCCGCAGCAGCGCGAGGAACAGTACGAGCGAAGTGCCGAACACGAGGTAATAGGCCGCGACCCGCGAGCGCATCAGCTCGGGTACCTTGAAGGTGATGCCGTCCTCGCCGCCAGTGAAGTTCGAGAGCTGCGAGGCGAGAATGGCGAAGAACGAGGCCACGGCCAGCGTGATCATGGCGAAGAAAATCGCTTTCACGCGCAGCGAAAAAAGGCCAATCAGGAACGAAAGGACCAGGGACAGCGCCACGGCGGCCGCGCTGCCGAGACCGATCGAGGACCAGCTGACGTCGATGCGCGACAGCGCAATCGCGATGCCGTAGCCGCCGATGCCGAAAAACATCGTGTGCGCGAACGACACGATGCCGGTGTAGCCGAGCAGCAGGTCGTAGCTCGCCACCAGCAGCACGAAGACGCATATCTTGGCCGCGACATCCAGCGGGCGCGTGCCGGGGAAAATGAACGGCGCGAGGGCGAGCGCGGCGAGGATCGCCACCAGCAGCACGGCAAGAATCCTGCTGCGCGGACGGTCGTCGGAAATGAGAGCGTGGATCACGATTTGCTCACCGGATACAGCCCCTGCGGCCGCCACAGCAGGACCATCACCATCAGCAGGATGTTGGAGCCGAGCGCGATCTTGGGCGACAGGTAGCCGACGTAGTTCGCCACCAGCCCCACCAGCAGGGCGCCGGTGAAGCAGCCGCCCACCGAGCCCAGGCCGCCGATGATGATGACGATGAAGATCAGCACCATCATATTCGCGCCGATATGGACGTTGACGCTCTCCTGGTACATGCCCCACAGGGCGCCGCCCAATCCGGCGAGGGCCGAACCGGCCACGAATACCGCGACGAACAGGCGCCGGATACGGTAGCCCATCGCCTCGACCATTTCCTTGTTCTCGACGCCCGCGCGGATCAGCAGGCCGGTCTTGGTGCGATTCAGGACGATCATCATGGCGGCGAATACCGCCAGGCCGATGACCACCGCGACCAGGCGGAACTTCTCGATCGCCATGTCGCCGATCAGGAACGATCCGCGCAGGGTCGAGGGCCGCGGCAGCGGCAGCAGGTCGGGGCCCCAGAAGACGTGGATCAGCTGCTCGGCGACGATCATGCCGCCGGTGGTGATCAGGATCTGCTTGAGGTGCTGGCCGTAGACCGGCCTGATGATGATGCGTTCGAACGCGAGACCCAGCAGGCCGGCAACGAACGCAGCGGCAAGCACCGCCGGCACGACCGCGCCAAGATTGGCGAGGAAGCTCTCCGATCCAGCCGAGGCGGAGAACAGCTTCATGACCGAGGCGGCGACATAGGCGCCCACGGCAATGAACAGACCGTGCGCGAAATTCATCACGTCCATCAGGCCGAAAACCAACGTGAGGCCCGAAGACATGATGAATATGAGCAGGCCCATCGCCAGGCCGGCGACGGTGAGCGTAACCCAGGTGGACGGATTGCCGATCATTGCGAGCGCGCCCAGCACGATGACCAGCATCAGGGCGGGCGGAATCCAGTCGATGCGCTTGCCTTCGATCGCGTTCACCGCCGCGCCTCTGTGCGGCTCATTGATGCGCTTCCAGGGATAGTCCAAGCAGGCGGGTTTGCAGCGCGGCATCTGCGGCGAGGTCGGCCATGCGTCCCGCGTGCACGATGCGGCCTGCATCCATCACCGCCACCGAATCGCCGAGCGACTTCGCGGCGTGGAAATTCTGCTCCACCATCAGGATGGTGGTGTCCGTTTTCTTCAGTTCGGTGAAGGCCTCGATCAGGTTGTTGATGATCGCCGGGGCGAGGCCCTTGGTCGGCTCGTCGATCAGCACCAGTTTCCGCGGTTCGACCATCGCGCGCGAAATCGAAAGCATCTGCTTCTGGCCGCCCGAGAGCAGGCCCGCCGGCAGGTGCCAGAAGGTCTTCATCGGCGGGAAGAAGCGGAAGATCCAATCCAGCCGCTTTTCGTCCGGCGGCCCGCGCCGCGCCGCCAGCAGCAGGTTCTCCTGCACCGTGAGGCCGGCGAAAATGCCCATTGCCTCGGGCACGTAGGCGATGCCCAGGTTCGCGATCGCGGGCGTTTCCCAGGGCGCGATGTCATCGGCGTCGAAGCGGATCGAGCCCGCGGAGGCGCGCCACAGCCCGAGGATGGTGCGCAGCGCTGTGGTTTTTCCGGCGCCATTGCGTCCGAGCAGCATGGTGAGTTCGCCGCGCGGCACTACCAGGTCCACGCCCTGGAGGATGTGGTAGTGCCCGATGTGTGTATGCACACCGGCCAGGGTGAGCAGCGCGTCAGCCATTCGCGGGAATGCCAAGGTAAGCTTCCTGGACGACCGGTGAAGCGATTACTTCCGCCGGCAGGCCGTCGGCGACGAGTTCTCCCTGGTGCAGCACGATGATGCGGTCGGCGAGCGAGCGCACCACGTCCATCTTGTGCTCGACCAACAGGATGGTCTTGTCCTTCTGCTGCCGGATCTCCTGGATCAAGTCGAGGATCACCGGCACCTCGTCTACGCTCATGCCGGCGGTCGGCTCGTCGAACATGAAGATCGCGGGCTCGAGCGCGAGCAGGATCGCCACTTCGAGCTTGCGCTGGTCGCCGTGCGACAGTTCGGAGGCGAGGGTCGAGCGCCGACCGGCGAGCGCGACCCGGGACAGGTAGTGCTCGGCCTTCTCGGTAAGCTCGGCGTGGCTGCTCCACATCGAAAAGAGGTTGAGGCCCATGCCGGCGCGCGCCTGTACGGCGAGGCGCACGTTCTCCAGCACTTTGAGATTCGGAAACAGGTTGGTGAGCTGGAACGCCCGCCCCATGCCTTTGCGGGTGCGGATTGGCGCCGCGTCGCGCGTCACATCGTCGCCGAATAGCAGTACCTGGCCGGCACTCGCCTGCAGCTGCCCCGAAATCAGGTTGAAGTAGGTGGTCTTGCCCGCGCCGTTCGGGCCGACGATCGCGGTAAGCGTGCCCGGCTCGAAGCCGCAGCTCACCGCGTTGACCGCAACGTGGCCGCCGAAGCGGATCGTCAGACCGCGGGTCTCCAGGACGGGATGTTCGGAGGTCATCCGTCATTCCCGCGCACGCGGGAATCCAGGTTTTCGTCGATGGGCCCCCGCTTTCGCGGGGGCGACGGTTCCTAGCGCTTGTTACGAACCGGGACCGGGATTTCCTTGGCCGGAATCTCGCGCACCAGATCCAGAAGGTCCCACTCGTTGGCCTGCGTCTTCTTGATGCGGAACTGGTACATGCTCTGCATTGCCTGGTGGTCTTCCCTGCGGAATGTCATGGTGCCCTTGGGCGATTCGAAGCTCATGCCTTCCATCGCCGCGATCAGTTTCTCGGTGTCGGTGCCGCCGGCCTTCCTTACTGCCTCGACCGTGGCGATGGCCGCGGCCATGCCGCCCGCCGTGAAGAAGTCGGGCGGCGTCCCGCTAAAGCGCTTGCGATGCTCGGCCACCAGCCAGTCGTTCATCTTGTTCTTCGGAAATCCGTAGTAGTAGTAAATCGCACCTTCGGCGCCGGCCAGATCCTTCCAGCCCTTCATTACCGGCAGGATGTTGCCGCCAGGGGCCAGGATGATGTTGAAGCGCTCGGGCTTGAGGTCGTGAATCTTGGTGGCTGGATGCGCGCCCGACCAGATGATCGCGATGATGCGCGTGCCGTTCTTGTCCTTGAGCACGTCGAACATGCGCTGGGCTGGAGCCGTGAAGTCAGTGGTCGCCTGCGGTACGTATTCCTCGTGCACGATTTGCGCCTTGCTGCCGATGGCGGCAAGCGTTTCCTTGAAGGCCTTCACTCCGTCGCGTCCGAAGGCGTAGTCCTGGGCCAACATCGCGATCTGCGCGTTCGCAGGTAGCGCGACGACACCGGCAACCGCGTCCTGCGTCGAGTTGCGCCCCGTGCGGAAGACATAACGATTCCACTTGTCGCCGGTGATTGAGTCGGCGACCGCCGGCTCGACGATCAGGATCTTCTTGTACTCCTCGGCGACGGGCAGCATCGCGAGCGCCGAGCCCGAACCGGTAGGACCGACCGCGATATCAACTTTGTCATCGCCGTAGGCGGCAGCGAGCTGGGATTTGGCGACATCGGGCTTGAGTTGCGAGTCCTTTTCTATGACCACGATCTTGCGGCCAAGCACGCTCATCGTGCCGCCCGTAGCAAATTCGAGGCCCATCATGAAGCCGGCCTGCGTCTGCTTGGCGTAGGCCTCGAGTGCGCCGGTCTTGTCGGTGATGAGCGCGATCTTGATGTCCTGGGCAATGGCCAGGGTCGTGGCGCCTGCGAGCGTTGCCGCGGCGAGCAGGGTGTTCAGGCGTTTCATGGTCCCTCCTAGGATTGGAATAGCCAGGCTACCTATTGCAAGCGGGGTGCCAGGCTATAACTATTTGAGTTACAAGGGTAATTTAAATATCAACGGCGAGAATGCCTGGAAAGGATACACATCTGTGCCTGAATTGCATACAGAGTGTATGTATTTCCGACAGTTACTTCATCGCGCCCAATTTCTCGTAAAGCGTAGCGCGCGAAATACCCAGCATCCGGGCGGCCGAAACCTTGTTACCACCGGTGGCCGCCAGCGCGGACTGGATCGAGCTGCGCTCCAGCTCCGCGATCAATTGCGGCAGCGGCCGCAGCTGCGTGACCTTCCGGCGCTCGTCCTGCACGACCGGACCCGGCAGCACCTGCGCGAAATCCTCCGCCACCAGACGCAGGTTGTCGGTGAGCATCGCCGCCTGTTCGAGCGCATTGCGCAATTCGCGGATATTTCCCGGCCACCGGTGAACAGCGAGCACCGCGAGGGCTGAAGGACTGAGTTCGCGCTGCGGCATGCCGGTGCGCGCCGCGATGGATTCCAGCAGGTTCTCCGCCAGCGTCTCGAGATCGCTCAGCCGGTCGCGCAGCGCCGGCAGGCGCACCGGCAGCACGCTCAGCCGGTAGAAGAGATCTTCGCGGAAGCGGCCGTCGGCGACCATCGTCTTCAGGTCGCGGCTGGTCGCGGCGATCACGCGCACATCCACCTTGATCACCTTGTTCGAACCGAGCGGCTCGAATTCCTGCTCCTGTAGCGCGCGCAGGAGCTTTGCCTGCAGCGCAAGCGGCATGTCGCCAGCCTCGTCCAGGAACAGCGTGCCTTTGTCGGCCAGCTTGAACTTGCCATCGCGCCCCTTGCGCTCGGCGCCGGTGTAGGCGCCGGGGGCGACGCCGAAAAATTCGGCTTCCAGCAGCGTCTCGGGAACCGCGGCCAGGTTCACGCTGATGAACGGCCGCTCGGCGCGCGCGGAAGCCGCGTGAATCGCATGCGCGAGCAGTTCCTTGCCGGTGCCGGTTTCGCCCAGCAGCAGCACCGTGGAATCGGTCTGCGCCGCGCGCCGCGCCTGGCGCTTCACTTCCAGCGCTGCAGGGCTCGAGCCGATGAAGCTGGCGAAGGTGTACTTGGTGCGCCGCTGCGCGGCCAGTTCCCGGCGCGCCTCGTCCAGGTCCTGCTGCAGGCGCGCGAACTTGGCGATCAGCGGCTGCAGTGTGGTTTCCGGGTGATCAAAGAGCACCATGCCGATCGCGCCGATCACCACGCCGGCCTCGTCGCGCAGAGGTATGCGCGACACCACGAAGGTGCCCGCCTTGTTGGTGAGGAGATCGATCAGGATCGGCTTGCCGGTCTCGATCACGCGGTGCATCAGCGTGTTCGGCACCACCTCCTCGACCGGGCGGCCGACGAAATCCTCCGGCCGCGCGAAACCCAGCGCGGGCAGGAACCGTTTGTAGCTGTCGTTGATCCAGACCACGCGGCCGCTGCGGTCCACCAGCATCATGCCTTCGCTCACGCTCGAGAACAGATCGAACATCGAGCGCGCCGCGAGCTTGCGGATGCTGGCCGCGTCGCTCGGCAGCGGCGTGGCCTTGGTCACTCGGCGCGCGCCTGCGGTTTTGGGCGCCGGCCGACGGTAACCGTCAGGTCCATGTCCTGCCCCTTGCGCTTGAGCTTTACCTGCGCGGTGCTGCCCGGTGCGATGCCGGTCACTACGTTCAGCACGCTTTGCGGTTCCACGATCCGCTTGCCGTCGATCGAAACCAGCACGTCGCCCGGCTTGGCCCCCGCCTTGTCGGCCGGGCCGCCGGTCAGCACGCCATTGATGATCGCACCCTCAAGCGTGCCCAGCTTGAACGATTCGGCCAGCACCGGCGTCACCGGCTGAAGTTCCACGCCGATCCAGCCGCGCGTCACGGTGCCGGTCCTGATGATCTGCTCCATTACGGTCTTCGCCATGGACGCCGGGATCGTCAGGCCGATGCCGATCGAACCGCCGTTCTGCGAAAGGATCGCGGTGTTGATGCCGACCAGGTTGCCGCGCGCATCGACGAGCGCGCCGCCGGAGTTGCCCTGGTTGATCGCCGCGTCGGTCTGGATGAAATTTTCGAACGTATTGATGCCAAGGCCGCTGCGCCCGAGGGCCGAGACGATCCCCGAGGTGACGGTCTGCCCGATGCCCAGCGGGTTGCCGATCGCGAGCACGATGTCGCCGACACGCAGGGTGTCGGAAGAACCGAAGGTTATCGCGGGCAGGTTCTGTGCCTCGACGCGCAGCACCGCCAGGTCGGTGTCCGGATCGCTGCCAACCACCCTGGCGAGCAGTTTCTTGCCGTCCGGGAATGCGATTTCGATTTCGTCGGCGGATTCGACGACGTGGTTGTTGGTGAGGATGTAGCCCTCCGGGCTCACGATCACGCCCGAGCCAAGGCTGGTGGCTTTCTGCGACTCGTCGCCGAGCCGGTCACCGAGGAAGCGCCGCAAAATCGGGTCGTTCAGCAGCGGATTGCGCGGGACCCGCACTTCCTTGGTGGTAAAGATATTCACCACCGAGGGCGCAGCCTTGCGCACTGCCTCGTGGTACGAGTCGGGTCGCGCACCGCCGCCCGGCTGCGCCTCCTGCAGAACGGTCGCCACCCGTAGTGACTCCGGCATCAGGCCCGAACGCGACGGCAGCCACTCCGGCTTTAGCGTGGAGACGACGAACAGGACCGCCAGGCAGATCGTGGCGGTCTGGGAAAAGATGATCCAGAGGCGGCGCATGGAACCTGGCAATTTACCATGTTTCGCCTTTTGTTTTAACCACTTAGGCGCCAAAACGTGGACATTCCCGGAGCGAAACGCTAGAATCGCGCCTGCCGCGTCCCTCATCACTTTCCACAGATTCCTCCATGAGCGAAAAAAAGATCGATAACACGCGGCGCAATCTGATCGTCGCGACCACAGTGGCGGCGGGCGCGGCGGGCGCAGGCGTCGCCATACCGTTCGCCTGGAGCTGGTGGCCTTCGGAACGCGCGAAGGCGGCCGGCGCGCCGGTGGAGGCCGATTTCTCCAATCTCGCGCCCGGGGAATTGCAGGTCGTCGAGTGGCGCGGCAAGCCGGTGTGGATCATGCGTCGCACGAAAGAGATGCTGGACGCGGTACGCAAGGCGGACGACAAAGTGACGGATCCCAGGTCGAAAGATTCGCCGCAGCCCGATTACGCGAAGAACGAGTACCGCTCCATCAAGCCCGAAGTCCTGGTGCTGGTGGGCATCTGCTCGCACCTGGGCTGTTCGCCGCAGCAGAAGACCGCGGACGCGAAAGGCGAGATGGGCCAGGATTGGGCGGGCGGCTTCCTGTGCCCCTGCCACGGCTCCAAGTTCGATCTCGCCGGCCGCGTCTACAAGGGAGCGCCGGCGCCGATCAACCTGGAGGTTCCGCCGCATGCCTTTCTCTCCGACACCAGGCTGCTGATCGGCGGCGACAAGAAGGGGGCGTAGACATGGCCAGCCGTCTGATGGCTTTGTGGGACTGGTTCGACGCGAGGATGCCCTCGGTTGCCGAGGAGTTCCGCAAGCACGCGTCCGAATATTACGCACCGAAGAATTTCAACTTCTGGTATTTTTTCGGCGCGCTCTCGCTGATCGTGCTCGTGATCCAGATCGTGTCGGGCATCTTCCTGACGATGAACTACAAGCCCGATGCAAACCTCGCCTTCGGCTCGGTCGAGTACATCATGCGCGACGTGCCCGGCGGCTGGCTGATCCGCTATGTCCATTCGACCGGGGCGTCGGCGTTCTTCGTCGTGGTTTACCTGCACATGTTCCGCGGCCTGCTCTACGGCTCGTTCAAGCAGCCGCGCGAGCTGGTGTGGATCTTCGGCGTGCTGATCTACCTCACGCTGATGGCCGAGGCCTTCATGGGCTACCTCCTGCCCTGGGGCCAGATGTCGTACTGGGGCGCGCAGGTGATCGTGAACCTGTTTGCCACCGTCCCGTTCATCGGGCCCGACCTGGCGCTCTGGATCCGCGGCGACTACGTGGTGGGCGACGCGACGCTGAACCGCTTTTTCGCGCTGCACGTGATCGCGATCCCGCTGGTGCTGCTGGGCCTTGTCTCGGCGCATCTCCTGGCGTTGCACGATGTCGGCTCCAACAATCCGGACGGCGTGGAGATCAAGAAGAAAAAGGGCCCCGACGGCCATCCGCTCGACGGCATCCCGTTCCATCCGTACTACACGGTCAAGGACCTCGCCGGCGCGGTGGTGTTCATGATGGTGTTCTGCGCGGTCCTGTTCTTCGTGCCGGAGATGGGCGGCTACTTCCTCGAGTACAACAACTTCATTCCGGCCGACCCGCTGAAGACGCCCGCGCACATCGCGCCGGTCTGGTACTTCACGCCGTACTACTCGATCCTGCGGGCGGTGCCGCCGATATCGATCGAGTGGCTGGGTATTCCGCCGACCCAGTTCCCGGGCGTGATGGTGATGGGCATCGCGACCCTGATCCTGTTCTTCCTGCCCTGGCTGGACCGCAGCCCGGTGAAGTCGATCCGCTACCGCGGCATCCTGTACAAGAGCGCGCTCGCGATCTTCGTTGTCACCTTCCTGGTGCTGGGTTATCTCGGCACCGAGTCGGTCACGGTGTGGGGCCAGTTCGGGCCCTGGCTGGGCAGCGCCGACGTGGCGACCGTGGTGGCGCGCATCTTCACGCTGCTCTACTTCGCGTTCTTCTTCCTGATGCCCTGGTATACGTTGATAGACAAGTGCAAGCCGGAACCCGACCGGGTGACGATGTGAGTCGCGCCATGAAAAAATTCCTGCTCGCGCTGCTTGTTGTGCCTGCCATTGCCGCGGCTTCCGAAGCTGGCTACCGGCTGGACCGCGCGCCGATCGATCCGCACGACCAGCTCAGCCTGCAGGCGGGCGCGCGCACCTTCGTCAACTACTGCCTGAACTGCCACGGCGCGCAATACATGCGCTACAACCGGATGACCGACCTCGGCCTGACCGAAGCCCAGATCCGCGACAACCTGATCCTCACGGATGCCAAGGTCGGCGACACGATGAAGGTTGCGCTCTCGGTGAGCGATGGCAAGGCGATGTTCGGCGCCGCGCCGCCGGACCTCACCGTGGTCGGCCGCTCGCGTGGCGCTGACTGGCTTTATACCTACCTGCGCACGTTCTACCGCGACGACAAGTCCCCGACCGGCTGGAACAATGCCGCGTTCCCGCAGGTGGCGATGCCGCATGCGCTCTGGTCGCTGCAGGGCGAACGCTCGCTGGAGGTGGTCTCGCATGCCGAGCACCACGCGCCGCCGGAGTACAAGTGGGGCCAACTTTCCCCCGGCACGCAGACCACGGTGCAGTACGACACCACCGTGCGCGACCTGGTCAACTTCCTCGTCTATGTGGGCGAGCCCGCCGCGAACGACCGCAAGCGGATCGGGATCGTGGCGCTGTTCGCGCTGGTCTTCGTGTTCATCTTCGCCTACGCGCTGAAGAAGGAATACTGGAAGGACGTGAAGTAGTTTCGCCTGCTTTTACAAAAGCCGGGCGCCGCCCGGCCTTTTTTTCTCCGTATCGAAAGCCCGCATCATGATGCAACTGTATTCCGGCACCACCTGTCCGTTCAGCCACCGCTGCCGCTTCGTGCTCTACGAGAAGGGCATGGACTTCCAGGTCATCGACGTGGATATGTACAACAAGCCCGAGGACATCGCGGTGATGAATCCGTACAACCGCCTGCCGGTCCTGGTGGAGCGGGATCTCGTCCTGTACGAGTCGAACATCATCAACGAGTACATCGACGAGCGCTTTCCGCA
>JBDTRO010000173.1:0-8121 GCA_039931635.1 Betaproteobacteria bacterium | reverse complement strand
ACCTTGCGGGCGAAGTCGGCGGCGGTGGTCACCGGCGAGAAGCGGTTGCATTCGATGGCGAAGCCGAGAATGGCGATGCGGGGAGAGGTCGCGGGCATATATTTATTGAGTCAGTTGGCCGAAGGGCCCGCCAACGGGCCTCAGGTGACACGCGACCCAATGGTCAGGTTTTACCTCTAGCAGTTGCGGAGATTCCGTGCGGCAGCGCTCCCGCGCATAAGGGCAGCGGGTGTGGAAATGGCAGCCCGGCGGCGGCGTCATCGGGCTCGGCACGTCGCCTTGCAGGACCATGCGCTCGCGCCGCAGCTCGGGATCGGGCACCGGCGCGGCTGCGAGCAAGGCCTCGCTATAGGGATGCAAAGGCGTGCCGAACAGGTCCGCGTTGGCTGCGAGCTCGACGATCCGGCCCAGATACATCACCGCGACGCGGTGGCCGATGTGCTCCACCACCGCGAGGTCGTGCGAGACGAAAAGATAGGCGAGGCCGAACTCCTCCTGCAGGTCGATGAGCAGGTTGAGCACCTGCGCCTGGACCGAGACATCGAGCGCCGAAACCGGCTCGTCGGCGACGATGAGGCTCGGCTTGACCGCGAGCGCGCGCGCGATGCCCAGGCGCTGGCGCTGGCCGCCGGAAAATTCGTGCGGATACTTCTTTACCGCATCGACGCGCAGGCCGACTCGCTCGAACAACGAGGCGACGCGTTGTTCGAGCTCCTGCCCGGATGCGAGTTCGAAGTTGGTCAGGGGTTCGCTGACGATGGCGCCGGCGGACAAGTGCGGATTGAGCGAGGCGTAGGGGTCCTGGAAAACGATCTGCATCTGCCGCCGGTGGGCGCGCAGTTCGGCTTCTCCCATGCAGGAGATATCCACCCCGTCCAGCGCCACCTTGCCGGAGGTCGGCGCGAGGAGCCGCATCACCGTCTTGGCCACGGTCGACTTGCCGCAGCCCGACTCCCCGACCAGGCACAAGGTCTCACCGCGAGCGATGTCGAAGGTCACGCCATCGACGGCGTAAACCTGGCCGACGACCCGTGACAGCAACCCGCGCTGCACCGGAAAGTGCTTTTTCAGGTCCGTCACCTGCAGCAGGGGCGTGGTCATCGCAGCGCCTGCGCGAGGCGCGCGGCTTCCCAGCATGCCGCGAGGTGGGCAGGTCCGTGCGAATCGAGCCCGGGACGCTCGCGCGAGCAGCGCTCGACCGCGAAGCCGCAGCGCGGCGCAAAGGCGCAACCAACGATTTCTTCGCGCAGCGAGGGCACGATGCCGGAGATCTCCTGCAGGCGGCCGCGGATGTTGGTGCGCCGGCCGGCTGCGGTGCGGCGCGGAATCGAATTGATGAGTCCGCGGGTGTACGGATGCCGCGGATTGCGGAACAACTCCGCGACCGGCGCCTCTTCGACCTTGCGGCCGGCGTACATGACGATCGCGCGCTGCGCCGTTTCCGCGACGACGCCCAGGTCATGGGTGATGAGCACGATCGCAGTGCCGAGCCGCTGCTTGAGCTCGAGCATGAGGTTCAGGATCTGCGCCTGGATGGTGACATCCAGCGCGGTGGTTGGTTCGTCGGCGATCAGGACCTGCGGGTTGCAGGCGAGCGCGATGGCGATCATCACGCGCTGGCGCATGCCGCCGGAAAGCTGGTGCGGATACTCGGCGGCACGCCGCGCGGGGTCGGCGATGCGCACCATCGAGAGCATCTCCACCGCACGTTCCCAGGCTGCGCGCGGCGCGAGGCGCTGGTGGATGCGCAGCGATTCGGCGATCTGCGCGCCGACCGTGAGCACCGGATTGAGCGAGGTCATCGGCTCCTGGAAAATCATCGAGATGCGGTTGCCGCGGATGGCGCGCATCTGGCGTTCCGACAGGGTCGTCAGCTCGGTGCCTTCGAGCAGCACCGAACCCGTGACCGAGCGGCCCACGCTCTCCGGAATCAGGCGCATGATCGAGAGCGCCGAGACGCTTTTGCCGCAACCCGATTCGCCGACGATGCAAAGCGTCTCGCCACGCTTGACGTCGAATGACACGCCGTCGACGGCGCGTACGACGCCGTCTCGGGTGAGAAAGTGCGTGCGCAGGTCGCGTACCGACAGTACAACCTCGGAATCGCTCGCCATGCCGCTCACGTGCGACTCACATGCGCCGCGCGATGCGCGGATCGAGCGAGTCACGCAGCCCGTCGCCCACGAGGTTGATCGCCAGCACCGCGATCGCGAGCATCAGGCCGGGAAAAAATATGATCCACGGCGAAATCTGGAAAAAGGCCCGCCCCAGCGATAAGACGTTGCCCCAGCTTGGGATTTCCGGCGGCGTGCCGGCACCGAGGAAGGAAAGGCCGGCCTCGATCAGGATCGCGGAGGAGCAGACGTAGGTCGACTGCACGATGAGCGGTGCCACCGTGCTGGGCAGGATGTGCCGGGTCATGATGATGCGGCTGCGCGTGCCGCTCGCCACCGCCGCCTCTATGTAGGGCAGGCCGCGCACCGACAGCACGACGCTGCGCACCAGGCGTACGACGCGGGGAATCTCGGGGATCGAGATGGCGATGATGACGATCAGCAGGCTCGCCTTCATGAGGGTGATCAGCGCGATCGCGAGCAGGATCGCCGGGATCGCCATGAGTCCGTCCATCACGCGCATGACGATGTCGTCGAGGCGGCGGTAGTAGCCGCACAACACGCCGACGAGGAGCCCGGTGACGGTCGCCACGACGGCGACGCTGACGCCGACGATGAGCGAGATGCGCGTGCCGTAGACGACACGGCTGTAGACGTCGCGTCCGAACTGGTCGGTGCCGAACCAGAATTCCTGCGACGGGCGCTTCAGGCGGTTGAGCGGATCGAAGCTCAGCGGGTCGGCCGCGATCCAGGGGGCGAGGAGCGCGACCGCCACGAACAGGCCGAGGATCGCGCTGCCAAAGACGATGGTCGGGTTACGCCGGATCCAGTCGAGCGCGTGCGAACCGGCGGGGACGGGGACTGTGAGGACGGCGGCCATGTCTCTAGTAGCGGATGCGCGGGTCGAAGAACACGTAACTGATGTCGATAAGCAGATTCACCAGTACCTTGGCGCCGGCGAAGAGGATGATCAACCCCTGGATGATCGGATAGTCGCGCTTGAGGATCGCGTCCACCGTCAGGCGCCCGAGGCCGGGAATATTGAACACGGTTTCGGTGATGACCACGCCGGAAATCAGCAAGGTGAGGCCGATGCCGATGACCGTGACGATCGGCACGGCGGCATTCTTCAGTGCGTGCCGCAGCAGCACCACGATGGTGGAGACGCCCTTGGAATGGGCGGTGCGGATATAGTCCTCCGAGAGCACTTCCAGCATGCTTGCCCGAGTCATGCGCGCGATGAGTGCCATGTACACCATGCTGAGCGCGATCGTCGGCAGCAGGATCGAGCGCGCTGTCTGATCGATGCCCTGCGACAGCGGCCGGTAGCCCTGCACCGGCAGCCAGCGCAGCTCGATCGCAAATACGTAGATCAGCAGGTAGCCGATCAGGAACACCGGCACGGCGAAACCGAGGACCGAAAATCCCATCACCACGCGGTCGATCCAGGTGCGCGCTTTCCAGGCCGCCAGCACGCCCATCGGTACCGCGAGGACGATGGCGAGCACCAGCGTCGAGACCGCCAGCACCAGCGACGGTTCGAGGCGCTGCTTGACCAGCGTAAGCACCGGCAGGTTGGAGAAGATCGAAGTGCCCAGGTCGCCGCGCAGCAGGTTGCCTACATAGATGCCGAACTGCTGCCATATCGCGAGATCGAGTCCGAGCTTGTGGCGGATGCCCTCGATCTCCGACGGAGAGGCGTCGTCACCGGCGATCACTGCCGCCGGGTCGCCCGGCGTGAGGTGCAGGAGGAGGAAAACGAACAGCGCGACGACGACCATCACCGGGATCGTCGCGAGCAGCCGGCGAACGATATAAGCCGTCACCGGCGTGCTCTGGACGGCCGGCTATTTCTTGTCAATGTTCCACATGGGTGGCACGGAAGGCATGGTCTGCACACCGGAGAGCCTGTCGGAGCGGTACGCGACCGGATTGCGCCACTGCGCGAAGGAGATATACGGCACCTGGTCATAGGCGCGCCTGGACAACTCGACCGCGATCTTCTTGCGCGTCGCGAGATCGGGTGCGAACGCCCATTCCTGGCGCAGATCCTCGAAGCGCTTGTCGCAGGGCCAGCCGAACCAGGCCTTGTCGCAGCCCATGCCGATCGAAGTGTGGGTGATCGGGCTGGACGAAGTCACGACTGTGGTGCCGGTGATGAAGATGTTCCAGCCGCCCTGTGCAGGCGGCTCCTTCTTGGCGCGGCGCGAGACCACCGAGCCCCAGTCCATCGACTGCACGTCGAGCTTTAGGAAACTCGCCTTGCGCAGCTGCTGGATCATCACCAGGTTGGCCGGCGTGATGTATTGATGATCGGTCGCCTGCAGGATGGTGATCGGTTCGCCCTTGTAGCCCGCCTCCTTGAACAGCTGCTCGGCCCTGGCGATGTTCTTCGGCCCCTTGTAGGGCTCGCTGCCAGCTTCCGTCTCCATCGACACGCCGCAGCCGAAGTAGGAAAAGCACAGCGTCTGCAGGGCTTCGTCGGCCGCGATGGTGTTCAGGTAATCGGCGTTGTTGATGAGGTAGTACATCGCCTGCCGCGCCTTGACGTTGTTGAACGGCGGGTGCAGGTGGTTCAACTGCAGGATGCCCATGGTGCCCATGGCCGGGTGCGACTCGAGCTTGATCCCGGGAGTCTTTTTCAGGATCGGCAGGAAATCGATGGCCGGGTTCTCAAGATAGTCGATCTCGCCCGCGACCAGGGCCGCCTGCGCGGTCTGCGTGTCAGAGAGCCAGATGAATTCGACCCGGTCGACCTTCACCACCTTGCCGCCGGCGTGGCCCGAGGCCGGTTCCTTGCGCGGCACGTAGTCCTTGAACTTGACGTAGACCGTCTTGCTGCCCGGCACCCACTCGTCGCGCTTGAACATGAAGGGGCCGGAGCCGACCACTTCCTGGATCTGGGTGAATGGATCCACCAGCGCTTCTTTCTCGCGCATCACGAACGGGATGCTGGTGCCCGTCTTGGCGAGAATGTCGATGAGCAGGCCGTAAGGCTCGGTCAGCGACCACTCGAAGGTCTTTGCGTCCTTGGCGGTGAGCGACTTGGTGTAGCCCATGAGCTGCTTGCCGGCGCCGTCGCGCTTGCCCCAGCGGTTCATCGAGGCCACCACGTCCTTCGAAGTGACCGCGGTGCCGTCATGAAACTTGAGGCCGTCGCGCAGCTTGAACGTATAGACCTTGCGATCGGGGCTCACGGTCCAGCTCTCGACCATTTGCGGTTGCGGATTCAGGTCATAGTCGCTGGAGAACAGCGTGTCGTAGACCATCAGGCCGTGGATGGTGGCGATAGTCTGCGTGGTCCAGAACGGATCGAGCGTGCGTACATCGGCGTGCATTGCGGCGCGCAGGACTTTTTGCTGCGCCAGCGCGGCCGATGCGCCGATCGAGCCCGCAACCGCCAGGACGGCCGTGGCCAACCACCACCGCGGGTTCTTCGCATGAGTGAGCATGGGTATCCTCCTTGGATAAGACGAGCGCAGCAGGGTCAGCGCCAAGGTATCCGATTTCCCGGCTCGCGTCACGCCTCCTGGGGGGTGGCGCTGATGCTCCTGGCGAGCGGGGCGTCGCCGATCGCGAGGGCGGCGAGCTAGTCGTGCTTCGCCTGCTTGACCAGCTCCTCGAGCGCTTCGTAGGGTTGGGCACCCACCACGCCGCGGCCGCCGGCGACAAATGTCGGCACGCCGGTGATGCCGTACTCGCGCGACTTCTCCCAGTCGGCATCGACGGCTGCTTCGCCGGTTCTTTTTTCAATCACCTCACGCGCCTGCTGCGGGGGCAGGCCGACCGACTCGGCGATCGCAACCAGCGTGTCCGGATCGCCGATGTTCTTGCCATCGACGAAATAGGCGCGGAACAGGGCGTCGTGAATGGCATCGCCGCCCGGTTGCGTATCGGCCCAGGCGCCCAGCTCCTGCGCGAGGCGGCTGTTATAGGTCATGCTGCGGTTGCCGTAGGGCAGGCCTTCGGCCTCCATCCGCGCGCGCATCTGTGCCTGCATCTTCGGGATGTCGTAGCCGCGGCCGGCGAACATCTCCTCGAGGCTGCGCCCGGCCTGCGGCGTGTCCGGGTGCAGCGGGAAGTGGATCCACTTCACGCGCACGCCGTGTTCCTTCCTGAGCCGCTCAATACGCACGGTACTGAGATAGCACCAGGGTCAGACGTAGTCGGAGAAAATCTCCAGTATCAGGGGTTCGCTCATGGTCCTTATTTTTTCAGGGCTGCCTGTTTATCGTAGAAATTGACCAGTTTCACCACGTCGGCCGCATCGACGCGGCCGATCGGACCGGAACTGTAGGTCGCCGAGCGCACCTTGCCGTCCGCGGCGACGAGGAACTCCGAAGGCTGGATCAGCCCGCGCCGTTCCTCCCACCACGAGCCCAGCCGGTCGGCCTGCGCGCGCGTAACGCCGTAGCCCACCGGGAACGACAGTTCGGCGGCCACTTCCTTCGCCTTGTCGATGGGGTCGATGCTCGCCGCGACGACCTTGACGCCGAGCGCATCGAGTTCGGGTTTCAACTTCTCGAAGCCGACCAACTGTCGGCGGCAGTATGGTCACCAGTGGCCGCGGTAGAACAGGATCACCTTGTAGCGCGCATCCAGGCCGTCGGGCAGCTCGAGCTTGGTGCCGTCGACCAGGTCGAGCGTCATTCGCGGAAAGATGTCGCCAGTATTGAGTTTTTCGGCCACAGGGCATGCCTCCAGAATCGATTATGGCAGAAAGCGGGTCACGCCTGTCCGAGCAGGATCGCGGCGCATGCGGCAGCCGCATGGCGCGCGCGCTCGGCAAGCGCCTCGGGCGCGGCGCTGCTGATCGGATGTTCGACAACGGCGTAGGCATAGCCTTCGGCCCCCAGCGCGCGCGCCATCATGTCGGCCGCGCTGACGAACATTGACGTCATGATGCCAACCGAGGGCAGCCCCAGCCGCTCACCGATGATGGCGTCGTGCAGACTGCACGACGAGCAACTTCCTCAATCGCCGATGCCGGCAACGAGCGCCTGCCAGCGTGCGGCTTCGCTGAGCAGGCCCGGCTCGGCCGGCGCGCTGTAGTTGGCCTTGGTGACGCGCACGACCTTCGCCACGCCATAGCGCGAGGTGACTTCACTTCCCAGCGCATCGAAGAAAGGCCGGGTGCCCTTCTTGCCGTTCGAGACGATGGCGATGGTGGTGCCCTGCAGCGAGGCGAGGCGCCGCGCCAGCTTGAAGTCGCGCGCCTGCGATTCGTGCGTCGGGTCGAGGAATTCAATGCTCACGATGTGTTCTCCGCGTCATTCAGACTTCGCAGTCGACGCAGGCGCCGATCGCCAGCGTGACCGCGCTGCTCTTCGAGCCATACCACGACGGGATCACCGCGCCGAAGCCGCCCGCCGGCCCGCCCGCCGCGATCACCAGCAGATCCCCCGGGTCGCGCAATGCCGCGTACTCGCGATCACCGTTGGCGCCGACCACGCTCGCCTTGCCGCACTCGGCCCATTCGCCGCGGCGCATCCGCGCGTGCCGGAATACGTACTCGCGTACATCGGCCTTAGACCAGCCCGCGGCGTCGAAATGCGCGCGCAGTTGTGGCGGCAGGATGAGGGCGTAGTTGCCCGGCCAGATCGAGTAGTGGCGCATGTTGGCGCGGACTTCGGCCACCGCGGTGTCGAGGATTTCCTCGGGCCGCGTGGTCCACTCGTTCATGAACTGGCGCGGTGCCCCGGCCGCCATCACGGTCACCGACGAGGCGCGCGCCGGCGCGCCGCGTTCGTCGGCGAGCGGCAGCCAGGGCGTGTGCTCCTCGTCCTCGGCGACGCAGTAGCTGATTTTGCCCGGGTGGCCGAGCGTCGAGCGGTCTACGTCGCCCGGCCGCGCATCGAGCAGGTTGCACAGGATGAGGCGGATCGCGCGGCCGATCACGCTGGTGGCGCTGCCGCTGGCGGCGAGCGCATTGAAACCGCCGCTCATGCCGAGCTCCCTGCGCACCGGGCCGTTCACCACCACCAGGATCGCGCAGCCGCCGGTGCTG
>JBDTRO010000172.1:0-3114 GCA_039931635.1 Betaproteobacteria bacterium | reverse complement strand
GCCAATACCTCGGAGGGCGCGGCGCACAAGAACAAGACCCTGATCATCCTGCCGATGAAGACCAAGGGCGTCAGCGTGGCGAAGAAAATCCGCAAGATCGGCATGATGTCCTCCGACACCGGCCTGATCCACTTCGACGACGTGCGCGTGCCGCAGCGCTACCGCATCGGCGAGGAAGGCATCGGCTTCACCTACCAGATGCAGCAGTTCCAGGAAGAGCGCCTGTGGGCCGCGGCGAGCTCGGTGCAGGGATTGATGCGCACCCTGACCGACACCATCGAGTACATCCGCGAGCGCAAGATGTTCGGCCAGACGGTGCTCGACTTCCAGTACGTGCATTTCCGGCTGGCGGAACTGAAAACCGAGATCGAGGCGCTGCGCGCCCTCACCTACCGCGCCTGCGAGATGTACATCGCGGGCGAGGACGTCACCGAGCTCGCCTCGATGGCCAAGTTGAAGTGCGGGCGGCTCCGGCGCGAAGTATCGGACACCTGCCTGCAATACTGGGGTGGCATGGGCTACACCTGGGACAACCCGGTGTCACGCGCCTACCGCGACGGGCGGCTGGGGTCCATCGGCGGCGGCGCCGACGAGGTGATGCTCGGCATCATCTGCAAGTACATGCACATCCTGCCGAAGAAGTGAAATTCCGTTCAGTTCTTGTGGCGAACCGCGGGGAGATCGCCCTCCGGGTCATGCGTACTGCAAAGCGCATGGGGCTGCGCACGATTGCCGTGTACTCGGACGCCGACCGCGACGCGCCGCACGTGCGCGCGGCAGACAAGGCGGTTCATATCGGCGGCTCTTCGCCCAAGGAGTCCTACCTGAATATCCAGGCGGTACTCCAGGCCGAGGGAGATGCAATTCATCCGGGCTACGGATTCCTGTCCGAAAACGCCGGCTTCGCGGAAGCCGTGGAAAAATCGGGACGCGTCTGGATCGGCCCGCCCTCCGCCGCGATCCGCGCGATGGGCGACAAAGCGAACGCCAAAGCCATTGCCGCCAGGGCCGGCGTGCCTGTACTGCCGACCTACGACAAGAACCCTGAATTTCCAGTGATGATCAAGGCGCTGGCCGGCGGCGGCGGGCGGGGAATCCGGATTGTTTTTGCGCATTCGGATTTTGAACTGTCCCTGACGACGGCGCAGTCCGAAGCCGAGCACTCCTTCGGCGACTCCAGAGTCCTGCTTGAAAAAGCGCTGCTTGCGCCGCGCCACGTCGAGGTCCAGATCTTTGCGGATAGCCAGGGCAACTGCATCCACCTGGGTGAGCGGGATTGTTCCGTGCAGCGGCGGCACCAGAAACTCATCGAGGAATCGCCCTCGCCGGCCGTAGACGCGAAGCTGCGCGAGGCGATGGGCCAGGCGGCGATCAAGGCGGCGCGCGCAGTGGGCTACGTCGGCGCCGGAACTGTGGAATTCCTGCTCGAGGACGGCAAGTTCTGGTTCATGGAGATGAACACGCGCCTGCAGGTCGAGCACCCGGTCACGGAGGCGATTACGGGTCTCGACCTCGTGGAATGGCAGCTGCGCATAGCCGCCGGGGAGCCTTTGCCAGCCCGGCAGGAAGACATCCGCTTCACCGGGCATGCCATCGAGGTGCGCCTTTGCGCCGAGGATCCCGAGCGCAACTTCCTGCCGCAGGCGGGAACCCTCGCGCTCTGGGAGCCCTCCACCGCTGTGCGCGTGGACCACGCCCTGGAATCCGGCATCACGATCCCGCCCTTCTACGATTCCATGATCGCCAAGCTCATCGCGCATGCCTCCGCGCGCGACGCGGCGCGCGAGCAGCTGGCCGCGGCGCTGGACGAAACGGTCGCGCTCGGCATCCCGACCAACAAGGCCTTTCTCGCCGCCGTGCTGCGCGACGGCGGGTTCGCATCGGGGTCGGCGACCACGGATTTTCTTGCGCGATTCAAGTTCGAGAGCGCAAAGCCGGACCTGGAGAAGGCCGCTTCGCTGCTCGCGGCCGACTATGGGGAATGGACGGGCTGGAGCAATAATCCCTCGCATCAGTCGCGCGTCAGATTTGGCAAAGAGATCCTTGCCTTCACCGTGAAGAAAGCGAAGCACATTCATGTCGTCGAGGGAGACACCGTTCATTTCGATGACTTCACGCTGCGCAACACGCTCTACGATCCACCCGACAGGAAAAGCGCCGGCGCCAGCGACGGCAGGCTGGTGGCGCCCATGAACGGCAGGGTGGTCGCGGTGAATGGCAAGGTCGGCGAGACGGTCGCCGCGGGCAAGGCGCTGGTGGTGCTGGAAGCGATGAAGATGGAGCACGGGCTCGAACTGCCATTCTCCCTGAAGATCAAGGCGATCCATGTAGCCGCCGGGGCTCAAGTGGCGCCGGGCAAGCTGCTGGTGGAATTCGAACCCGCGTGAAAGCCCACCCCGCGCTTACGGAAGAACATGAAGCATTCCGCGACACGGTGCGGCGCTTCGTGGAGCGCGAGCTGATGCCTCATGCCGCGGACTGGGACGAGGCAGGCGAGTTCCCGCGCGAGCTCTACCGCAAGGCGGCCGGGGCCGGCCTGCTGGGCGTCGGCTATCCGGAGGAATACGGCGGCACACCCGCAGATTTCTTTTTCCGCATCGTGAGCGCCGAGGAGCTGGCGCGGGTCGGCGCCGGAGGACTCTCCGCGAGCCTCTTCTCGCACACCATCGGCGCGCCGCCGATCGCCGCCGTGGGCAGCGAGGAGTTGAAGCGCCGCGTGCTGCCCTCGATCCTTGCCGGCGAGAAAATCAGCGCACTCGCCATCACCGAACCCGGCGGCGGCTCCGATGTCGCCAGCCTGAAGACTTCCGCAAGAAAGGAGGCCGGCGAGTACATCGTCAACGGCGAGAAAACCTTCATTACCTCCGGCATGCGCGCCGACTACGTTACCGTCGCGGTGCGCACAGGCGGGCCAGGCGCCGCCGGCGTATCGCTGCTGCTGATCGAGCGCGACCGGCCGGGCTTCACGCGCGCGCCGTTGAAGAAGATGGGCTGGTGGTGCTCGGATACCGCCAGCCTGCACTTCGACAACGTCCGCGTGCCCGCGGCCAACCTGATCGGCGAAGAGAACGCCGGCTTTCGCGCCATCATGCGCAACTTCAATAGCGAGCGCCT
>JBDTRO010000171.1:0-3498 GCA_039931635.1 Betaproteobacteria bacterium | reverse complement strand
GGCCGCGCCTTCACGCCGTTGAGCCGGTCGGCGAGGATGCCGGCGTGCGTGACCCAGCCTGCGCCCACGCCGATGGTGAGCCCGCGGTCTTCCGGCAGCCGGTGCTGGATGGTGAGCAGCACGTCCTTGCCCTTCGGCGTGAGCTCGTAGAGCACTTCCGAGTCCTTGCCGTCCCAGTCCCAGGTGTGGCCGAGCGCGCGCAGGGGCTCCAGGCGCGTGATCCGGCCCTCGAACCTGCGCGTCGTCGCGCCCCTGGGCACGTCGTCCGTAAGCTTGTCGTTCTCGAATATCAATTCGATCTTGCCGCCTACGCGCAGGTCGAACTCGCCCGCGGCGAGCCAGGTGGCGCGCTGCTTCGATTCGGTGAGGTAGGCCCAGACGCGCTCGAGCGGCCCGGGCAGCAGCCGCTCGAAGCGGATGGTGGAAGGCTTGATCAGCGTGGCGCGTGCGTCGTCGTTCATGGTTTTCTCCTGTTTTTGGCTTTTTCGATGGCGTCTTCCGCGCGCAGCGCGGCTTCGAGCTTGTCCAGGCGAACGGTCCACGCCGCGCGTTCGCGTTGCAGCCAGGCGGCGGTGGCGTCCAGCGGCGCCGCGTCCAGCGAGAGGAAATGGTCGCGCCCCTCGATCCTCCGGCGCACCAGGCCCGCGCGCTCCAGGATGCGGATGTGCTTGGAGACCGAGTTGAGCGAGATGTCGAACGGTGCCGCGATTTCGGTCACGCGCGCATCGCCGCCCGCCAGGCGCTTCAGGATGCCGCGGCGCGTCCCGTCTGCAAGCGCGATCAGCGTGTCGTCGAGGTCTATGGGCATTACATTAACCCAAAAGGGTGAACGATGCAATTCCCCGGGACGGCGCTTGGTTCGCTGACGCACAGTCGATTCCCGCCGGTTGCCCTAACTTGAGGACATGCAGTTAGGCGATCAGGAGCCGAGCAGCAACGTCGAGGACCGGCGCGGCATGCGGTTGGGCGGAGGGCTGGGGATCGGCGGCATCGCGATCGCCGTGGTCGCGTATTTCCTCGGCTTCGACCCAAGTACCGCGCTCAACGTCGCGCAGCAGATGACGACCCGGGGCGAATCTTCCCAGGCGGCGCCCAGGGGCGCGCCAGCGGATGCGATGGGCCAGTTCGTCTCCAGGGTGCTGGGCAGCACCGAATCCGTGTGGGACAAGGCGTTCCAGCAATCGGGCAGCCAGTACCGGCCGCCGACCCTGGTCCTGTTCGAAGGCCAGGTTCGCTCGGCCTGCGGTGTGGCGCAATCGGCGATGGGCCCGTTCTATTGTCCCGGCGACGAGAAGCTCTACATCGACCTCGCGTTCTTTCGCGACCTGCGGGCGCGCCTGGGCGCGCCGGGCGATTTCGCGCAGGCCTACGTCATCGCGCACGAAGTCGGCCACCACGTGCAGAAGCTCACCGGCGCCGGACCGACCGAATCCAATCAAGCCTCCGTGCGCATGGAGCTGCAGGCCGATTGCTACGCGGGCGTCTGGGGCAATCGCGCCGGCGCGATGAAGCAGCTCGATCCGGGCGACGCCGCCGAGGCGATCAATGCCGCGAGTGCGATCGGCGACGACCGCCTGCAGAAGCAGAGCCGGGGCAGGGTCGTGCCCGAAGCGTTCACGCACGGCTCGTCCGCGCAGCGCGTGCGCTGGCTGAAGCGCGGCCTGGATTCGGGCCGCCCGCAGGATTGCGATACGGCGGCGGCCGGTTCGCTCTGAAGCAAGCCGGATTCCAGGTGGCCCAGGATAACGAAGCAAGCTGGCTGACGCCCGAGCGCGCGCGGGCGCTTGCCTTCGGCGCGTTCGCGGCGATCGTCGCGTGGCTGTGCTGGCTGCTCGCCGCGCCGCTCATCGCGCCGATCGCCTGGGCGCTGGCCTTCGCGGTGGTCTCACATCCCTTTCACGCCATGCTCTTGCGCCGCGTCCGGTTCAAGTCGCTGGCCGCGGCGCTCTCGACGCTGCTGGTGGTACTGACGCTGCTCGTGCCGGCGACGCTGGCGGGCAGCCGGATCGCGATCGAGGCGGTGGCGGCGGCCACGCGGGTGCAGGCGAGCGTGAAGGACGGCAGCTGGCGCGGGCTGCTCGAGCGCAACCCGCGCTTCTCCGCGGCCGTGGACTGGATCGACGAAGTGGCCGATCTGCGCACTCAGCTTGGCAAGCTCTCCGAGCACGTGCCGAGGGTGGTGCAGACGGTGATGTCCGAATCGCTGCAGTTCGGCGTCGGCGTGGGCGTCACCCTGTTCCTGCTGTTTTTCTTCCTGCGCGACAAGGACGAAATGCTGGGCGCGCTGCGCCGCTTGCTGCCGCTGTCGGCGGGCGAAGCAGGCTCGGTGTTCCGCAACGTGCACGACACGATCCACGCCATCCTCTACGGCACGCTGGCGGTGTGCCTGGTGCAGGGCGCGCTTGGCGCGTTAATGTTCTGGTGGCTGGGGCTGCATGCGCCGCTGCTGTGGGGTAGCGCGATGGCCGTCACCTCGATCGTGCCGGTGGCCGGCACCGCGATCATCTGGGGGCCCGCCGCGGCCTACCTCCTGGTGCAGGGCCAGCCGGGGCAGGCGGCGCTGCTCGCCGCCTGGGGTTTCCTCGTGATCGGGCTCATCGACAACCTGCTCAAGCCGGCGATCCTCAAAGGCCGGATGGACGTGCACATCGTGCCGGTGTTCGTCTCGATCCTGGGCGGGCTGTATGCCTTCGGCGCCTCGGGCGTCATCATCGGCCCGGTGGTACTGGCGGTCGCCCTGGCGCTGGTCGCGATCTGGCGGCAGCGCGTGCGGAAACGGGAGGCATCCCAGGCCTAGAGCGCGGCCTCGAACGCCTTCATCAGGCGGTCGAATGGATGCCGACGTGAACGTGGTAAAACGCGATATCACGGGACGGGGGGAAGATCCATGGTCAGGTCAGTACGGTTTTTGGCATCGATTGCGTTGTTTGCCGCTGCCACCGGAGCGTTCGCGCAGGCGTGGCCGTCGAAGCCGGTCACCTTCATCGTGCCGTTCGCGCCGGGCGGCGGCACGGACATCACGGCGCGCACGATAGCGGCGCGGCTGACGCAGAAGTGGGGCCAGTCGGTGATCGTGGAGAACCGCGGCGGCGCGGGTGGCATCCTCGGCACGGACGTGGTGGCGAAAGCGAAGCCGGACGGCTACACGCTGCTGATCGCCAACGTGGGCATCACTTCCATCAACCCGGCACTCTATACGAAGCTGCCGTACAACCCTGAAACCGCGTTCACGCCGGTCTCGCTCGTATGCGAACTGCCGTTCGTGCTGATGGCGAGCCCGGCGTTCGCGCCCAACTCGGTCAAGGAACTGATCGCCTACTCGAAGGCCAAGCCCGGCCTGGTGACGTACGCCAGTTCCGGCAGCGGCGGTTCGCCGCACCTGACGGCGGAAATTTTCCAGGCCGCCACGGGCACGAAATGGACGCACATCCCGTACAAGGGCGGCGGCCCGGCGATGCTCGACCTGATGTCGGGCCAGGTGAACCTGCTGTTCGCCTC
>JBDTRO010000170.1:0-2741 GCA_039931635.1 Betaproteobacteria bacterium | reverse complement strand
TCGACCGGTACCGGCGTGAGCAACAGCATCAGTGGCAGGTCCCGTCTCTGGGTGCTGGACGGCGTCCTGAAATGGTCGCCGAACGGAAATCCGACGCACAGCAACCTGAAGCTGCAGGGTGAATATTTTCGCCGCACCGAGAGCGGCAGCCTGACCTACGATACGCAGGCGGCATCTTTCGGCACGCAGAGCGGCAGCTACCGCTCGAAGCAGTCGGGGTGGTACGCGCAAGGCGTCTACCAGTTCATGCCGCAATGGCGCGTTGGATATCGCCAGGACCGGCTGAACGCGGGTACGACAAGCATCGGCCTGGTCGACTCGGGTGCGCTCACGGCGGCGGATTTCCCGATCTTCGGCGCCTACAACCCCAAACGCAGCACCGTGATGCTCGACTGGAGCCCGAGCGAATTCAGCCGCTGGAGGCTGCAACTCGCACGCGACTACTCGCGCCTGGGCGAGGCCGACAATCAGGTCTTCCTGCAATACATCATGAGCCTGGGCGCGCACGGCGCGCACAAGTTCTAGGAGATGGAAATGACGAGGAATTTGAGAGGTTTGGCAGCAATTGGATTGTGCCTGTCGCCGTTGCACGCGCTTGCCGCGCTCAATATCTTCGCCTGCGAACCCGAATGGGCCGCGTTGGCGCAGGAATTGGCCGGGGACAAGGCTGCCGTCTATTCAGCCACCACCGCGCTGCAGGATGCGCACCGGATAGAGGCGCGCCCCAGCCTGATCGCGCGTACCCGCTCTGCCGATCTGGTGATCTGTTCCGGCTCCGAGCTCGAAACGGGGTGGTTGCCGGTGCTGCTTGCGCAATCGGGCAACAATCGCATCCAGCCGGGTTCGCCGGGCTATCTCGAAGCGTCGCAACTCGTGGTCAGGCTCGAAATCCCGAAATTCCTCGACCGGTCGCAGGGCGACATCCACGCCGGAGGCAATCCGCACGTGCACACGGACGCGCGCAATATCGCCAAGGTCGCCGACGCGGTCGCCGAACGCCTGGCGCAGCTCGATCCCGGCAATGCGGCTGCCTACAAGTCACGTACGGTATCGTTTCAGGAGCGCTGGCAGGCGGCGATACAGCGCTGGGAGCGCGAAGGCGCGCGGCTCAAGGGCGTGCCCGTGATCATCCACCACAAGGATTTTTCCTACTTCATCCGCTGGATGGGAATGCTGGAAGCGGGCAGTCTCGAGCCGAAGCCGGGCATCCCGCCGACGCCATCGCACCTCGCCGGCCTGGTGGAACAGATGAAGCGCGCGCCGGCGAAAATCATCGTCTATGCGCCGTACAACGATCCGAGAGCGGCGCAATTCCTGGCGGAACGGACCGGGATCCCCGCGGTGATGATGCCGTTCACGGTCGGCGGCAACGAGAAAGCCCGGGATCTTTTCGGCCTTTTCGACGACACGCTTGCCCGCCTGCTTGCGGTGATCAAATGAACCTCGACGCCGCGTCGCTCGCGATCCTCTGGCCGGCGCTCCTCGCGGGGTTGCTGGTGACCGCCACCCACGTTCCTCTCGGCATGCAGGTGCTGGAACGCGGCATCGTGTTCATCGACCTTGCGGTCGCGCAGGTGGCCGGCGTGGGCGTAATCCTCGCAGATGCGCTCGGCTGGGAGCCGACTGGCGCGGCGGTGCAGGTGGTCGCGCTGTCGGCGGCGCTCGCCTGCGCGCTGCTGCTCACCTGGACGGAGCGGCGCTGGCCCGAAGTGCAGGAGGCGATCATCGGCGTCGTCTTCGTGCTGGCATCGAGCGTGGCGGCGCTGGTGCTGGCGAAGAATCCGCACGGCGGCGAGCACCTCAAGGACCTGCTGGTCGGCCAGATCCTCTGGGTCAATCCGGCGCAGTTGCCGCTCGTGGCGATCGCCTACGCCGCGAGCCTCGCGCTGTGGTTCGGTGGCGGCGAGCGGCTCGGCAGGATCGGGTTCTACGCGATCTTCGCCTGCGTGGTCACGATCTCCGTCCAACTGGTGGGACTGTTCCTTGTGTTCATCACCCTGGTTGTTCCGGCGCTCGCCACCTGGTATTCGCGCCGTCAGCGGCTGTTGAGGGGTTATTCAATCGGTGCGCTCGGCTATGCCATTGGCTTACTTGCGTCACTCGCGTTCGATCTGCCTTCGGGTCCGATGATCGTTTGCACCGTCGCCCTTCTGGGCTTGCTAGTGTTTACGCTAGCGGGCCGCCCGCAGCTCATCGAGGAGACATGATTTGCACAGGCATCCGCGGCCCGGGACCGGCTCGAGTGCGGGGAGTGATGCGCACCAGCAGGGTTCCTGTCCAGCCTGCATGCCGCAGGTGAACGCTGCGCCACAGGCCGCGCAATGCGACTCAGTCGGTTCCATCCCGGGCCAGTTCTTTCACGGCGAGACGCAGGAACCGGAATTGCGTGTTCACGTTGCGGCAGCCATCGCAGATCGCCAGATGCACGCGTAGCGCGACCCGCTCGCCGAACCCGAGCTTGCGGTCTTCGCCTTGCGACAGCAGGCGGGTCGTTTCCTTGCAGGACAGCAACATTACTTGGCGAACCAGTTGGTTTCGAGGCACAGGCGCAATGCCATGCGTGCGCGGTGCAGCATCACCCAGCAATGGGTCGCGGTGATCCCGAGTTCCTTACATATTTCTGACGTCTCGAGGCCGAGGTGCTCGCGCATCATGAAGGCGCGGGCAGTGCGCTCCGGCAGCGCGTGCAGGCAGGCCTCCAGCGCGGAAAAGAATTGCTTCTGCTGCAGAGATCCTTCCGG
>JBDTRO010000169.1:0-3969 GCA_039931635.1 Betaproteobacteria bacterium | reverse complement strand
TCCCGCCCACGTTCTGCGCAAGATCAAGGAGGAAATCGATGGCTAAGGCAAAACGAAATATCGGCCTTGAGATTCTTGAAGGCATCCGCGAGATCAAGCGCGGCGAGCTTGGTCGCGTTATCAACATCCCTTCGGTGTCCTCCGTTCGCGAGCGTACCGGTCTTTCCCAATCCCGATTTGCCCGGCTTCTCGGCGTCTCCGTACGCACGCTCCAGGAATGGGAGCAAGGCCGTCGCGCTCCGTCAGGCGCTGCGCGTACGCTGCTCCTGATCGCGCAGCGGAATCCTCGGGCCCTGCTGGATGTCGCATAAATCCAGCGGTCAAGCAGGTGGTGTTTCGTCCAGCGCGTCGATGCGCGCGCGCATCCAGACCAGCAGCGCGAGGCCGGGCAGCGCAATCAGGAAGGTGAAGAAGAAGAACTGGATCCAGCCGAAGCCGGCGACCAGGTAGCCGGCGACCGGCCCGACATAAACGCGGCCCACGGCAGATAGCGCGCTCAGCAGCGCGTACTGCGTCGCGGAGAAGCGCCGGTCGCAAAGCGCCATCAATAGTGCGACGTAGGCGGCGGTTCCCATGCCGCCGCAAAGGTTCTCCAGGCCAATCACCGTCACCATCAGCGGGTAGCTTTTGCCGCTCGCGGCAAGAAGCATGAAACCCAGGTTGGTGAACGCCTGCAGCGCGCCGAACAGGAGCAGCGCCCGGTACAGGCGCATCTTGGCCATCAGCGCACCGCCCGCAAGCGCGCCGAAGATGGTGGCGGCGAGGCCGAAGCCCTTGTTGATCGCGCCTACCTCGGTCAGCGAGAAACCCGGGCCGCGCAGGAGGAAGGTAGTGGTGAGGTTGCCGGCGAAAGCGTCGCCAAGTTTGTAGAGGACAACCAGCAGCAGCAAGGCGACAGCGCCTTGGCGCGTGAAGAACTCGGCGAACGGCTGCACCACCGCCGCGTCCAGTGTTTTCGGCGCGCCGCCCTTGATTTCGGGCTCGACCACGAACCAGGTCGCGATCATGCCGACGCCCATCAGCGCGGCCATCAGCCAATAGGCCGCGTGCCAGCCCAGCCACTGGTCTGCGAGGATCAGCACGCCCGCGCCGGAGATCAGCATCGCGATCCGGTAGCCGAATACCGACACCGCTGCGCCGGCGCCGCGCTCGTCGCGCTCCAGCCAGTCGGCGCGCAGCGCGTCGAAGACGATGTCCTGTGAGGCCGACAGGAACGCCACCGTAAGCGCGGTCGCGCCCAGCAGCCACACCGAATCCGCGGGTGTGAGCGTGCCCATGAAGGCGATCGCCGCCGCGAGCAATACCTGCGTGACGAGCAGCCAGCCCCTGCGCCGCCCGAGCAAAGGCGGCACGTAACGGTCCATGAGCGGCGCCCAGAGGAACTTGTAGGTATAGGGTTGGCCGACGAGCGCGAACCAACCGATTGCCACGATGTCTACGTTCTCGGCGGCGAGCCAGGCCTGCAGCGTGCCCGCGGTCAGCGCAAGCGGCAGGCCGGAGGCAAATCCCAGCAGCAGCAGCAGGCCGATTTTCCGGCTGCGGAACGCTGCGGTGTAGTCGGCGAGCGCCATCGGGGCGCCATGTTACCCGCCCTATGAATGGGCATCGTTTTTCGTTGCCAGCAGGTGCAAATATTGGTAGCCTCCTCCTCCCCCAAGTACAGTCAGGAAGTCCGGACATGAGCGCTCAATCTGTCGATGTCTCCAAAGAGAAACTGGTCTCCGACCTCAAGGTAGTGGTCGCCGACGCCGAGGAACTGCTGCGCGCCACCGCGTCGCAGGCGGGCGAGAAAGTCGCCGCCGCGCGCGAGCGCATCCAGGCGTCGCTCGCCTCCGCCAAGGTGAAGCTCACCGAAGCCGAACGCGCGTTGCTCGAGAAGACCAAGGAAGCCGCCAAGGCGACCGACGAGTTCGTCCACGAGCATCCGTGGAAAGCGGTCGGCATCGCCGCCGGCGCCGGCCTGCTGCTCGGCATCCTCATCAGCCGCCGCTGATCCCGCGCCCGCCTGAACGGGCTTCGGCCCGTCCTGCTAACGACAGGTGTCGGGAAATCATTCCATGCTAGGCCCGGTCCGGGAGCTTGCGCGCACGTTGCTGTCGTTCGCCCTGACGCGGACGCGACTCGCCGCCACCGAGCTGGAAGAGCAGGCGCTGCGCCTGATCGAGATCCTGATCTGGCTCACCGTGGCGCTTTTCTTCCTCGGAGTCGCGCTGGTGTTCGCCGCGATTCTGGTCGTGCTCCTGTTCTGGGATTCGAACCGTGTGCTGGCGGCAGGACTGCTGGCGGCGCTGTTCGTCGCCATTGGTACCGGCGCCGCGCTGTTCGCGCGACTGCGCATGCGCGAACGTCCGAAGCTTCTTGCCGCGACGCTCGCCGAACTGGAGCGCGACCGGGACACGCTGGCTGGACCGTGATGCGCAGACCATGAAGCGCGGGCCATGATGCGCGAACGCCTCCTCGCCGTGGCTGAGAACCGGGCGCGCCTTGTGGCGCAAGCGCAGGAAGAGCGCGCGGCGATCAACGCCCTGCTGGCGCCCGCCGATGGCGCGGCCGCGCTGGCTGTCTCGCTCCTCAAGACGGCGCGCCGCGCAGTGGCCGAAGCCCGCAATCACCCGCTGGCCGTCATCGCCGGCGTCGCGCTGCTCGTTGCCCTGCGGCCGCGGCGCGCTGTTACCTGGCTCGCCCGCGCCTGGTCGCTGTGGCGCCTGTACCGCGGCGCGAATGGCTGGTGGCAGCGCTTCGTCGCGTTCAGCGCCGCGCCCCGGCCACCCAGCCCGGGTTTATAACTTCCAGCGGTAGTCGATGATCAGCGGCGCGTGGTCGCTGAAGCGTTTCTTCAGGTAGATCGACTCGCGCTGCGCGGTCGCCGCCACGCCCGGCGTGGCGATGTGATAGTCGATCCGCCAGCCCACGTTCTTCGCCCAGGCCTGGCCTCGGTTGGACCACCAAGTGTACTGGTCGGGCCTGGTGTTCAGGCGCCGGAACACGTCCACGAAGCGCACTTCGTCGAACACCTTCGTCAGCCAGTCGCGCTCTTCGGGCAGGAAACCGGAATTTTTCCGGTTGCTGCGCCAGTTCTTGAGGTCGATTTCCTTGTGCGCGATGTTCCAGTCGCCACAGAGGATGATCTCGCGGCCACTGTCTTTGAGTTTTTTCAGGTGATGGATGAATTTGTCCAGAAATCGGAACTTCGACGCCTGGCGATGCGGCCCCGCCGAGCCGGATGGCAGGTAGAGCGAGATCACCGACAGCTTGCCAAAACTCCCTTCCAGGAACCGGCCCTCGTCGTCGAATTCCTTGACGCCGAAACCCATCACCACGGAGCCCGGCTTGCGGCGAGTGTAGAGCGCGACGCCGGCGTAACCTTTTTTCTGCGCGGAGTGCAGGTGCCGCTCGAAACCCTTGATCTCGAACGGCCCGCCCTCGAGGTCCGCTTCCTGCGCCTTGGTTTCCTGCAGGCAGATGACATCCGCCTTCTGCGCAGCGAGCCAGGGGAACAGGCCCTTCTTCGCGGCGGACCGGATGCCGTTGACGTTAAGGGTTACGACCTTCAAGCGGAAGGAAAGCTCGATGCGCCCCCGTGCGCGGCGGACCATTCGGCGGGAGCGTTGAGGAATTTCTCGACTTCGCCGATCTGCTTCGAAGCCAGGTAATTGCCCTGCTTGACCACGCGCAGCACGTCCCACCAGGTCGCGAGATGGTGCAGACGCACGCCGAGCTCGCTCATCACTTTCTTCGATTCGGGGAATATGTCGTAGTAGAAATTGACGAACACGTGGTCGACCACGGCGCCGGCGTCGCGCAGCGCCTTGCAGAAATTGATTTTCGAGCGCCCGTCGGTGGTGAGGTCTTCCACCAGCAGGGTCCTCGCCCCCGCGCGGATGTCGCCCTCGATCTGCGCGTTGCGGCCGAAGCCCTTGGGCTTCTTGCGGATGTACTGCATCGGCAGCCCGAAGCGGTCGGCGATCC
>JBDTRO010000168.1:0-18419 GCA_039931635.1 Betaproteobacteria bacterium | reverse complement strand
GTCGGCCGGTTTTCCAGCGGGTAGAAGCTGATGATCCGGTTCATGGCGTGATAGCTGTTGTTGGCGTGCAGCGTGGCGAGCGCCAGGTGGCCCGACTGCGCGTAGGCGAGCGCCATGCCCATGGTCTGCTTGTCGCGGATCTCGCCGATCAGGATGCAGTCGGGCGCCTGTCGCAGGGCATTCTTCAGGGCGACCTCGAAGCTCTTGGTGTCGGTGCCGACTTCGCGCTGGTTGACGATCGATTTCTTGTTCGTGAACATGAATTCGACCGGGTCTTCCAGGGTCAGGATGTGGCCCGATTTCTGCTCGTTGCGCAGGTCGAGCATCGCAGAAAGGGAAGTCGACTTGCCCGACCCCGTCGCGCCGACCATCAGGATCAGGCCGCGCTTCTGCATGATGATTTCCTTGAGGATATCCGGCAGCCCGAGCGTGTCGAACTTCGGCACGCTGCCAGGGATGAAGCGCACCACCACTGCGGGCGAGCCCTTCTGGCGGAATGCGCTGATCCGGAATGCGCCCACGCCTTCGAGCGCGAAGGCGGTGTTCAGCTCCATTTCCTCTTCGTATTCCTTGATCTGCTTTTCGTTCAGCACCTCATAGAGCAGCGTCTTGACCGCGTCGGCGTTCAGCAGGGTCTGGTTGACCGGCATGGCGACGCCGTTGATCTTGATGTTGATGGGCGAACCGACCGACAGGAAAATATCCGACGCTTTCTTATCGGACATCAGCTGGAACAGGCGCTTCATCGCGGACATGTGCTTCCCCTTACTTCTGACGACCTGCTAGTTTAGTCCCTAATCTCCGCGCAGGAGATCGTTCAGGCTGGTCTTGGCGCGGGTCCTGGCGTCCACCTGCTTGACGATGACCGCGCAATAGAGGGAGCACTGCGGAGCTCCGCTGCGGCCCGCCGAGGGCATCGTACCGGCCACTACCACCGAGCCCGCGGGCACGCGGCCATAGAGGACTTCGCCGGTTTCCCGGTTGAAGATCTTGGTGCTCTGGCCGATGAACACGCCCATCGACAGCACACTGTTCTCCTCGACGATGACGCCCTCGACGACCTCGGAGCGCGCGCCGATGAAGCAGTTGTCCTCGATGATGGTCGGGTTGGCCTGCAGCGGCTCGAGCACGCCGCCAATTCCCACGCCGCCGGAGAGGTGGACGTTCTTGCCGATCTGCGCGCAGGAGCCGACCGTGGCCCAGGTATCGACCATGGTGCCTTCGTCCACGTAGGCGCCGATGTTGACGTAGGAGGGCATCAGCACCGCGTTCCTCGCGATGTAGCAGCCGCGCCTGGCCATCGCGGGAGGAACCACCCGAAATCCGCCGCTTTTGAAATTCTCTTCATTAAAGGATTCGAATTTCGACGAAACCTTGTCGTAGTAGCGTGTCGCGCCGCCCTCCATCACGCGGTTGTCCTCGAGGCGGAACGAAAGCAGCACTGCCTTTTTGATCCACTGGTGCGTGATCCATTCGCCGCCGGCTTTTTCCGCCACGCGCAGCTTGCCGGAATCGAGCCCGGCGATGACTACCTCGATGGCCTCGCACAGGGCCTTCGGCGCATTGGCCGGGCCGAGCGAGCTGCGGTTTTCCCAGGCTTCCTCGATGATGGTTTTCATAGTGTCTTCGCAAACCGTACGTGGTTTCTGCCGGGATTCTCCCCTTGCGCTTCGCGCGCGAGGAAGCTGCCCGGATCGACCAGCACATTATAGTCACGCGGATTCAAGCTTTTTCTTTCCAGCCCCGTTTCCTGTGCTCGGCAACGATGGAGGTGTAGATGCCGCCGCGCACGTTGAACTTGGCGGTGAGGCGCATGTAGCGCGGATGCGTCGCTTTCACAAGGTCTTCCAGGATCCGGTTGGTGACGGCTTCATGGAAGGCGCCCTGATCGCGAAACGACCAGACATACAGCTTCAGGGACTTGAGCTCGACGCACAGGCGGTCCGGGATGTATTCCAGCGACAGCGTCGCGAAATCCGGCTGCCCGGTCATCGGGCACAGGCAGGTGAATTCCGGAATTTCCATGCAAATCCGGTAGTCGCGCCGCGGCGACGGATTGACAAAGGTCTGCAGGCGTTTGTTCGGGCGCGTGGCCATGAAAAAGCTCGGAAATTGCGACGGAAAATGCGCGCCCGAATGGTATCATTTTCAAAATTCGAAAACGCCAGGAAAACGCTTCGTTACGTGCGCCTCACCCAGGTAAAGCTCGCCGGCTTCAAATCCTTCGTCGATCCCACCTCCATCCACGTCCCCGGCCAGCTGGTCGGCATCGTCGGCCCGAACGGATGCGGCAAATCGAACGTCATTGACGCCGTGCGCTGGGTGCTGGGCGAGTCGCGCGCCTCCGCCCTGCGCGGCGAATCGATGCAGGACGTCATCTTCAACGGCTCGGGCAACCGCAAGGCGCTGGCGCGCGCGAGCGTCGAGCTCAATTTCGACAATTCCCTGGGGCGCGCCGCGGGGCAGTGGTCGCAGTACGCGGAGCTGTCGGTGCGGCGGGTGCTGCAGCGCGATGGCGAGTCGTCCTATTTCATCAACGGCACGCACGTCCGGCGCCGCGACATCACCGACCTGTTCCTGGGCACCGGCCTTGGGCCGCGCGCCTACGCGATCATCGAACAGGGAATGATATCGAGGGTGATCGAGGCGAAACCCGAGGAGCTGCGGGTGTTCCTCGAGGAAGCCGCCGGCGTCTCGCGCTACCGGGAGCGGCGCAAGGAAACCGAGCACCGCCTCGCCGATACGCGCGAGAACCTGGCCCGCGTTTCCGACATCCGGGCCGAACTGGGCGCGCAGATCGAGAAACTCGAAGGCCAGGCGAAGATCGCCTCGCAATACAAGGAACTGCAGCAGGAGCTGCAGCACAAGCAGCAGCTGCTCTGGTACCTGCGGCGCAGGGACGCGGCCGCCGAGCGCGAGAAGCATGCGAAAGAGATCGCCAGCGTCGGCACCGCGGTCGAGGAGGGCACGGCGCAGCTGCGGCACGTGGAGAGCCGGCTGGAAGTCGCGCGCGCCGCGCATTTCGCCTCGGGCGACGGACTCAACGCCGCGCAGGCCGCCGTGTATGCGGCGAACGCCGAGGTGGCGAAGCACGAATCCGAATTGCGGCATGTGGAAGAGACCCGCAACCGCCTGGAGAGCCAGCACACCGAGCGCAGGGTGCAACTCGCGTCCTGGCGGGAGCAGCGTTCGCAACTCACCCAGGCGCTGCACATGTGGGCGGCACGCTCCGGCGGCGCGAAGCAACGCGTCGCGGATGCGCAGGCCCGACTGGCGGCGGAGAACACCCGTCTGCCGGAGTCCGAGCGCGCCTACCGCACTGCGCAGGAGCAGCTGAACGAGTCGCGCAGCAAGCTGCTGCAGGCGGAGAGCCGCCTGCTGCTCGAGCAGCAGAAGGCCGTGCACCTCGAAGGCAGCCTGCAGTCGCTCGCGCAGCGGCGCGTGCGGTTGGAGGCCGAGTTGCAATCGCTTGCCGAGCCCGATGCCGCCGGCATGCACGCCGCCAGCGAGCGCGTCGTGCTGCTGGACCGGGCGCTGGTCGAAGCGCAGGCCGGCATCGATACCCTGCAGGCGGAGACAGAGACGCTGACGGTAACGAGCGCCGCGGCCGCCGAAGCCGATGCGCAGGCCAGCCGGGAGCACACCGCGGCCGATGCGCAGCTCGCCACCCTGAAGCAGGTCCAGGCCGCGGCCGAGGAAGAAGCGCCGCTGCACGAATGGCTCGCGCGCCACCAACTCGCGGCGCTGCCGCGCTTCTGGCAGAAGATCCGCATCGACCACGGCTGGGAAACGGCGGTGGAATCCGTCCTGCGGGAACGCCTGCATGCGCTCGAACTGGAAGACAGCTCGCCACTGGGGGCCGACCGGCCGCCGGTAAAGGCCAGCCTGTTCGGCTATGGCGCGGCAGCGGCCGCCGCCGTGCTGCCTGGGCATACGCCGCTGCAGAGCAAGGTGCACGCCGTGGACGGCAGGCTCGCCGGCGCGCTGGCTGACTGGTTCGCCGGCGTCCATGCGATCGAGGGGGCGCCTGCGGCGAATCAGCGCGCCGCGATTCCCGCCGGTGTGACACTGGTGAATCGCGAGGGCGACCAGTTCACGCGGCATACGACCAGCTTCCACGCGCCGGATCCGGCCGATGCCGGGATCCTCGCGCGCCAATCCGAAATCGAAAGCCTGGAGGAGCGCTGCCGTGGCCTGGCGCTCAACGCGGAAATTTCTTGCACCGAGGCGAGGCGCATCGAAGGCCAGCTCGCGGAACGCACGGCGGCGCTCGAACTGGTGCGCGCAACGGTCGTCGCGAAACAGCAGGAAAAGCACGATGCGCAGATCGAGGCATTGAAGCTGGGCCAGACGCTGGAACGGTATCGCGAGCGCACGGCGCAGATCGGCGAGGAAACCGGCAGCGTGCGCGAGGAGTCGGCGCGCGATACCGCGCGGCTGACCGGGGCGCAGGCCGCCGCAGTGCTCATTGGCGATGAAATTCGCGAGGCGAAGCGGCAGCTGGAGGTCATCCGCGAGAGTTACGTGGCGGCCGAGACGGCGCTCGCCGACCAGCGCATCCGCACGCAGCAGGCCGAGCGCGAAGCGCACGATGCTGCATTCGGGGAGCGCGAGGTCTCCGCGAAGATCGCGGAGATCGACAGTTCGGTGCGCATGATCGACCAGCAGATCGGGCACGCGGAGGTGGAAGTGGCGCGCCTCACCGGCGAACTGGCGGTGGATCCGGTGCCGGCGGTGCGCAGCGCCCTGGATGCCGCCGCCGAGACGCGGATCGGGTGCGAGAAGACGCTGGCCGGCGCGCGCGAAACGGTCGAGGTCGCCGCAGGCGCGCTGCGCACGCTGGAGGAAGAACGGCTCAGGGTGGAGCACTCGATCGCACCGCTGCGCGAGCGCATCAACGAGCTGCGCCTGAAGGAGCAGGCGGCGCAGATCAACCACGACCAGTACGAATTGCAATTGCAGGATGCCAGCGCGGACGAGGCCCGCCTGGCCGCGGCCTCCGAGGATGCGCCCAGGCCCTCGGCGCTGCAGGGCGACATCACGCGGCTCACCCAGTCGGTGAACGAGCTCGGCGCGGTGAACATGGCCGCGCTGGACGAGCTGGCGACCGGGCGCGAACGCAAAGGCTTCCTGGATGCGCAGTCGGCCGACCTCGAAGAGGCGATCAAGACGCTCGAGGACGCGATCCGGCGCATCGACCGCGAGACACGCGAGCTGCTGCGGCAGACATTCGAGAGCGTCAACCGCCATTTCGGTTCGCTGTTTCCGGTGTTGTTCGGCGGCGGCGAGGCGAAACTGGTCATGACCGGCGAAGAAATACTCGACGCCGGCGTGCAGGTGATGGCGCATCCGCCGGGCAAGCGCAATACCAGCATCCACCTGCTCTCCGGCGGGGAGAAGGCGCTGACCGCGATTTCGCTCGTGTTCGCGATGTTCCAGCTCAATCCGGCGCCGTTCTGCCTGCTGGACGAGGTGGACGCGCCGCTGGATGACAGCAATACCGCGCGCTTCTGCGAACTGGTACGCAAGATGTCGGCGCAAACGCAGTTCCTGTTCATCAGCCACAACAAGATCACGATGGAGATGGCGACCCAGCTGATCGGCGTGACGATGCCCGAATCGGGCGTATCCCGGGTGGTCGCGGTGGATATCGACGAGGCGCTGCGGATCCGGGAGGAACTCGCCGCCTGAGCCCCGCTTGGGCGGCCCAGTCGCGCAGATGACCCGGCCATGAGCGAATTGCAAATTGGGCTGCTGGCGATCGGCGCAATGGTGGTGGCCGGCGTCCTGATCTATAACCGCGTCCAGGAGCGCCGCGCCAGGCACTCGACGGAACGCGCGTTCCGGTCCGGCCATTCGGATGTCCTGATGAAGCCCTCCGGCTCCGCCGACGGGCAGGATTTTGTGCCGGAGCCGCCGCGTCCTGCGTTGCGCGTCGCGCCGTCCGATGACGCGGCACGGCCCGATGCGGCAATCGACTACATCATCGTGCTTGCCGCCGAGCATCCCGTAACGCGAAGCGCGCTGCACGAGCAATGGCAAGCCATCGAACGCCGCCATGCACACCGAGCGCTGCTGGCGGGATCCCCCGACGGCAAGGCGTGGCGCGCGGCGCTGCAGATGGTGTCCCGCGATGGCGCGGTCGGCGAAGCCGACCTGATCGAATTCCGTTCCGCGGTAGAAACGCTGGCCGCTTCGGTTGGCGCCACGGTATCGGCTCCCGAAATGCGCGCCGCGGTCGAGGCCGCGCGCGCGCTGGACGAATTCTGCGCCGAATCGGATATACAGGTCGTCGTGCACGTCACCGGGGGCCCGTTCGCGGGGACCAAGGTACGTGCCGCCGCGGAGGCGACTGGCCTGGCCCTGGAAGGGGACGGCAAATTCGCGCTGCGCGACGACGAGTTGCGGCTGCTCTTCACGCTCGCCGCCCAGGACGGCACGGCTTTTTCCGCTGCGACGATGCGCGATGCGGCGCCGCAGGCGCTTTCGCTTGCGCTCGATGTCACGCGCGCGCCGGATACCAGGCGTTCGTTCGAGAGCATGACGCGGCTCGCGCACCAGCTTGCCTCGGTGCTGGGCGGCAGCATCGTGGACGACAACGGCAATGTGCTGGACGAACGGGCCGTCGCCGCCATCGCCGTTCAACTCGATGCCGTGCGCGCCCGGCTGGAGGCGCAGGGCCTGCCGCCGGGCAGCCCGGCGGCGCTGCGCCTGTTTTCCTGAGATGGGCGCGCCAAAGCAGGCCAGAGACCGGGCCGAGCGGCTGCGCCAGGATCTCCAGCACCACAATCACCGCTACTACGTGCTGGATGATCCGGAAATCGACGATGCCGAATACGATCGCCGGTTCCGCGAATTGGTCCAGCTGGAGCAGGATCACGCGGACCTGAGGCGCCCGGATTCACCTACCCAGCGTGTGGGGGCGGCGCCGCTGCCTGAATTTGCGGAGGTGCAACATCGCGCGCCGATGCTGTCGCTGGCAAACGCCTTCGAAGAAGACGAGGTGCGCGCTTTCGACCGCCGGGTGCGCGAGGCGCTGGGCGTGGAAAGCGTGGCATACGCGGCCGAACCCAAGTTCGACGGCCTGGCCGTCAGCCTTTCGTACCGCAAGGGCATCTTCGTGCAGGGCGCGACGCGAGGCGATGGCGCCACGGGCGAAGACGTCACCCCGAACATGCGAACGGTGCGAGCGATCCCGCTGCGGTTGCCAGAAGCGCCGGACACCGCGGACCTCGAGGTGCGGGGCGAGGTCATCTTCTACAAGGCCGACTTCGAGAAACTGAATACACGGCAACGGGCGGCGGAGGAGAAGGTGTTCGCGAATCCGCGCAACGCGGCCGCCGGGAGTTTGCGGCTGCTCGATTCCGCGATTACGGCCAGGCGGCCGCTGCGATTTTTCGCCTACGGAGTGGGAATCGCCGCCAGGGCGGGCTGGAAAACGCACGCCGGGCTGCTCGACCGGTTGGCCGAACTCGGGTTTCCGGTATCGAAGGAGCGCGCTGTCCTGCAAGGCGTGGAAGGCCTGCTGGAATTTCACGGAAGCATCCAGGCCAAGCGCGAACAGCTGCCTTACGCCATCGATGGCGTGGTCTACAAGGTGAACCGGCTAGACTGGCAGGAGCAGCTCGGCTTCGTTTCGCGCGCGCCGCGTTTCGCCATCGCGCACAAGTTTCCCGCCGAGGAACAGGCGACGGAAGTGCAGAAAATTGAAATTCAGGTGGGCCGCACCGGGGTGCTGACGCCGGTAGCGAGGCTCGCGCCGGTCGTGGTCGGCGGCGTCACCGTGACCAACGCCACGCTGCACAACGAGGACGAACTGCGCCGCAAGGATGTCTGGGCGGGCGATACGGTCACCGTGCGCCGCGCGGGCGACGTCATTCCGGAGGTGGTGGGTGTCCGCGCCCAGGGACCGCGCAGGCCGGAGGACCGCTTCTCCATGCCTGACCAATGCCCGGTGTGCCAGTCGCCGGTCGTGCGCCTGCCGGGCGAGTCGGCGACCCGCTGCACCGGAGGCCTGTATTGCCGCGCGCAGCGCAAGCAGGCGATTCTGCATTTCGTCGGTCGCCGCGCGATGGATATCGAGGGTGTCGGCGAAAAACTGGTCGAGCAGCTCGTCGACCGAGACATGATCGAGAATCCGGCCGACCTCTACAAGCTGGACAAGGATGCGCTCGCGGGGCTGGACCGGATGGCGGAAAAGTCGGCGCAGAACGTGATCGACAGCATTCAGCGCTCGCGCAGCATGGACCTTGCGCGCTTCGTATTCGCGCTGGGCATACCCGGCGTGGGCGAGGAAGTGGCCAGGATCCTGGCGCGGCATTTCGGCTCGCTGAAACACTTGCTGGACGCCGCCTGGCCGGCGCTAGCGGCGGAAAAGGAAGCGCTGCGCAAGGAAAATGCGAAGCGCAAGAGAAAAGGCGAGGTGCCGCTCGATGTCCCGCTCGAGGGCATAGGCCCGGAGATCATGGAGAGCATCGACAAGTTCGTGCACGAGCCCCACAACGCCAAAGTCATTGCGGGGCTGGTGGATCCGGCCCGCGGCGTGACGGTCACCGGGGCGGCCGCGGCGCAAGCGCCCGCCGGCGCCGGCAAAACCTTCGTGCTCACTGGTACTCTTGCGGGCATGAGCCGGGACGAGGCACGCGCACTGATCGAATCGCGGGGACATAAGGTTGCCGGCTCCGTATCGAGGAAGACCGATTACGTCGTGGCCGGAGACGAAGCGGGCAGCAAGCTGGCGCAGGCGCGCGAGCTCGGAATCGCCGTCCTGGACGAGGACGGCCTGACGCAGTTACTGGGAAAGCGATAGCCGGATGCAGAGAAAAATCACCAAGGCGGTATTTCCCGTGGCAGGCCTGGGCAGGCGCTTCCTGCCGCTCACCAAGGCAAGCCCGAAGGAGATGCTGCCGGTCGTGGACAAGCCGCTGATCCAGTACGCGGTCGAGGAAGCCGCCGCCGCCGGCATCACCGAGATGATCTTCATCACCGGGCGGACCAAGCGTTCGATCGAAGATCACTTCGACCGCGACCTGGAACTCGAGCGCGAACTGGCGGAGCAGGGTAAGCGCGAGCTGCTCGAATCGGTGCAGGCGATCCTGCCCAGGGGCTGCCATTGCGTTTACATCCGGCAGCCGGAAGCGCTCGGGCTCGGCCACGCGGTCCTCTGCGCGCAGCCGGTCGTGGGCGACCAGCCTTTTGTCGTACTGCTGGCGGACGACCTGATCGACTCGGTGCCGCCGACGATGGCGCGGATGACGACCTGCTTCGAGGCGGAAGGATGCTCGCTGCTGGGCGTGGAAGACGTGCCGCGCGAGCAGACCGGCAGTTACGGCATCGTCAGCCCCGCGGATGCGAAAGCGGAAGTGACGCAGGTGCACGCCATCGTCGAAAAGCCCGCGCCCAAGGATGCGCCTTCGACGCTGGGCGTGGTGGGGCGCTACGTGCTTACGCCCGCAATATTCGAACTGCTGGCCGCCGGCAAGCCGGGCAGCGGCGGGGAGATCCAGCTCACCGATGCGATCAGCGCATTGCTCGCGCGCGAGCGCGTGCTGGCGATGCGTATCGGCGGCAAGCGCTACGACTGCGGCAGCAAGCTGGGATACCTGAAGGCGACGGTGGAATTCGGTCTGCGCCACCCCGAAGGCGGCAAGGACTTTGCCGATTTCCTCAAGACGCGCGGATCCTGACATGCCGGATGTACGGGAGTCCTGGGCGTTTCTCGAGAATTCAGACCTCGTTTCCAGCGCGGCGGAGGTCGAGGCGGCCATCGTCAAGCTGGCCGCCGAGATTCAGGCCACATTCAAGGACCGCTATCCGCTGGTGCTGACCGTGATGGGCGGCGCGGTGGTATTTGCCGGCCAGTTGCTGCCCCGGTTGCGGCTGCCGCTGGATCTGGATTACATCCACGTGACGCGCTACGGCGCTGCGACCACGGGTGGCGGCATCAGCTGGCGCGTCGAACCGCCTGTAAACGTGCGCGGCAGGGCCGTGCTGGTGCTGGACGATATTCTCGACGGCGGTCAGACCATGAGTGCGATCCGCGGCCGGGTGCTCGAACTGGGCGCGGATAGTTTTCATTGTGCCGTCCTGGTGGAGAAAATCCTGCAGAAGGAAAAACCCCTCGCCGCCGATTTCGTCGGGCTGCGGATTCCAGACCGCTTCGTGTTCGGCTGCGGCATGGATGCAAAAGGTCATTGGCGCAACCTGCCCGAGATCCGCGCGATGCGGGGACCCTGATGCTCGCCATCCTCGGCGGCAGCGGCCTCGCGCAGCTTTCCACCCTCACCGAGACGCGGCGCATCGCAGTGCGCACGGCGTTCGGCGAGCCGTCGGCGCCGCTCACATTGGGCCGGATCGGCGGCAGCGAGGTCATTTTCCTGGCGCGGCATGGCGACGCCCACAGCATCGCGCCGCATCAGGTGAACTACCGCGCGAACATCAAGGCGTTGAAGGATGCCGGCGCGAAACGCATCGCCGCCGTCGCAACCGTCGGCGGCATCCGGCGCGATTTCGGGCCGGGCGTGCTGGTGGTGCCGGACCAGATCATCGACTACACCTGGGGCCGCGCCTCGACCTTCTTCGAGGGGCCGGGCGCGAAGGTGACGCACATCGATTTCACCGAGCCGTATTCGGCCGCGCTGCGCCAGAAGATCCTTGCGGCGGCGACGGGCGTCGGCGAAGCGATCGTCGACGGCGGCTGTTACGGCGCCACGCAGGGGCCGCGGCTCGAAACCGCCGCCGAAATCGCGCGCATGGAACGCGACGGCGCCGACCTCGTCGGCATGACCGGCATGCCCGAAGCGGCGCTGGCCCGGGAAGCCGGGCTTGACTATGCCGCGATCAACGTCGTGGCGAACCATGCCGCGGGGAAGGGCGACAGCGCGCGCGCCATTTCGCTCGAAGCCATCGAGGCGGTGGTGGACCAGGCGATGCAGCGCGTGCGGCGCATCCTCGAAAAGCTGGCTGCATCCTCCTTCACGCATGATCCGTGAAGTCCTCCGGATGGGCGACGAGCGCCTGCTGCTGCGCGCGGTGGAAGTCGAACGCTTCGGCACGCCCGAGCTGGCCTCGCTGCTGCAGGACATGCGCGACACCATGGCGCACCTCAACGGCGCCGGCCTCGCCGCACCGCAGATCGGCGTCAGCCTGCGCGTCGTGATCTTTGGCGTCACGGCAAACCCGCGGTATCCGGACGCGGAAGAAATTCCGGACACGGTTTTGATCAATCCGATGCGCACTCCGCTGTCGGAGGAAATCGAAGAGGGATGGGAAGGCTGCCTCTCCGTGCCCGGCATGCGCGGCTGGGTGCCGCGGTGGTCGCGGCTCAGGTACTCCGGCTTCGACGAACAAGGCCTCCGCTTCGAGCGCACGGTCGACGGTTTCCATGCGCGGGTGGTGCAGCATGAGTGCGACCACCTGGACGGCATCCTGTATCCGATGCGCATCCGCGACCTGTCGAAATTCGGCTTCAACGAAGCACTGTTCCCTGGCCAGGAGCTGCCCGCCGAGGACTGACGGCAATCCCGGTTAAATCTGCAGCTCTGCCAGCAATTCCTGTTCGAGTTTCAATACGGCTTTCGAATCAGCCAGCGCCGACCCCCGCACCAGGAATACGTCCTCGGCGCGATCGCCGAGCGTGTTGATCTTGGCCGAATGCACGCTAAGGTCGTAGCTGGCAAGCCGCCGCGCGACGCTGTAGAGCAGGCCGGGGCGGTCGCTGGCGACGATGTTGAGCGAGTGATACGAGCCGCGCTCGTCGGGACGGATGTCCACTGCTGGTGGTATCGGAAAATGGCGCACGCGCCGCGATACGCGCCCGCCGCCGGGCGGCGGCAGCGGTCCCTGCGACTGCAGTTCGGCGGTGAGTTCGCTTTCGATCAGGGCCATCATGTCGCGGTAGTGGGCGCCGGGTCCTTTGCCCATGACCATGAACGTATCGAGCGCATAGCCGTTGCGCGTGGTGTGGACCTTGGCCTCGACGATATTGAATCCGGCACGCCCGAAGTAGCCGCAAATGCGCGCGAACAGAGCCTCGCGGTCCGCCGTGTAGATCATCACCTGCAGGCCTTCGCCGAAAGGCGCGAGGCGCGCGCGCACGACAGGAATCGCGGTTTCGACCCGGTAATGCAGGTTGCGGGTCTGCCAGGCGATCTCGGCGGCGTCGTGGCGCAGGAAATAGGTGGTATCCAGGCTGGCCCAGAAGCGCTCCTTGACTTCGTCCGACAGCGCGTAGAGCCGCAGCAGGCGCCCGGCCTCCGCCTGCTTTTCCGCGACCGCCGTGTCGAGGGCCGGCGCATCGCCCGCCAGGATGCGGCGCGTCAGGCGGAACAGGTCTTCCAGCAGCTTGGCTTTCCAGCCGTTCCACACTTTGGGACTGGTGCCGCGGATGTCGGCCACGGTCAGCAGATACAGAGCAACCAGGCGCCGTTCATTGCCCACTTTCTTTGCGAACGCGTGCGCCACTTCGGGGTCGTCCATGTCCTGCTTTTGCGCCACCGAAGACATCGTCAGGTGATGCTCGACCAGGAAGGAGACGAGGTCCGTGTCCTCCTTGGAGAAACCGTGGCGCTTGCAGAAGCGCCGCGCGTCCAGGGTACCCAGCGCGGAATGGTCGCCGCCGCGCCCCTTGGCGATATCGTGGAACAACGCCGCGACATAGAGCAGCCAGTGCCGCTCGAAGCCGCTCATCAACTGGCTGCAGAGCGGAAATTCGTACGCGAACTCCGGCATCGTGAAGCGCCGTGCGTTGCGCAACACCATCAGGATGTGCTGGTCCACGGTGTAGACGTGGTAGAGGTCGTGCTGCATCTGGCCGACGATGCGTCCAAATTCGGGCAGGTAGCCGCCCAGCACGTCGTACTGGTTCATGCGGCGGAACTCGTGCACGATGCCGCGCGGCTGCTGCAGGATCTGCAGGAACAGCAGTTGCGCCTGCGGGTCGCGGCGTACCCGGGCATCCAGCCGTCCGCGCGCGCGCCAGAGCGCGCGCAGGGTGCCGGCGCTCATGCCGCGCAGGTCGCTGTGCTGCTGCATCAGCAGGAAGCTCTCGAGAATGGTCCTCGGTTCGCGCTCGAACAGGTCCTCGCGCCGGGCTTCGAGCAGCGTGCCGCGCGCCTGGAAACGTTCGTTCAGGACGCGCGGCGCGGCGTCGGGTTCGGGCGCGAACCGGGCCTGCAGGTTCTGCAGCAGGATCGTGTTCAGCTGCGTGATCGCCTTGGCGTTGCGGTAGTAGGCCTGCATCAGCTGCTCGCTGGCGCGGCGCGACGGCTTTGCCTTGTAGCCGCATTGGATCGCCAACGCGTCCTGGTAGTCGAAGGCGATCCGGTCCTCGCGGCGCCCGGCCAGGTAATGCAGCCGTATGCGCAGGTCCTGGAGCATGCTTTCGTGGCGCGCGAGGCGCTGTGCCTCGCCATGCTGCAGCAGGCCGCGGCTTGCGAGGTCCGGCCAGTGCCTGCCGATGCCGCAGGCGCGCGCAATCCAGCGGATCACCTGCAGGTCGCGCATGCCACCCGGCGCTTCCTTGAGATTGGGCTCGAGCGCGTAGGGCGTGTCGCGGTGCTTGGCGTGGCGCTGCTCCTGCTCCAGCTTCTTCGCCTTCAGGAACGCGACCGGGTCGAGGGATTTCGCCAGCACTTTCGACAAGCGGCGGAACAGCGCGCTATTGCCCGCGAGCAGGCGGGCTTCCTGCAGGGATGTCTCGATGGTGATGTCGGCGCGGGCGCTCTCGACGCAGGCGTCCACCGTGCGCACGCTGTGGCCGATCTCCAGGCCGACATCCCAGAACAGGCCGATCAGTTGCTCCAGGCGCTCGCGCTCGGCACTCGCCGGTTCACCGGCGAGCAGCACCAGCACGTCCACGTCCGAAGACGGAAACAGCTCGCCACGGCCGTAGCCGCCAGTGGCCACCAGCGCCATGCCGCTCGCCGGCCCGTGGTCGCGCCAGAGGTCCTGCAGCGTCTTGTCGATCAGGCGCGCGTGTGCCTTGAGCAGCCAGTTCGGGGTTTTGCCGGCAAGGTAGGCATCACGCAGCGCTGCGCGCGATTTTCGCAGCGAGTCGCGCAGCGCTTCGACTGGCGCCATGCCGCCCGCGCTTGCCGCCGCGCTCATCCGCAGCTCAGCCGGCCAGGCCCGGCGGCGGTGGCGGCGAGCCGGCCGAGACCGTGAGGACTTCGTAGCCGGTGCCGGTGACCAGCACGGTGTGCTCCCACTGGGCCGAAAGGCTGTGGTCCTTGGTCACGATGGTCCAGCCGTCGGCCAGTTCGCGGATCGCGGACTTGCCGGCGTTGATCATCGGTTCGATGGTGAAGGTCATGCCGGGCTCCAGGCGCAGGCCGGTGCCCGGCTTGCCGTAATGGAGCACCTGCGGTTCCTCGTGGAATTTGCGCCCGATGCCGTGGCCGCAGAATTCCCGCACGATGGAATAGCCCTGCTGCTCGGCATGCGCCTGGATCGCGGCGCCGATGTCGCCCAGTTGCGCGCCGGGCCGCACCATCGCAATGCCGCGCCACATGCATTCGTAGGTCGCGTCCACGAGGCGGCGCGCCTGGATGCCCGGCTCGCCGATATGGAACATGCGGCTCGAATCGCCGTGGAAACCATCCTTGATGACGGTGACGTCGATATTGAGCACGTCGCCGCTCCTGAGCACGCGATCCCCCGGAATGCCATGGCAGACCTGGTGGTTTACGGAGGTGCAGATGGACTTGGGGAAGGGCTTGTAGCCGGGCGGCGCGTAGTTCAGGGGCGCGGGTACCGTCCCCTGGACGTTGACCATGTAGGCGTGGCACAGGTCGTTCAGCTTGCCGGTGGTCACGCCGGTCTTCACGTGCGGGGTGATGTAGTCGAGCACCTCGGACGCAAGCCGGCCCGCGACCCGCATGCTGCCCGCTTCTGCCTCGTTTTTGACCGTAACCGACATCAGATACCCGGAGAAAGCGCTGATTATGCTAGAATTTCGGGCTGGTCTGGGCATTTGCCTGGACCAAATTTCCCGCCCGTCGCTTAGGGTGCCCCTCGGGGTGCATTTGACGGTGCGGCAGTGATCAACCCTAAACCGATGGAGCAGACATGTCAGTGACCATGCGTCAAATGCTGGAGGCGGGGGTCCATTTCGGCCATCAAACCCGCTATTGGAATCCGAAGATGGCGCCGTACATCTTCGGCCACCGCAACAAGATTCACATCATCAATCTCGAGAAGACCCTGGCCCTGTACCAGGATGCGCTCAAGTTCGTGCGCAAGCTGGCCGCGAACAAGGGCAACATCCTGTTCGTCGGCACCAAGCGCCAGGCGCGCGAGATCCTGCACGAAGAGGCGGTCCGTTGCGGCATGCCCTTCGTCGACCACCGCTGGCTGGGCGGCATGCTGACCAACTTCAAGACGGTCAAGCAGTCGATCAAGCGCCTGAAGGAAATGGAGGGCATGGTCGAGGACGGCTCGCTCGAGCGCCTGTCGAAGAAGGAAGCGTTGGGCATCCAGCGCGAGCTGGCGAAGCTGCAGCGCTCGCTGGGCGGCATCAAGGACCTGGCCGGCTTGCCCGATGCGCTGTTCATCATCGACGTCGGCTACCACAAGGGCGCGGTGACCGAGGCCATCAAGCTTGGCATTCCGGTGGTGGCGGTGATCGACACCAACCATTCGCCGGACAAGATCGCGTACGTGATTCCCGGCAACGATGATTCCAGCGGCGCGATCCGGCTCTACGCGCGCGGCATGGCCGATGCGGTGCTCGAAGGCAGGTCGCAGGCGGTGGAGGAAGTCGTCACCGCCTCGCGCGACGAATTCGTGGAAGTAAGCGAAGAGGGCGGGAGCTGAGCGGCAAGGGTTCCTGTTACCAGGATAGGGGCCTGCAAGGGCCCCTTTTTTCAATGTGAGACGTAATCGCAACATACAGAGGATTGGCGGACTGCATGGCTGAAATTACCGCGGGCCTGGTGAAGGAATTGCGCGAGCGCACCGGGCTGGGAATGATGGAATGCAAGAAGGCGCTGACCGAAGCGGGGGGCGACCTGGACAAGGCCGAGGAACTGCTGCGCATCAAGAGCGGCGCCAAGGCGGGCAAGGCCGCGTCGCGCGTCGCCGCCGAAGGCGTGATCGGCGCTTACCTGGCGCCCGACGCGAAGTCCGGCGCGCTGGTGGAACTCAACTGCGAGACCGATTTCGTCGCCCGCAACGAGGACTTCCTCGCGTTCTCGCAGGTGCTGGCCGAGCTTGTGGCGACCAAGAAGCCGCTGGACGTTGCGGCCCTCGTTGCCTATCCGGGCGTGGAGGCCCAGCGCCAGACGCTGGTGCAGAAGATCGGCGAGAACATCTCGATCCGTCGCTTCTCGCAGTTGCAGACGCAAGCGAAGCTCGCCCAGTACGTCCATAACGGCCGCATCGGAGTATTGGTCGAGTACGAAGGCGCCGACGAGGTGGGCAAGGACGTCGCGATGCACATTTCGTTCTCGCGGCCCGCGTACCTGGCGAAATCCGAAGTACCCGCCGAGGTGGTCGAGCGCGAGCGCGGCATCCTCGCGGCGCGCGCGGCGGAATCGGGCAAGCCGGCCGAGATCGTCGCCCGGATGGTGGACGGCGGCCTGAACAAGTTCCTCGCGGAAAGCACGCTGCTCGGCCAGCCGTTCATCAAGGACGACAAGCAGAGCGTGGAAAAAATGCTGGGCGCGAAGAAATCGAAAGTGCTGGGCTTCCGCTTCCTGATGGTCGGCGAAGGCATCGAGAAGAAGACCAGTGATTTCGCCGCCGAAGTGATGTCGATGGTGAAGAACTAACGCATGAAGCCGCGCCTGTGAAACCTAAATACAAGCGCATTCTGCTCAAGCTGTCGGGCGAGGCGCTGATGGGCGACGGCAGCTACGGCATCAGCCGCCCCACCATCGAGTCCATCGTCGCGGAAGTGGCCGGCGTGGCGCGGCAGGGCGTCGAGATGGGGGTGGTGATCGGCGGCGGCAATATCTTCCGCGGCGTCGCCCCCGGCGCCGCGGGCATGGACCGCGCGACGGCGGATTACATGGGCATGCTGGCCACGATCATGAACGCGCTCGCGCTGCAGGATGCGATGCGCCAGGGCGGCCTCGCGAGCCGCGTGCAGTCGGCGCTGAACGTCGAACAGGTGGTCGAGCCCTATATCCGCGGCAAGGCGATCCGTTATCTGGAAGAGGGCAAGGTGGTGATTTTCGCCGCCGGTACCGGCAATCCGTTCTTCACCACCGACACGGCCGCGGCGCTGCGCGCGAGCGAAATGGGCGCCGAAATCGTGCTCAAGGCCACCAAGGTGGACGGCGTGTACACTAGCGACCCGAAGAAGGATCCCGCTGCGAAACGCTACAGCCGCATCAGCTTCGACGAGGCCATCCAGCGCAATCTGAAGATCATGGATGCGACCGCGCTGACCCTTTGCCGCGACCAGAGACTGCCGGTGAACGTGTTCAGCATCTTCCGGCCCGGTGCACTGGGCCGCGTGGTCGCCGGAGAAGACGAAGGCACGCTGGTGCACGTGTAACCCTCGGACGGAGACAGCCATGATCGCGGAGCTGAAGAAAACCACCGAAACGAGAATGCACAAGTGCGTCGAGGCCTTCAAGGTCGACCTCTCCAAGGTGCGCACCGGCCGCGCGCACAGCGGCATCCTGGACCACGTGACCGTGGACTACTACGGCACCCAGACGCCAATCAACCAGGTGGCGAAGGTGAGCCTGATCGACGGCCGCACCATCGGCGTCGCACCATTCGAAAAGAAGATCGCGCAGGCGATCGAGAAGGCGATCCGCGATTCCGGCCTCGGCCTGAACCCGGCGGCCGCCGGCGACATCATCCGCGTGCCGATGCCCTCGCTCACCGAGGAGCGGCGCAAGGAACTCGCGAAGGTCGTGCACAAGGAAGCCGAGACCGCGAAGGTTTCGGTGCGCAACGTGCGGCGCGACTCGATTCACGCGCTCAAGGAAGCGCTGAAGGAGAAGGACCTTTCGGAGAACGACGAACGGCGCGCAGCGGACGATGTGCAGAAACTCACCGACAGGCATATCGCGGAAATCGACAAGCTTCTCGCGCAGAAGGAAGCCGAGTTGATGGCGGTGTGACGGCGGCGGCATGACATCCCACCCCGATCACGCCAGTTCCACCACGGGCATTCCACCGCACGGCGAGGTGCCGGGGCACGTCGCCATCATCATGGACGGCAACGGGCGCTGGGCGAAGCAGCGCCACCTGCCGCGCGTCGCCGGCCACAAGCGCGGGGTCGAGGCGGTGCGCGCGATCGTGAAAGCCTGCGCCGAGCGCGGCGTCGAGTACCTGACGCTGTTCGCCTTCAGTTCCGAGAACTGGCGCCGCCCGCCGGATGAGGTTGCGCTGCTGATGCAGCTCTTCATCGGCGCGCTCGAGGGCGAAGTGCAGAAACTCCACCGCAACGGCATTCGCCTCAG
>JBDTRO010000167.1:0-6783 GCA_039931635.1 Betaproteobacteria bacterium | reverse complement strand
CACGGCCAGTTCGGCGAGGCCGCGAGGATGGGTAGTGCGAGGGTAGGGAGGCTTCGGCCATGTCCAAGGCGGCTCTGGAAGCAACGCGCGCATGGCGTTGATGTCGCAGTGGTAGGGCGGGCCCTGGATTTCGCCGTCGGCGGCGGCGGGGCGGGCGAACTGGACGAATAGCGCGAATAGTTTCCCTCCCGGCGCGAGCCAGCGATGAAGCTGGTCGGCGTAGTCGCGCCACTGGTCCGGGTACAGCGCGCACAGGCAGGTCTGCTCGTAAATGGCGTCGAAGGGCTTTTCGGGCCGCCAAGAGAGCGCGTCTGCTTCGACCAGGTTTGCCTTGAGACCATCGGCGTCGAGCTTGCTGCGCGTGCGGGCGATGGCTTCGGGCGAGTAGTCGAGCGCAGTGACTTCGAAACCGGCCTGCGCCAGCACGGCGACTTCGTGGCCGGAGCCGCAACCGGGTATCAGGATGCGGCAGGGCTTGAGCGCTGTTGCGGCGAGCCAGACGCCAAGCTGCGGATTGGCCGTGCCGCGATCCCAGGGCGTGTCTTCCGCCTGGAATCGCTTATCCCAGAATTCGCGCGTCGGTCCGGCCATGGTTGACTGGAATCTTATATCCTCGCGTGCCTTTGAACCCTCTCCTGCCTTTGAACCCTCTCCTTCACATGACGCCGATTACTTTCGACCCGGCACTGCCGGTCAACCAGAAGCGAGAGGAGATCGCGCGCGCGATCGCCGCGCATCCGGTCGTCATCGTCTGCGGCGAGACCGGTTCGGGCAAGACGACGCAGATCCCGAAGATCCTGCTGGAGATGGGGCGCGGCACGGCGGGGCGGATCGGCCACACGCAGCCCCGCCGGATCGCCGCGCGCACGGTGGCGGCGCGTATCGCCGAGGAGTTGAAGGTGGAGGTCGGCGGCCTGGTCGGCTACAAGGTGCGCTTTCACGACCGGGCCGGCACCGGTACGGTGCTCAAGCTGATGACCGACGGCATCCTGCTCGCCGAGACGCAGGGCGATCCGCTGCTGCGCGCCTACGACACGATTATCCTGGACGAGGCGCACGAAAGAAGCCTGAACATTGATTTTTTGCTGGGGTATCTGAAGCAACTGATCGAAAAGAGAAAGGATCTGAAGGTCATCGTCACCTCCGCGACCATCGACGCGGAGAAGTTCTCGAAGCATTTCAACGGCGCACCGGTGATCGAGGTTTCCGGGCGCCTCTACCCGGTCGAGGTGCGCTACCGGCCGGTGGAGGGTGACAAGGAAGACACCACGCGCCAGGAGGAGGAACAGGCGCTCGCCGCGGCGGTCGGCGAGCTTTGCCGGGGCGGGCAGGGCGATGTGCTGGTATTCCTGCCGGGCGAGCGCGAGATCCGCAAGGCGGCGGAAGTACTGGGCAAGGCGCTGGCGGGACAACTGCGAGGCGTGGAAATCCTGCCCCTGTACTCGCGCCTGTCGAATGCCGACCAGGACCGGGTGTTCCGTCCCGGCGGCGCGCAGCGCGTGGTGCTGGCGACCAACGTCGCGGAGACTTCCCTTACCGTCCCGCGCATCCGCTACGTGGTGGACACGGGTCTCGCGCGCGTCAAGCGCTACAGCTACCGCAACAAGGTCGAGATGCTGCAGGTCGAGAACATCTCGCAGGCGGCCGCGAAACAGCGCTCGGGGCGTTGTGGCCGGGTGGCCGACGGCATTTCCCTGCGCCTGTATTCGGAGGAGGACTACGACGCGCGGCCGGCGTTCACCGATCCCGAGGTGCTGCGCTCTTCGCTTGCGGCAGTGATCCTGCGCGCGCTCAGCCTGAACCTGGGCAAGGTCGAGGATTTCCCCTTCCTCGATCCGCCCAGCCCGCGCGCGATTGCCGACGGCTATGCGCTCCTGAGTGAACTGGGCGCGGTGGACGAGGAAAACGCTCTTACCGACACCGGCCGAGAGCTCGCGCGCCTGCCGCTGGATCCGCGCGTCGGCCGCATGCTGGTTGCGGCGCGCGTGGAAGGCTGCCTGGAACAGGTGCTGGTGATCGCCGCCGCGCTGTCGGTGCGGGATCCGCGCGATCGTCCGCTGGACAAAGCGGCAGCTGCCGACGAACGCCATGCGAAGTTCGCTGACGAGCGCTCGGATTTTCTCGGCTACCTGAAGCTCTGGAAAGCCCATGGGCAAGGAGCGTCCCGCAAGGAATGCCGCGAGAACTTCCTCTCCTATGTGCGCATGCGCGAGTGGCGCGACATCCACTCCCAGTTGCGCCAGTCCGTGGAAGAACTGGAGTGGCGCATGACGGGCGTCAATCTGGAGAAGCCGGAAGGCGTCAGGGCAGTGCATCGAGCTTTGCTGTGTGGTCTGTTCGGCAACATCGGCATGAAAGACGAGCAGGACAACAACTACACCGGCGCGCGCGGCATCAAGTTCTGGGCGCATCCCGGTACGGGCACGAAAAAGCCCGGCAAATGGCTGATGGCGGCCGAGCTGGTCGAAACCACCCGCCTTTTCGCGCGCAACGTCGCGAGCGTGGATCCGCGCTGGATCGAGGAACTGGGTGGCCACCTGCTCAAGCGCCACCGCGAGCGGCCGCATTGGGAGCAGCAGCGCGCCCAGGTGGTGGCGGTGGAGCGGGGCACGCTCTACGGCCTGCCGGTGTACGTGGACCGGCGCGTGCACTACGGGCCGGTCGACCCGAAGCTGTCGCGCGGAATCTTCATCCGCTCCGCGCTGGTGGAAGGCGAGTTCGAGACGCGTGCGCCGTTCTTCGCACATAACCAGAAGCTGCTGCAAGAGATCGAGCGCCTCGAGCACAAGTCGCGCCGGCCGGACATCCTGGTGGACGACGAGCTTATTTACGCTTTTTACGATGCGCGGGTGCCAGAGGGCATCACCAACGGCGCCGACTTCGAGAAATGGCGCAAGGAGGCGGAGCGGGCGCAACCGGGATTGCTGCAGCTGCGGCGCGAGGACCTGATGCGCCACGAGGCGGCGGGCATCACCACCGAGAATTTTCCCCACGAACTCCAGGTCGGCCCGAACCGCTTCGCGCTCGAGTATCACTTCGAGCCGCGCTCGCCCAAGGACGGCGTGACGATGACAGTGCCCGTCGCGCTGCTGAACCAGGTGCCGGTGGCGCGCTGCGAGTGGCTGGTGCCGGGACTGCTGAGGGAGAAAGTACAGGCCTACGCCAAGGCCATGCCGCAGCGCCTGCGCCACAAACTCGGCCCGCTGGCGGAATTCGCGCAGGAGTTCAGCGCAGCCGTGGCGCCTTCCGACACACCGTTGTCCTCCGCTCTCGCGCGCTACATCCGCGCCGAACTCGGCCTCGAAGTGCCCAACGATGCCTTCCGGCCGGATTCGGCGCCGCCGCATCTGCAGATGAACTTCCGCGTGCTGGACGAACACGGCCGGCAGCTGGCGATGGGCCGGAATGTGGCGGAATTTAAGCAGGAATTCGGTACCCGCATCCAGGCAAGCCTGTCGGAGGAAATACCGCAAGGCGAAAAATTAACGGCGTGGAATTTTGGCGATCTCGAGGAAGTCATGGAGATGCAGCGCGCTGGACAGACCCTGGTCGGGTATCCGGCACTGCAGGACGTGGCGGACGGCGTGACGCTGGAGGTGTTCGATTCGCCGGAGCGCGCCAGGGAAGTGCATCGGGCCGGCGTGCTGCGCCTGCTTGCGATCGCGTTCCGCGATCGCCTGCGCGATATCGAGAGGTCGCTCACGAAGGACATGGCGCTGGCCGCCGTGAAGGATGACATCGTGTCGGCTGCGCTGGAGCGGACGTTTCTCGCCGAGTCGCTGCCGATGCGGCAGGCCGAGTTCGCGCGGCGCCTGCAGGAAGGCCGCAACCGCCTGAACCTGATCGCGCAGGAAATGCAGCGGCTGGCCGCGGCGATCCTGGCCGAGCAGGCGCAGGTGGAAAAACGCGTGGCCGCGACGCAAAAGACCTATCCGCAGGCGGCCGAGGACGTGAAGCAGCATGGAGAGCGTCTGCTGCAGGCCGGCTACCTCGCGCGCGTGCCGTGGCCGCGCTTGCAGCATTTCCCCCGCTACCTGAAGGCGGCCGCGCTCAGGCTGGACAAGCTGCGTGCCGACCCGGCGCGCGACGCGCAGCGCGCCGCCGAACTCGCGCCACTGGAGCAGGCATGGCGGCGCGAGCTCATCGCGCGCGCGCGGCTCGGCGGCGCGAGCAGCGCGGCGGTCGAGCTGGAGCAGTTTGGCTGGCTGCTGGAAGAACTGCGGGTGTCGCTCTTTGCCCAGGAACTGAAAACGCCGGTGCCGGTCTCAGCCAAGCGGCTCGCAAAGCTGTGGCAGAGTATCCGCAAATGAGCCCGATCTCCCGTTCCCTCTTCTTCGCGTTCGCGAGCCTGCTGCATCCGCGCATGCTCTGGCTCATGATCTGGCCGATGGTGGTCGCCCTGTTCGTCTGGGGCATCGCGGCGTTCATGCTTTGGGGAACGACGGCGGTGTGGGTGGCGGCACGCCTGAAAGGATGGATCGAAGCGGGCATCCTGCTCGTCAAATTCGACACCGGCGATGCGATGCTGGTCGCGGCGCACGTGATCATGGCCCTCCTGTTCGTGCCGCTCGTGTATTTCACCGCGCTGCTCATCCTGAGCATCTTCGGCATGCAGGCGATGGTCGAGCACATCGCGTCGCGGCGTTTCCCGCAGTTGGCGCGCAGGCGGGGCGGCAGCTTCGCCGGCAGCCTGGTCAACAGCGTGATCGCGCTCGTTGGCCTGGCGGTGCTGGGCGTGGTCTCGATTCCCTTCTGGCTGATTCCGCCGCTGTGGCCGGCGATCCCGGTGGTGATCATGGCCTGGGTGAACCAGAGAGTGCTGCGCTACGACGCGCTCGCGGAGCACGCCACGGCCGACGAGATGCGGACGATTTTCTCCAGGCGTCGTGGGGTGCTCCTGCTGTTCGGCGTCGTGCTTGCACTCCTTGCCTACGTGCCGCTGGTCGGCTTCGTCGCGCCGGTGCTGTTCGGGCTCGCCTTCATCCATTTCCTGCTCGCCGAACTGGCAGCGCTCCGGCAGGCGCCCATCGAGGGCGTGGCGACGCGCCTATAGGCCCGGGTCACATCATGCGTACCGGCAATTGCAGGCCGCGGATCGCGCCGACCAGCTTTTCCAGCGCAGCGGGGCGATGGAAGCCGCGGCGCGAAGCGAGCGCGACACGCCGTACCGGGCAGGGACTGGAAAATTCAATCGATTTCACCAGCGCGCTGGCGTGGCGCGGCGTGAGGGCGGTCGCAGGCAGTACGCTGACGCCCAGGCCCGAGGCCACCATGCTGCGCAGGGTCTCCAGCGAATTTCCCTGGCGGCCGGCCTCGGGCGGGCGCGAGAATTCGTGGCAGGCGTCCAGCACCTGGTCGCGGAAGCAATGCCCGACCGGCAGCAGCAGCAGTTCGCCGGCGTCCAGTTCCTCCACCGCCACCGATTTCCTGCGCGCGAGCGCATGCTTCACGGGCGCGACGACGCGGAACTTTTCCTCGTAAAGTGCCGTGGTTTCGATCCCGGGACCTTCATAGGGCAGCGCGAGTATCACGGCCTCGAGTTCGCCCGCCTTCAGCATGCGGTCCAGCGCCGCTGTGGTGTTTTCTTCCACGTCCAGCGGCATTTCCGGCGCGCTGCGCCGCAGTGCGCCGACCAGGTCCGGCAACAGATAGGGGGCGATCGTATGGATGATGCCCAGCCGCAGCACGCCCTTGAGCGGATCCCGGCCCTGGCGCGCCACTGTTTTCACGCGCTCGGCCTCCTCGAGCGCGCGCCGCGCCTGGGCGACGATCTGCTCGCCCGCTTCGGTCAGGAACACGCCGCGCTTGCCGCGTTCGAACAGCGTGACGCCCAGTTCTTCCTCGAGGTTCTTCACCGACGCTGAAAGGCTGGGCTGGCTGACGAAGCAGCGCGCGGCCGCCTGGCCGAAGTGGCGCGCTTCGGCGACCGCGACCACGTACCGGAGTTCTGTCAGTGTCATAGGCAGTGACTATTATAAGCATCTCTACAAAGTATTGGGATAGAGAGGAAGCCTCCCTTACAGTGCGGATATACATCGTTTTAACCAATATAAAGGACACCTATGAACCAGAATGTTCCGCAAGTCACGTTCCGCACCCGGCTCGGCAATGACTGGAAGAATGTGACCAGCGACGACGTCTTCAAGGGCAAGACCGTCGTGTTTTTCTCGCTGCCCGGCGCGTTTACGCCGACCTGTTCCTCGACCCACCTGCCGCGCTACAACGAGCTCGCGCCCGCGTTCTTCGCCAACGGCGTGGATGCCATCGTCTGCCTCTCGGTAAACGACGCCTTCGTCATGAACGAGTGGGCCGCGGGTCAGGAGTGCGACAACATCACGATGCTTCCGGATGGCAACGGCGAATTCACCGCCGGCATGGGCATGCTGGTGGACAAGGCCGACCTGGGCTTTGGCAAGCGCTCCTGGCGCTATTCGATGCTCGTGAAGGACGGCGTGGTGCAGAAGATGTTCGTCGAGCCGCAGAAGCCGGGCGACCCCTTCGAGATTTCGGACGCCGATACCATGCTTGCCTACGTCGCCCCAAAGGCGAGGAAGCCCGACCAGGTGGCGATCCTGACGCGCGAGGGCTGCGGCTACTGCGTCCGCGCCAAGAAGCTGCTCAAGGACCTCGGCTACGACTACGCCGAAGTATCGCTGGGCAACGCGAACCGCAGCCGCATCGTCGGCGCGATCACGGGCGCCGACACGGTGCCGCAGGTGTTCGTGAACGGGCGGCGCATCGGCGGCCTGGAGGAACTCGAAAGGTGGTCGAAAAAAGCCGCCT
>JBDTRO010000166.1:0-3347 GCA_039931635.1 Betaproteobacteria bacterium | reverse complement strand
ACGCCGCCGTACTCGTCCACCACGATCGCCATGTGGTTGCGGCTGGCGCGGAATTCGCGCAGCAGAACGTTCAGGCGCTTGGATTCGGGCACGAAAATCGCGGGTCGCAGCATCTCGCGCACGTTGAACTGCTCCTCGCCGGCGTAGTGCCGCAGCAGGTCCTTCGCCAGCAGCACGCCGATCACGTCGTCGCGGTTCTGGCCGATCACCGGAAAGCGCGAGTGGGCCGCGCTGATGACCTGCGGCATGAACTGGTCCACCGGCTCGCCGATGTCGATCACGTCCATCTGTGCGCGCGGGATCATGATGTCGCGCACCTGCATCTCGGACACGGTGAGCGCGCCCTCGACGATCGACAGCGCATCGGCATCCAGGAGGTTTCGCTGGTAGGCGGAGCGCAGCAGCTGCACCAGGCTGGCGCGGTCCGCGGGCTCGCGCAGAATCAACGCGGAAAGGCGCTCGAGAAGGCTGGGACGGGCGGGGTCGGTCATTGCGGCGAGGAGCGCTATTTTACAGCGTACGGGTCGGCGAACCCGAGGCGGCGCAGCAGGCGGATCTCGGTTCGCTCCATGCGCTCCGCGTCGCTTTTGCGAAGGTGGTCGTGGCCGCACAGGTGCAGGATCCCGTGCACCACTAGATGAGCGTAGTGGGCGGCCAGCGACTTGCCCTGTTCCTTCGCTTCCTTCCTGATGACCGGATGGCACAGGACCACGTCGCCGCTGCCGCCGCCATAGGGAAATGAGAGCACATTGGTCGGCCGCTCTTTGCTGCGATAGCTTTTATTCAGCCTTCTTGATTCCAGAGCGCCCACCACGCGCAAGGTGACGTCGGCGCGAGCGGGCATCGCCGCGAGTGCGAAGCGCCTGAGCAGGGCGGCGGAGGGCGCTCCGGCCACCGCGAACTGCACGGTGAATCTACTTCGGGGGCGGCGCCTGCTCGGCGTCTTTGTCGTAGGCATCGATGATCCGCGCCACAAGCGGGTGGCGCACGACGTCGGCGGCAGTGAAGTCGGAGAAGGCAATGCCGCGCACGCCGGCCAGGATGCGCCGCGCTTCGATCAGGCCGCTCTTCTGCCCGCGCTGCAGGTCGATCTGCGTGACGTCGCCGGTGACCACCGCTTTCGCGCCGAAGCCGATGCGCGTGAGGAACATCTTCATCTGCTCCGGCGTGGTGTTCTGCGCTTCGTCGAGGATCACGAAGGCATGGTTCAGCGTGCGGCCGCGCATGTAGGCGAGCGGCGCGAGTTCGATCGTGCCGCGCTCGAGCAGCTTCGCCGTCCTGTCGAAGCCGGCGAGATCGTAGAGTGCGTCGTACAGCGGCCGCAGGTACGGGTCCACCTTCTGCGCGAGATCGCCCGGCAGGAAGCCCAGGCGCTCGCCGGCCTCCACCGCCGGCCGTACCAGCACGATGCGCTTCACCTGGTCGCGTTCGAGCGCGTCCACCGCGCAGGCCACCGCGAGGTAGGTCTTGCCGGTGCCGGCCGGGCCGACCCCGAGCGTGATGTCGTGCGCGAGGATGTTCTCGAGGTACTTCACCTGGTGCGGCGTGCGGCCGTGCAGGTCGGCGCGCCGCGTCAGCAGCGGGGATTTGCCTTCTTCCTTCGCCAGCGAATCCTTCTGGGCAATCTCGGCCAGGCCGAGTTGCAGGTCTTCGATGCTGAGTTCCTCCGCCGCGCGCTCGTAGAAGATCTCAATCGCGCGCGCCGCGCGCTCGGCCCGGGGGCGGTCGCCGCGCACCGAGAAGCTGGCGCCGCGGCGCGCAATCTCCACGTCTAGCGCGGTTTCGATCTGGCGCAGGTTGGCGTCCAGCGCGCCGCACAGCCGCGCCAGGCGCAGGTTGTCTATCGGGTCGAGACGAACCTCGATGGGCCTACCCCGCATTCAGCAGTTCGCCGCGCAGCGAGTGATGGCGCACCTCCGTAATGCGCAGGCTCGCGAAACCGCGCGCCAGATCGCCGCTGCCGGGGAAATTCACCGTCCTGTTGTTGCCGGTGCGCGCCGCGAGTTCGGCGGGATCGCGCTTCGACGGGCCTTCCACCAATACCCGCTGCACCGTACCCACCATGGACTCGCTGATGGCGTGCGCCTGCGCTTCGATCTGCGCCTGCAGGCGCTGCAGCCGGAGCAGTTTCTCGGCGCGGGAAACCGGGTCCGCCAGTTCCGCCGCAGGCGTGCCCGGCCGCGGGCTGTAGAGGAACGAATAGGAGTCGTCGAACTGCAGGTCGCGGGCAAGCGCGAGCGTCGCCTCGAAGTCGGATTCGGTCTCGCCCGGGAAGCCGACGATGAAATCCGACGACACGCTGATGCCCGGCTTCGCCTCGCGCAGGCGCCGGATGATGGAGCGGTATTCGAGCGAGGTGTAGCCGCGCTTCATCGCCGCCAGTACGCGGTCCGAACCCGACTGGACCGGAAGGTGCACGTGCGCGGCAAGGGCCGGCAGTCCGGCGTGCGCGTCGATCAGGCGCTGGGTGAATTCGCGCGGATGCGAGGTGGTGTAGCGGATGCGCTCCATGCCCTCGATCTCATTCACGTAAAAAAGCAATTCCGCGAAATCCTGCGCCGCACCGTTGATTTCTCCCCGCCAGGCATTGACGTTCTGTCCGAGCAGCGTCACTTCCTTCACGCCCTGCGCCGCCAGGGCGGCGATCTCGGAGATGACGTCGTCGAAGGGCCGCGAGATCTCCGGGCCGCGCGTGTAGGGAACGACGCAGAAGCTGCAGTACTTGCTGCAGCCTTCCATGATCGAGACGAACGCGGAAGAGCCCTCGACGCGCGCCGGCGGCATGTGGTCGAACTTCTCGATCTCGGGGAAAGAGATGTCCACCTGGGACTTGCCCGTGTCGCGGCGCTTCGCCAGGAGCTCGGGGAGGCGATGCAGCGTCTGCGGGCCGAACACGAGGTCCACGTAGGGCGCGCGCCTCACGATCTCGGCGCCCTCCTGGCTCGCGACGCAGCCGCCCACGCCGATCAGCACGCCGGGGCGCGCCTGCTTGAATTCGCGCACACGGCCCAGGTCCGCGAACACTTTCTCCTGCGCCTTCTCGCGCACCGAGCACGTGTTGAAGAGGATGAGGTCGGCCTCGGCGGGGTCGCCGGTCTTCTCGTAGCCATCGCTGGCGTGGAGCACGTCGGCCATCTTCTCCGAGTCGTACTCGTTCATCTGGCACCCAAAAGTGCGGATGAAGACCTTCTTCGCTTGGGTCATGCAGGTCCTGGGGGCGGAGGTGAATCCGGGCAGGTAAATGGGAGAGGAATACTACCGCGATTGTCGGCCCATGCCCGGTTGCAAGAGTAAGACCGCCTCCGCAGGACTTTCTTTACCGAATGTGGCCGCCGCCGCCATTCGTG
>JBDTRO010000165.1:0-5530 GCA_039931635.1 Betaproteobacteria bacterium | reverse complement strand
CGCTCCAGCGGGCCTGCCGGCGGTCGAACAGCCGCGCGCTCCAGTCCGGATAGCCCTCGCCGTGCCGCAGCCAGCGGCCGAGGAAACGGTTGCAGCGCGCCATGCGGTAGACCGGCGCGGTGGGCGCATCCAGCGCCCGCACCAGGCTGGCGGCGAGTTCGGGCGAAACCCGTTCATCGGCGTCCAGGCACAGCACCCAGTCGTGCGCGGCCTGCTCGACCGCGAATCGCTTCTGGCGCCCGAAGCCGAGCCATTCCTTTTCCACCACGCGCGCGCCGTAGCGTTCGGCGAGCGCCACGGTGCCGTCGGTGCTGCCGGAGTCGACCACCACGACCTCATCGGCGAACGCAACGCTGGCGAGGCAATCGGCAAGCTGCCCGGCGGCGTTCTGCGTGATCAGGACTACCGAAAGAGCCAAAGGGTTTCCGCGCAGGTTCCGAGTTAAAATCGCATGAAAACAAAGCGGTATTCTAGCCCACGCCCTCGGGGGCCAATCGTCACGTGCCGCGCATCCTGATCGTGAAAACTTCGTCGCTCGGCGATGTCGTGCATAACTGCCCGGCGGTGACTGACATCGCGCGCGCGCTTCCAGACGCCGCAATTGACTGGGTGGTGGAGGAAGCCTTCGCCGAGGTGGCGGCATTGCACCGTTCTGTGCGGCGCGTGATCCCCGTGTCCATCCGTCGCTGGCGCGGCAAACTGCTGTCCGCTGCGACTTGGTCGGAGTTCGGCAGGTTTCGGCGCACGCTTGGCGCCGAGCGCTACGACTTCGTCATTGACAGCCAGGGACTGGTGAAGAGCGCGCTCGTGTCCTTCCTCGCGAACGGCCCAAGGCATGGCTTCGATCGCGCCAGCGCACGGGAGCCTTTCGCGGCGCGGTTCTACGGCACGCGCCATGCGGTGCCGGCCGGATTGCATGCGGTGGATCGCAACCGCCGGCTCGCGGCCGCGGCGCTGGGCTATGCGCTGCAGGACGATTGCGACTATGGCCTGCGCGTTGCCGACGTGGCGACGATCCAGGTACGCACCCCTTTCGCGCTGCTGCTTACCATGACCAGCAGGGACGACAAGCTCTGGCCCGAAGAGTACTGGCGCGCGCTCGGCGCGGCGCTGGAGGGGCGCGGATTGCACTGCCTGCTGCCGTGGGGCAACGACGAGGAAAAGCGCCGCTGCGTGCGCATCGCCACCGCGGTCCGCGGCGCTGTCGTGCCGCGCCGCATGACGCTCGCGGAGCTTGCGGCGCTTGCGCGCAAGGCGCGCTGTGTGGTCGGCGTGGATACCGGGCTTGCCCATCTCGCGGCGGCGCTCGACGTCCCGGTGGCCGGCCTGTACTGCGGTTCCGACCCGGCGCTGACGGGTCTGCACGGTGGCAAGTGGGTCCGCAATCTCGGCAACGCCGGCAAGCCGCCGGTGCCGGCGCAGGTGCTGGAAGTGCTGGAGCCGCTGCTCTGATGTGGCGCATGCTTTACACGCTCGCCCTCCTTGCGATCACGCCGCTCCTGCTTGCGAGACTCTGGTGGCGCGGGCGGCGCGAGCCGTACTACCGCAGGCGCATCGGCGAGCGCTTCGGCCACTACCGCGAAGCGCCTTCGGCGCGGCCGCTGCTCTGGGTGCACGCGGTATCGGTGGGCGAGGCGCGCGGCAGCGCGCCGCTGGTACGTTCGCTCGCCGCGGCGCATGCCGATCACGAACTCCTGCTCACCTGTACCACCGCCGCCGGCCGCGAAACCCTGCGGGATTTGCATGGCGAATCGGTCCGCATCGCCTGGCTGCCCTACGATTATCCGGGTGCAGTGCGCCGCTTCCTGGAACATTTCAGGCCGCGCCTGGGCCTGCTGATGGAAACCGAGATCTGGCCGAACCTGCTCGCGGCCTGCGGCGCTCACGGTGTGCCGGTGTTGTTGGCGAATGCCCGCATGTCGGGAAAATCGGCGCTCGGCTACCAGCGCTGGAGCGCTCTGGCGCGGCCGGCGTTCGCGTCGCTGGCGGCGGTGTGCGCGCAGAGCGAGGAGGATGCGCAGCGCCTGCGCGCGCTGGGTGCGAGGCGCGTGGAGGTGACCGGAAACCTCAAGTTCGACAGCGTGCCGGACGAAACAAAACACGCTGAAGGCGCGGCCTGGCGCAGCCGGCTCGATCGCCCGGTGCTGCTGCTGGCGAGCACGCGCGAGGGCGAGGAGAAAATGCTGCTGGAAACGTTGCCTGTCTGGGATGGGAAGCTGCTCGTGCTTGTCGTGCCGAGGCATCCCCGGCGCTTCGATGAGGTTGCCGCGCTTATCGTGAAGGACGGGTTCCCCGTGTCCCGTCGCAGCCGGGATCTGGCGCCGGCCCCGGAGGACCGGGTGTACCTGGGCGACACCATGGGTGAGATGGATTTTTACTACGCGGCGGCGGATGTCGCGGTGATCGGCGGCTCGTTCGCGCCGCTGGGCGGGCAGAACCTGATCGAAGCCTGTGCGGCCGGCGTGCCCGTGGTGCTGGGCCCGAGCATGTTCAATTTTGCGCAAGCCACGCGCCTCGCGCTGGAGGCGGGTGCGGCAGTCCAGGCGCCAGACGCGGCCAGCGCAATCCGGGAAGCGATGAAGACACTGTCGGATCCCGAACTGGGGAAGAAGATGGGTGCGGCAGGGCGGCTGTTCTGCGATGCGCACCGCGGCGCGACGCAGAAGCACCTGCGGCTGTGCGAGGACCTGCTAAGGACCCGATCTACGGCGCAAGCGCCCGATTGACCTCTTCGAGGTCTTCTTCGCGCAGGCTGCCGGCGGCGGCTTTCAGCTTCAGGTGGCTGGTGATCGTGTTGTAACGCGCCACCGCCAGGTCCCGGCGGGTGGAGAACAGCTGTTGCTGCGCGTTCAGCACGTCGATGTTGATGCGCACGCCGACTTCGTAGCCGAGCTTGTTCGAATCCAGCGCGCTCTGCGAGGAGACCAGTGCCTGCTCGAGCGCGCCTATCTGCGCGATGCCGTTGGTCACGCCAAGATACGACTGGCGCGCGCTCAGCGCCGTGCTGCGGCGGGCGTTCTCCAGGTCCTGCTTGGATTTTTCGTATAGTGCCGCCGCTTCGCGCTCGCGGGAGTTGATCGCGCCGCCCTGGTAAAGGGGCAAGCCCAGCTGCAGGCCCAGGGTTCCGGTGGTGATGTTGCTCGGTATCGTAGACAGTTGCGAAGCGGTCTGTGAAGTCGTTCCATAGCTCGCGACGAAATCGAGCGTCGGGTAGTGCCCCGCCGTGGCGCGCTTCGCTTCCAGGCCCGCGATCTCGGCCGCCGTCTCCTGGATTTGCACCGCGTAGCCCTGCTTTTCGGCTAGATCCACCCAGTTCTGCATGTTGGCCGGGTTGGGCACCGAGAGTTTCACCTGCGGGCGCAGCGGGTTGAGCACCGGGTACGCCTTGCCGGCGACCTGCTGCAGCGCGCTGCGCTTGGTTTCAAGGTCGTTCAGGCTGGCGATTTCCTGCGACGCGGAGAGGTCGAAACGCGCCTGCGCCTCGTGCGTGTCCGTGATGGTCGCCGTGCCGACCTCGAAATTGCGCTTGGCCTGCGCCAGTTGTTCGCCGATCGCGGTCTTTTGCGCCTGCACCAGGGCGAGCGTGTCCTGGGCCGCGAGCACGTCGAAGTACGCCTGCGCTGTGCGCACGATCAGGTCCTGCGCTGCCTGGCCGAACACCGCCTCCGCCTGCTTGACCTGGTACTCGGCCTGGTTGTACTGGTAGATGTTCTGCATGCGGAAAATCGGCTGCGAGAACGACAGCGAGTAGCCGTAAGAGCGCGCATCGCGCAGCGTCGTAGGCAATGTCGACGGGTTGTGCGGGTCGGTTTCGGTGCGGCTGGAGGTCATGTTGCCGGACAGGCCGAGCGTCGGCAGCAGCAGGGACCTGCCCTGGGGCAGCTTTTCCATTCCCGCCTGCAGGGTATAGCGCGCCGCAGCGTACTGCGCATCGTAGGCTCTCGCGTCGCGATAGACCTGTCGCAGGTCCTGCGCGGCCGCGGGAAGCGCGAGGAAGGAAAGGGCCAGCAAGAGGGCGCGCATCGATGGAACCTTATCAGAACCTGAAGCGGGAAGGCTGCGTGCAGTTCGCTAGCGGCGCGAGCAGCATTTCGAAGAGCGCCACTGTGCTCAAGGCGCCCAGTGCGCTGCTGGTAATCAGCCTGGCGGTCATGACCGGCGCATCTCCCACCACCGCGAAAGCGCGCCCGCCCGGCGCAAGCGATTCGAGAATCGCGCCTGGCAGCTCGGGCACGGACCCGGTGAGCACCACGATGTCGTAGGGCCCCCACTGCCCGCAGCCGCGCGCGCCGTCGCCGATTTCGAGTGTGACGTTGTCGACCCCGTGGCGTTCGATGTTGGCGCGGCCGATCGCGGCCAGCGCCGGGTCGATTTCGATCGAAGTCACCCGCGCGGCGCGGTGCGCGAACAGCGCGGTCAGGTAGCCGCTGCCGGTGCCGATTTCCAGCACGCGGTCGGTGCGCTTGGGCGCGAGTTCCTGCAGCACGCGCGCCTCGAGCTTGGGCATCCACATCCTCTGCCCTTCTTGCACATCGGCCCGCAACGGGATTTCCATGTCGGTGAAGGCGAGATTGCGGTATTGCGGCGGCACGAAATCCTCGCGCGGCACCGTGTAGAGCAGATCGAGGACATCCTGATCCAGCACCTCCCAGGTGCGGATCTGCTGCTCCACCATATTGGTGCGTGCCCGTTCCAGATTCATCGCGTCTCTACGGAAGTTTTGCGGGGGTGCCGGCGGGGTCATCCTGCACCGAGACAATATTACCAAAGCGCTTTGCCCAGGCGGCAAGATCGTCCAGGTAGGTGTAGATCACCGGCACCACAACCAGGGTGAGCAGGCCGGAGGTAATGACGCCGCCGATCACCGCCTGTCCCATGGGGGAGCGCTGCTCGCCGCCTTCGCCCAGGCCCAGGGCGAGCGGCAGCATGCCGAAGATCATCGCCAGCGTGGTCATCAGGATCGGCCGCAGCCGGATCCGGCCGGCGGAGAGAACCGCAGCGGTGCGCGGCTTGCCGCCCTGCCGTTCGTGGTTCACGAAGTCCACCAGCAGGATCGCGTTCTTGGTCACCAGGCCCATCAGCATGATGAAGCCGATGATCGAAAAAATATTGAGCGTCGAGCGGAACAGGATCAGCGCCAGCACCACGCCGATCAGCGACAGCGGTAGCGACATCATGATCGCCGCTGGCTGGATGAAGCTGCCGAACTGCGAGGCGAGGATCAGGTAGATGAAGATCACGCCCAGCGCGAGCGCCTGCACGGCGAAGCCGAGCGACTCCTGGATGTCCTTGGCCGACCCGCCCATGGTGTAGCGGTATCCCGGCGGCATCGCGATGCGGTCGAGCTTTGCCCTCAACTCCGTGGCGGCATCGCCCGCCGGCCGGTTGTACACGTTCGCCGTGATGAGTATCTCGCGCAGCTGTTCCTTGCGGTTGATCTGCTGCGATCCACCGGAAGGCGTGATTACGGCGATTTCGCGCAGGTTCACTGCGATCGCACCGCGATAGATGGCCAGTCGCAGAAGTGATT
>JBDTRO010000164.1:0-25412 GCA_039931635.1 Betaproteobacteria bacterium | reverse complement strand
GCTATGATTCCGGCCATGGGTCCCCTCGCCGGCATCAAGGTCCTGGAGTTCGAAGCCATCGGCCCCGGGCCGTTCAGCGGCATGATGCTCTCGGACATGGGCGCCGACGTGCTGCTCATCGACCGGACCGACGACCCGCGCCTCGGGCTCGGCCGCGACCGCTGGTCCGAAGTCATGCTGCGCGGCCGGCGCTCGGCGACGCTGGACCTGAAGTCGAAGGACGGCGTCGAGGCGGCGCTGCAGCTTGCGGAAAAAGCCGATGCGCTCATCGAGGGCTTCCGACCCGGCGTGATGGAGCGCCTGGGCCTGGGCCCCGACGTGTTGTTGAAGAGGAATCCGAAGCTGGTCTACGGCCGCATGACGGGCTGGGGCCAGGACGGGCCGCTCAGCCCGCGCGCCGGCCACGACATCAACTACATCGCGCTCACGGGCGTGCTGCACGCCATCGGCCGCGCCGGCGGCGCGCCGGTGCCGCCGCTGAACCTGATCGGCGATTTCGGCGGCGGCGGCATGCTGCTCGCCTTCGGCATCGCCTGCGCGCTGGTGGAGGCGCAGAAATCGGGCCAAGGCCAGGTGGTGGACGCGGCGATGGTGGACGGCGCTTCGCTCCTGGCCGCGATGTTTTCCGGCATGCTGGCGACCAAGCGCTGGAGCGAGGTGCGCGGCGAAAACGTTCTCGATAGCGGCGCACCCTGGTACGACACCTACGAAACCAGGGACGGCAAGTACGTCGCCATCGGTTCGATTGAACCGAAGTTTTATGAGGAATTGCTTTCCCGATTGAGCTTGAATGGCCAGGATCTCCCAGCCCAGCACGACCGCAAGGGCTGGCCAGCCCTGAGGACATTGTTTGCCGGAAAGTTTCGCGAGAAAACTCGGGACGAATGGTGCGAAGTGTTTGACGGCTCCGACGCCTGCTTCGCGCCGGTGCTGACGTTCTCGGAAGCGCGCGCCCATCCGCATAACGCGGCGCGCGCCAACTCGGTCCTGTCCGGCCGCATCGAGCAGCCGGCGCCCGCGCCGCGTTTCTCGCGCACCCCTGGCGGCATCCGCCGCGCGCCTCCGGAACGCGGCGAAGGCGGCCGCGAAGCGCTGCTGGGCTGGGGGTTTTCCGAATCCGAGCTATCAGCGCTCCGGCAACGGGGCCTCGGATTCGCATGACCGGTCCGCTCGAGGGCCTGAAGGTTCTCGATATCTCGAATGTGATTGCCGGGCCTTTCGCCGCCGCGCTGCTGGGCGATTTCGGCGCCGATGTCCTGAAGGTCGAACTTCCCGGCGGAGGCGATCCCCTGCGCGCGATGCCGCCGCACAAGGACGGCAAGCCTCTCCTGTGGAAGGCGGTCAACCGCAACAAGCAGGCGATCACGCTCGACCTGCGCAAGGCCGAAGGACAGGCGCTGTTCGGCAGGCTGTTGCCGCGCTTCGACGTGCTGGTCGAGAACTATCGTCCGGGAACGCTGGACCGCTGGAACCTGCCGAAAGAAAAGCTCTGGGAACTGCAGCCGAAACTGGTGATCCTGCGCGTGACCGGCTTCGGCCAGACCGGCCCATACAGCGGCTACGCGGGATTCGCGCGCCTGTTCGAAGCCTACGCGGGCCTGACCTACATCACGCGCGCCCCCGGCGACCCGCCGATGCACCCTGGGTACCCGATCGGCGACCCGGTCGGCGGCGTGTTCGGCGCCTTTGGCGTGCTCGCCGCGCTACTGCATCGCGCGAAAAATCCTGACGCGCCCGGCCAGGAGATCGACCTGTCCTGCACCGAGGCCATGATGCGCCTGCTGGAGGTGCTGCCGATCAAATACGACCAGCTTGGCCAGGTGCACGAGCCGGTCGGCAACGGCAACGCCTACGTATCGCCGGGCGGCATGTTCCGCGCGGCGGACGGCGAGTGGCTATCCTTCACGGCGGCGACGCAGAGTGTGTTCGAGCGTTTCTGCCGCGTGATCGGTCGCGAAGAGTTGATCGCGGACCCGAAGTTCGCGAGCAACCCAATGCGCATGAAAAACGCGCAGGAACTGAACGCGATCGTGACGCAGTGGATCGGCGCCCGGCCATACCGGGAGGCGATCCGCGAGCTGTCGGAGGCCGGCGTGTCGGTGGCGCCGGTGTATTCCAACCGCGACATCGCGCAGGATCCGCATTTCCGCGCCAGGGAATCGATCACGAGGGTGGAGGACGCGGATTTCGGATCCGTCGCGGTTCCCTGCGTGGTGCCGCGCCTGTCCGCGACGCCGGGCGAGGCGCGCAGCGCAGGGCCGGCGGCCGGCGCGCACAACGACGAGATCTACGGTGGCTGGCTCGGGATTCCGGCATCGGAGCGGGATGAATTGCGCCGCTCCGGGGTCATTTAGAAAGCCTTTCAATTTGCAAAAACATTACAATCCGGCGAATCCGGAGGAAACCCCATGTTCGGTCGCCTGATGCCCCACGAGGGCAATTTCTTCGAACTGTTCAACCGTCACGCTGATCGCATCGTCGAGGGCAGCCGCTCGCTTGCCCTGATGATCACCACGTTCACCGAGGTGGAGAAACACGCCCAGGCCATCGATGCCGCCGAGCACGCGGCCGACAAGCTGACGCACGAAACCATCACGCTGCTGCACAAGACCTTCATCACGCCGTTCGACCGGGAGCAGATCCACCAGCTGATCACGGCGATGGACGACATCTTGGACCTGATGCAGGACGTCGCCGAGACGATCGTGCTCTACGACATCCGCAAGGTTACGCCGGAATCCAAGCAGCTCGCCGAGATCTGCCAGATGTGCTGCGAACGGGTGCGCACCGCGGTATCGCTCCTCAAGAACGTGAAGGACGGCGACGCGATCCTCAAGACCTGCCAGGAAATCGACCGGCTGGAGTCGGATGCCGACCGCGTCATGCGCTCGGCGATGTCGAAGCTGTTTCGCGACGAGCCGGACGTCAAGCAGCTGATCAAGATGCGCACCGTCTACGAACTGCTGGAATCGATCACCGACCGCTGCGAGGACGTAGCCAACGTTATCGAGGGCATCGTGTTGGAAAACTCCTGATCTTCTAAATGGAAGTTTCACAGACCAGCCTGTGGATCGTCGTCGTGCTTGTGCTGGTGGCGCTCGCGTTCGACTTCATGAATGGCTTCCACGATGCCGCGAACTCGATCGCGACCGTGGTGTCCACCGGAGTGCTGAAGCCCCACCAGGCGGTGGCGATGGCCGCGTTCTTCAACTTCGTCGCGCTGTTCGTGTTCCACCTGAATGTCGCGACCACGGTCGGCAAGGGAATCGTCGACCAGGGGATCATCGACCACTACGTCGTGTTCGGCGCCCTCATCGGCGCCATCAGCTGGAACATCATCACCTGGTACTACGGCATTCCGTCCTCGTCTTCGCACGCGCTGATCGGCGGCATCATCGGCGCGAGCGTGGCCAAGGCCGGCACCTGGGCGCTGATTCCCGCCGGGATCCTGAAAGTAGTCGCCTTCATCTTCATCTCGCCGCTGATCGGCTTCGTGCTGGGCTCGCTGCTGCTGCTGGCGATCTCCTGGATGTTCCGCCGCTCCACGCCCAGCAGGGTCGACCGCCTGTTCCGGCGCCTGCAACTGGTGTCTTCGTCGCTCTACAGCCTCGGGCATGGCGGCAACGACGCGCAGAAGACGATTGGCATCATCTGGATGCTGTTGATCGCAGGGGGCTACATCGGCCGCAACGATCCCGTGCCGGCCTGGGTGGTGATCGCCTGCTACGTGACGATCGCGGCGGGGACCATGTTCGGCGGCTGGCGCATCGTCAAGACCATGGGACAGCGCATCACCAAGATCCGGCCGGTGGGCGGCTTCTGCGCCGAGCTGTCGGGCTCGGTCTCGCTCTTCATCGCCACCGGGCTCGGCATTCCCGTCTCCACCACCCACACCATCACGGGTTCCATCGTCGGGGTGGGCGCGGCGCAATCGGTATCCGCGGTGCGCTGGGGTGTCGCCGGCAACCTTCTCTGGGCATGGATTCTCACCATCCCCTGTTCGGCCTTCGTCGCCGGCGCCGCCTGGTACGCCGGACGGCTTTTGCTTTCCCCTTCCTGATTTTACATTCCTGGAATATCAGGAGTAAGTCAGTGCACCTGTCCGGTCGGGCCGGTCGAGGTGCGGTACGTTGTTGAAACTCACGCAATGGATCCGGCTCGCGCCGGCCTGCAGTTCGGTGATCCCGGTATTGCGCGTCTGCAGGTTCAGGTCCACCACACCGCGCTGCGGCATGCCGAGCACGTCGGCGAGGATGGTCGAGATCGGGCCGCCGGAACTGACCACCAGCACGCGTTTTGCCGCCTTCGCGCGCAATTCACCGAGTGCAGCCAGCACGCGCGCGCGGAATGCGGCAAACGGCTCGTGCGGATGACCCCCCAGCGATCCGTCGGTCCACGCGTACATCGCCTCGCGCAGGATGCGGAAATGCTCGCGCCGGTCGCTGCCCTGCGGCATCGGCTTGCCTTTCAGGTGCGCCTGCAGCAGCGCATGGCTGTCGTACTCGTTCAGGCGCGCATCCTCGCCCCCGCCGAGCGCCCGCCCCATGCCCTCCCCGATTCCAGCCAGAGTCTCGGCGTGGCGGCGCAACGAGCCGCACAGCACGATGTCGAATGCTGCGCCGCGTTCGGCAAAATATTCCCCCAGCCAGCGCGACTGGCGCCAGCCGAGTTCCGACAACTTGTCGTAGTCGTCCGCCCCGAAGGACGCCTGCCCGTGCCGCACGAGCAACAGTTCAGCCATAGATCAGTTCCGCCATAGCCCGGGATTGTATGAAATATGGAACAATCGCCGCATGAAAATCAAAGATAAAGTCTGTGTCGTCACCGGCGCCGCCAGCGGCATCGGCAAGGCCCTCGCCATGCGCTTCGCGAAAGAGGGAGCGCGCGGCATCGTCTGCGCCGACCTGAATGAGGCGGACGCCAAAGCGGTGGCCGCAACCGTCGGTGGGCTGGGAGTTCGCTGCGACGTCGGTCAGGAAGGCGACATGCAGGCGCTTGTCGCCGCTGCTCTCGAGCGCTACAGCGCAGTGGACATCTTCTGCTCCAATGCCGGCATCATCGGGCGGCACGGACTGGAGGCTTCGCTCGATGAGTGGCGCCGCACGATGGACGTCAACTTCATGGCGCACGTCCTCGCCGCGCGCGCGGTGGTGCCGGTCATGCTCAAGCAGGGCAGCGGGTACATCGTCGCCACTGCCTCGGCGGCGGGCCTGCTGATGCAGGTGGATTCGGCCACCTACACAGTCTCGAAGCACGCGGCAGTCGCGTTCGCCGAATGGCTGTCGGTGAACTATGCCGAGCGCGGCATCAGGGTTTCGTGCCTGTGCCCGCAGGGCGTGCGCACCCCGATGCTGCTCGGCCCGACCGGTGACCGCAAGTCCTTCCTGTCGGAAGGCTCGGTGAGCGCGGAGGACGTGGCGGAGCGCGTCATTGAGGCGATCGACGCCGAGAAATTCCTCATCCTGCCGCACCCTGAGGTGGCCGAATACGAACGCCGCAAGACCACCGACCGCGATCGCTGGCTCGCCGGCATGCGGCGCCTGCGGACCGCGATCCTGACAGATCCGAAGATGCGGGGGCTCGACTAAATGAAAAAGCTCTGGGTTTTACTCGGAACGTTCTTCTTCCTCACGGGTGTTCAAGCCCAAAGCTTCCCCAGCAAACCCCTGCGCATCATCGTGCCGTTCCCGGCGGGTGGCATTGTCGACCTGATGGCGCGCAGCCTGAGCGAGAGGCTGGCCGCCGGCCTCGGCCAGCCGGTGCTGGTGGAGGCGCGGCCGGGCGCCAACGGCAGCCTGGGCACGGAGGCAGTGGCGAAGGCCGATCCCGACGGTCACACCCTGGTGCTGGCGACGCTGTCGCATGTCACCACTCCTGTGCTGAGCAAGACGCCGTGGCACCCGACCAAAGACTTCGCGGGCGTCGCCATCATGGGTCACATCGCGAACGTAGCGGTGGTGCATCCCGACCTGCCGTCCAGGACGCTGCGCGAGTTCGTCGAGTACGCGAAGGCCCGCCCGGGCACGATCAACTACATCAACGGCGGCGGCGGCACCTCGCAGACCATGAGCACCGAGCTGCTGAAACGAAATACCGGCATCGACCTCGTGGCCATCGGCTACAAGGGCTTTCCGCCGGCGATCCCCGATATCCTCGCGGGACAGATCCAGTTCTCCTTCATCCCGTTCGGGGTCGCGGCGCCGCACATTCGCGGCGGCAAGCTGCGCGCGATCGCGATCGCCGCTCCGGCACGGCACAAGACGCTCCCCGACCTGCCAACCATGGCCGAAGCCGGCTACGCGGATTCGCAGGTGGTGTCCTGGTACGCCTACCTCGTCCCGGCGGCCACACCGAAGCCGGTCGTGGCACGGCTGAACGCGGAGTTCGCCAAAGCCCTCGCCGACCCGGACGTGCTCGGGAGAATCGACAAGATCGGCGGCGAGCCGCTGCCCGCCGGCAAGCCCGAGGAAGTGGACGCGATGCTGGCGCGGGAACTGGACCGCTGGACGAAACTCGTCCAGGCGACGGGCATGAAGATAGAGTAATGCCCGTCGTCCCCGCGAATGCGGGGACCTAGTGCTTGTGCTGCATCGACGGCGCCGATGCGCCGCCCATGCCGCCGACCTGGAACTCGGCGTTCACTTCGCCGGCTTTCTCGAACTTAAGCTTCACCGGCACCTTCTCGCCTTCCTTGAACGGCCGCTTGATGTCCATGAACATCAGGTGCGCGCCGCCGGGCTTGAGCTCGAACATGCCCTTCGCCGGCACGTCATAGCCCGGCACTTCTCGCATCCTCATCACGCCGTTGTCGTTGCTGTGCACATGCATTTCAACTTTGGCCGAGGCCGGCGAAGAAACCGATACCAGCCGGTCGGCGGCGGCACCCGCGTTGCGGATCACCATGTAGCCGCCCGCGACACTGGCGCCCGGCGCCGTCGCCCGCGCCCAGGGCTTGTCGATCTGCATCTGGGCCTGGGCCGGCAATGCCGCGAACAGAATCAAAGCAAGAAACGGAAATCTCATGGTGCCGTCCTTTTGTTCTCTTCTTCCTGCAGCTTCCGCCAGAAAATCTTGCCGGTCGCGGTCTTCGGCAGCGACTCGACGAACTCCACCAGGCGCGGCGCCTTGAAGGCCGCCATTTTCTCACGCGCCCAGGCGACGACCGCCTCGGGTTCGATCTTGCCGCGCGCGGCGGGCTTGAGCACCACCACCGCCTTTACGGTTTCGCCGCGGTGCGGATCCCTGGCCGCGATCACGCAGGCTTCCTGGATGTCCGGGTGGGCGTAGAGCATGGCTTCGACCTCCGCGGGCCAGACCTTGAAGCCCGAGCAGTTGATCATGCGTTTCAGCCGGTCGGTGATGAAGAAATAGCCTTCCTCGTCGTAATAGCCGAGGTCGCCGGTACGAAAGAAGCTTTTCCCGTCATGCATGAGGAAGGCTTCTGCCGTGGCCTTCTCCTGCTTCCAGTAGCCGCGAAACACCTGCGGGCCGTGCGTGATGATCTCGCCCACCTCGTTCGGGCCCAGTTCCTTGAAGCTCGTCGGATCAACGATGCGCGAGTCGGTGTCGAAATAGGGAATCCCGCCGCATTGGCGCTTCGGCCGGTGCACCGGGTTGGCGTGCGACGGCGCAGACGTTTCGGTGAGCCCGTAGCCTTCGAGGAACGGCATGCCCAGCGTGCGCTCGATCTTCGCGGCCACAGCCTCGGGCATTGAGGCGCCGCCGCCGCCGATGCGCACGATGGAGCTGAGGTCGTATTTGCCGAGCGCCGGGTTGGCGAGAAAATCCACGATCATCGTCGTGATGCCGACGATGCTGGTGATCCGGTGGCGCTGGATCAGGTCTGCAGCCGTATCCCGGTCCCAGCGCGTCATTAGCACCGTGGTGCCGCCGAGCTGGATCGGAATGTTCATGTTCGACTGCATGCCGGTAAGGTGGAACATCGGCAGCACGCCCAGCACCACCGCCTCGCTGGACGTTGGCGACCAGACGCAGGCGCCCGTGCTGGTCGAGAGCAGGTTGGAGTGCGTGAGCATGCATCCCTTGGGCAAACCGGTGGTGCCGGAGGTGTACGGCAGCACTGCCAGGTCGTCGGGGCCCGACTCGGTCGCGCGCGGCTGCAGGCCGGCGGCGATGCAATCCTTCCAGAGCGCGACCTCCGGGCGTCCCGGATCGGTGCGCGCCAGGCGCACAAAGTCCGGCACCTTCATTTCTGTTTCTTCTACAAGAAAATCTCCATAAGACGCAAGAACGCAATGCGCTATTCCCTTGCCTACATGCGGCTCCATCTCGCGCCACAGCTCCTGCGCGACAATAGCGACACGCGCGTCAGAGTCGCCGATGTAATGCGCCAGCTCCTCGCTCTTGTTCATCGGGTTGACGGGTACCACGACGCCGTCGGCGCGCAGGATGGCGTAGTAGCCGATGATGAATTGCGGACTGTTCTGGGCGTAGAGCAGCACGCGGTCGCCGCGCTTCACGCCGCAGCGTTGCTGCAGGTATCCGGCCAGCGCCGTGGCCTCGCGCTCCAGCGTTGCATAGGATATCGGCGTGCCGTAGTAGACGATCGCCGCCTTGTCCGGATAGCGGCGGGCGCTTACCTCCAGGTTGAAGTAAAGGCTCGTGCGGGGCACCGGGAGCGACTTCGGTACGCCGGGCGGCCAGTGCGCGAAATGGCGGTCGAAAAAACTCATGCGGCGAATTTCTTCACGGTCTTTTCGTTCCACTTGATGCCAAGGCCCGGGCCCGCGGCGCCGACCACCTTGCCATCCCCGATCCGCACCGGCTCCGCGAGAATCGGGTCGGCCCAGTCCACGTATTCCAGCCAGTGGCAGGTCGGTGTCACCGTCATCAGCTGGCAGCTTGCCTCCGGAAACAGGTGGCTGGACATCTCCAGGCCCGCCCCCTGGGCGAGCGCCGCGGCGCGCATCCAACCGGTTACGCCGCCGATGCGCTGCGCGTCAGGCATCACGTAGTCGCAGCAGCCGGCGGCGATCGCCTGCGCCATCTGCTCCGGTCCCATGAAGTTCTCGCCGATCTGGATCGGCGTCGCCACCTCGCGCGCGACCTTGGCGCAGCCCGCGTAGTCGTCGGCGCGGATCGGCTCTTCGATCCAGAGCACCCCGCCCTCGTCGTCGATCATGCGGCCGCGCCGCACCGCCTCGCCGACCGTCAGCGCCTGATTGAAGTCCACCATCAGCTTCACAGCCGACCCGACCGCTTTTTTCACCACGCGCAGGGCTTCGATGTCCGCCGCCGCCGTCGGCCTGCCGAGCCGGAGCTTCACCGCGGAAAAACCGTCCGCCACCAACTGCTCTGCTTCCTTCGCCAGCGGTTTCAATTCCTGGATGCCCAGGCCATTCGAGTTGTACGCCGCCACCGGCCGCGGCTCGCCGCCGAGGAGCCGCACCACCGGCTGGCCCAGCGCCTGTCCGATCGCGTCCCAGGCGCACATGTCGATCGCCGACATGGCGAACAACACGATGTTGTGCACGCCCAGCAAGGTGTAGCGCGCCCGCAGCTTTTTCTCGATCTCGAAAGGCGCCAGCGCATCGCCTTGCAGCATCTCGGCCATGGCGTCCAGCAGCGCCGCAATCGGCTTCAGATGGGGCTTGCCGATGGCAAACAGGTACGACCGGCCGACAATGCCGCCATCGGTCTGCAGGTCCACCAGCAGCAGCGGCGCAATGCTGACGGCACCGGTACTGGTTTGCAGCGGACGGCGCATGGGCACGACGACCGCGCGCACCGATAGCGACTTGATCTTCAGTCCCGTTTTCATGGCTTACCTCCAGGGCCCCAGATCGACAGTGGCGCGGCGCGCGGATCGCGTTCGCCCCAGCTGCCGTCCTCGGCCCGGCGCAGGAAATCGTCCAGCAGCTGATTGAAGAGGCCGGGTTCTTCGACGTTGATGCCATGCCCCGACTTGGCGAGCAGCGCGAGCCCCGCGTGCGGGATGGCGCGCTTGAGCATCACGGAAGCCTCGATGCAGGGCTCGTCCTCGTCGCCGGCCATGATGAGCACAGGCACGTCGATGCGGGAAATCTCGTCCGTCAGGCCGTAGAGGCTGGGCCGCCGGCCCTGGTATCCGGCCATCGTATTGGCCGAGCCCGCCGCCGAGTGCTCGGCCAGCTGCCGGTTGTACTCCGCGAAGCCGCGCGGATCCTTCTTCTGGAACTGGACGCGTGCCGCCCCGTGGCCGTAGGTATCGGCGAAATGCTGCATGCCGCGCTTGCGAATGTCTTCCGCATTGGCGCGCGCGCTTTCCTGGAACTCCTTGTGCGTCGCCGGATGCGCGCCGGAACCGACGCCCGCGAGCGTGAGCGAGCGCGCTTTCAGGGGTTTCCCCCTGGTGCAGTACTTCATGCCGAAGTGCAGCGTCGCGAACGCGCCCATCGACAAGCCCACCACGTGCGGCCGGTCGAGCTTCAGGCCATCGACTACCGCGCGCACGTCCTCGCGCCAGTGCTCCTGCGAATAGCTCTCGACTCCCTCGGGAACATCCGACGGAAGATAGCCGCGCGCGCTGTACGTGATGCACCGGTGGCTGCGGCTGAAATAGCGCATCTGCGGCTCCCAGCTGCGCCAGTCGCCCGCATACTCGTGCACAAATACAACCGGCGTACCGCTGCCGGCTTCCTCGTAGTGGAGTTTTACTCCGTCATCTGCTTTGAGCGTGGGCATATTGTTAGACTAGCAAACCATGGAACTCAATCTTAAGGGTAAACGCGCTCTCGTCACCGGTGCCTCCAAAGGGATTGGCCGCGCCTGCGTCGAGATGCTCGCGGCAGAAGGTTGCACGGTACTCGGTGTTTCGCGCAGCATCACACCAGGCGCCAGCGCCAAGGCGGCGGATCTTTCAATGCGCGGTGCCGCAGAAGAAGTGGCCGCCTGGGCGGGCGACCTCGACATTCTGGTGAACAACGCCGGAGCGATCCCCGGCGGCGACCTGCTGAAGGTCGACGAGGACACCTGGCGCAATGCCTGGGATCTGAAGGTCTTTGGCTACATCAATCTCACGCGCGCGGTGTACGCGGCAATGAAGAAAAAGGGCCGCGGCGTGATCGTCAATGTCATCGGCGCGGCAGGCGAGAAGATGAACGCCGCCTACGTCACCGGCAGCGTGGGCAACGCGGGCCTGATGGCCTTCACCCGCGCACTGGGCGGCGCCTCGCATGCCGACGGCATCCGCGTGATCGGCATCAACCCGGGCCCCGTCGCGACCGACCGACTCATCAGCCTGCACAAGCAGATGGCGCAGACGAAGCTCGGCGATGCGTCGCGCTACGAGGAACTCTTCAAGGACATGTCCTTCGGCCGACCGGCGACCTCGGAAGAAATCGCGAATGCGGTGGCCTTCTTCGCCTCCGACCGCTCCGCCTATACGAGCGGCACCATCCTCACCATCGACGGCGGCCAGTCAAACCGCAGCTAGCTCGGCTTGTTGATCTGGAAGCCGAAACGCGGGAAGTGCACGTGCACCGTGCCTGCGCGCGGATCGCCGCGGCGAAGCACGATCCGTTCGGCAGAAGCCATGACGAATTCACCCGTGACCGGAACCAGGTCGGGCTTGGGCATGATCTCGGAGATCCGCACCGGTTCGGTCATAATCCGCCCTTCGATTCGATTCTCACCGTCATGGTAACCCGATGAAAGCTGTGCTCTGCAAGCAGTTCGGCCCGCCGGAATCGCTGGTGATCGAGGAACTGCCGTCGCCGCAGGCCGGCGCCGGCGAAGTCGTCGTGAGCGTCAAGGCGGCGAGCCTCAATTTCCCCGACGTGCTCATCATCCAGAACAAGTACCAGTTCAAGCCGCCGCTGCCCTTTTCACCGGGGAGCGAAATGTCGGGCCTGGTGAAGGAAATCGGCGAAGGCGTGAAGGGATTCAAGCCCGGCGACCGCGTGATCGCTTTCACAACCTACGGCGCGTTCGCCGAGGAAGTGAAGGTGGAGGCCTCAAGACTGGTGCCGATTCCCGAGGGCATGGATTTCAACAGCGCGGCGGCATTCCTGCTGACCTATGGCACCTCGGACCACGCGCTGCGCGACCGGGGGCAGCTCAAGGCAGGCGAAACGCTGCTGGTGCTGGGCGCGGCCGGCGGCGTCGGCCTGGCCGCGATCGAAATCGGCAAAGCAATGGGCGCGCGGGTGATCGCCTGCGCCTCCAGCGCCGACAAGCTGGCAGTCTGCAAGCAGCACGGCGCGGACGCCGGCATCAATTACGCGACCGAAGACATGCGCGAGAAAATCAAGGCACTCACCGGCGGCAAGGGCGTGGACGTAATCTACGACGCAGTCGGCGGTCCCTACACGGAACCCGCGCTGCGTTCGTCAGCCTGGCGCGGACGCCTGCTCGTCGTGGGTTTTGCCGCCGGCGATATCCCGAAAATTCCGCTCAACCTTACGCTGCTGAAAGGCTGTTCCATCGTCGGCGTATTCTGGGGAGATTTCGCGCGGCGGGAACCAAAAGCCTTCGCGGAGAGTATTGGCCAGCTGGGCAAATGGTTTCGCGAAGGGAAACTCAAACCGCACGTCTCGCAAACTTTTCCGCTCGCGCAGGCTGTGGACGCCCTCAAGCTCATGGCTGCACGCAAAGTGAAAGGGAAAGTCGTACTTACGGTTTAGTTCCGTCCCCTTCGCCAAGGGGCCGTTGCATGAACACGGTGTCCACCCAGCGGCCGAACTTGAAGCCGGTCGATCGCAGGTGGCCCGAGCGCACAAAGCCCAGGCTGGCGTGTACCCCGATCGAAGCGGCGTTCGCGCTGTCGCCGATCACTGCAATGACCTGGCGGTACTTGAGCGCCGTGCAGAGCGCGATCAACTCGGTTAACACCGCCTTGCCGACGCCCTTGCCCTGCTCGCCCTGCTTGACGTACACCGAATCCTCCAGCGTGTGGCGGTAGGCCGAGCGTGTCCGGTAAAGCGTGCAGTAGCCGTAGCCCAGCACTCCGCCATTTTCCTCGGCCACCAGGTAGGGCAGCCCTTGCCGCGTCACGTCCTCGTAGCGGCGCCGCATTTCTTCCAGTGGCGGCGCCACCTCCTCGAACGAGGCGAGCCCGTACATGACGTGATGACCGTAAATGGCCTGGATAGCCGGGAGGTCTTGCGGTGCAGCAGGGCGGACGAGCATGGAACGATTATAGTTAGGCCATGAAAATTCGCTCATTCGCGTTCGCAGCCATTCTCCTTCTCGCCGCCTGTTCCAGGGTTACCCAGGAGAATTTCGCCAAAATCCAGGACGGCATGACCGAGCAGGAAGTGACGGCAATTCTCGGCAGCCCGGCGGAATCCTCCAGCGGCAGCATTCTCGGCATATCGGGCACGTCGTCCAGATGGACCGGCGGCGACGCGACGATCACGATCCGGTTCGTGAACGGCAAGGTGGCTCTGAGGAATTTCGACAAACCGGGCAAGAAGCCATGACGCTGCAGGAAGAGCGCGGCGGGGCGGTACGAGATCTGATCGGACGCGTGCGCGCCATCGAATCCCGGGAAGGCGTCACCCGCGCGTCGCTGGACCGGATCAAGGCCGAGTTGATCGCGCTCGCGAGCCGTTCGGAACTCTTCCCGCCCGCGCATTTCGCCAATATTTCCGGCCGCGCCGGGACCATCTACCACCTTGCCGAGGACGCCGATGGGCACTTCGCGCTTTACGGCTCGGCGGGCCTGCCCGGCAAGGCGCAGCCGCCGCACAATCACACCACCTGGGCGTCCATCGCCGGAGTCTATGGCGACGAGCACAACGTGTTCTACGAGCGGACCGACCGCGGCGAGGCGCCCGGCGAAGGCCGGCTGATGAGGACGCACGAGCTGACCATCCAGCGCGGCAATGCCTGCGCCATGCTGCCCGACGATTTCCACACCATTGAAGTGACCAGCAAAAGCGAGTCGCTGCACCTGCACCTCTACGGCAAGACGCTGGAAGACCTGCCCGACCGCGTCACCTTCCCCTCCAGCGCCGGCGGCAAAGTCGCCCGCTTCATGGCCAAACCGGAGATCTACTGCACGCGCATCGCCGCGCCGGAGCTGCGGGCGCTGACCGCCGCCGGCGGCGAACTCGCGATCCTCGACGTGCGCGAAGAAGGCGTGCATGCGCGCAACCACCTCTTTCTCGCGAGTTCGGTCCCGCTCTCGCAGCTGGAGCTTCGCATCGCCCGCCTCGTTCCGCGCCTCGGCACGCGCATCGTCCTGGTCGATGACAACGAGCAGCTCGCGCAGCGCGCTGGCCGCGTGCTGCGCCGCCTGGGCTACCGCGACCTGCACGTGCTGGCTGGCGGCAACGCGGCCTGGAAAGCGGCGGGCTACGAGCTGTATTCGGGCGTGCACGTGCCCTCGAAAGCCTTCGGCGAGCACGTCGAGCACCATGACAACACGCCGCGCATCGCCGCGGCGGACCTCAAGGCGAAGCTGGATGCCGGCGATGACCTGGTCATCCTCGATTCACGTCCGATGGACGAGTTCAAAGTCATGAACATCCCGGGGGCGATCGACTGTCCGGGCGCCGAACTGGTCTATCGCGCGCAGCAGGCCGCGCCGCGCGCCGAAACCCTGGTGGTCGTGAACTGCGCCGGGCGCACGCGCTCCATCATTGGCGCGCAGTCGCTGATCAACGCCGGCATTTCGAACAAGGTGGTGGCGCTCAAGAACGGCACCATGGGCTGGCACCTCGCAGGCCTGGAGCTGGAACGCGGACAGCTGCGGACCGTGGCGGCGCCGGCCGGCGAAAGGCTCGAGAAAGCGAAAGCCGCGGCGGCAAAAGTCGCGAGGCGGTTCGGTGTGCGATTCATTTCCGCCGCCGCATTGAAATCTTTGCAGGACCAGGGCACGGGGACCACCTACCTCTTCGACGTCCGGTCTCCCGAGGAATTCGCGGCAGGCCACCTGCGGGGATCGATATCGGCGCCGGGCGGCCAACTGGTGCAGGCGACCGACAGCTATGCCGCGGTCCACGGCGCGCGCATCGCCCTGGTGGACGACCACGGCGTGCGCGCGACCCTGACGGCATCCTGGCTGCTGCAGATGGGCTGGCCGGAGGTTTTCGTGGTCGAAGACGCTGCCCTGGATTCGAAAGATCCGGCGTTCGTTCTCGAAGCGCCTCCCTGCCCGGTTCTCTCGCCCAGAGAACTCAAGGAAGAAAAAGACATCCTGGTTCTCGATTTCGGTAGCAGCCTGCAATACCGGGCGGGCCACATCCCCGGCGCCGCCTTTGCCATCCGCTCGCGCATTGCGAATCATCGCGAGGCGTTCGACGGCAAGCGCATCGTCTGCACCTCGCCGGATGGATTGATTGCGCGCTTCGCCGCGGCGGACCTGTCAGCGTTGCTGGATCGCGACGTGCCGGCGCTGGCGGGCGGCACCATGGCGTGGCGCGCCGCTGGATTTGCGCTGGAATCCGGCGAAACACGCATGCTCGAGCCGCCGGAGGACGTGTACTACAAGCCCTACGACCACCAGGCGCAGATCGAGGCGGCGATGCGGGATTACCTGCAGTGGGAGGTCGCGCTGCTGGAGCAGATCCGGCGCGATCCCGACTGCCGCTTCAGGGATTTTCCTCCGCACTGAGGCGCTCCCTCCGGTAGAATCGCGGGCCTTTTTCACCGCCCATGATCCGTTTCTCCAACATCAGCCTCGTCCGGGGCACCAAAGTGCTGCTCGAAGGCGCCGACGCGGTGCTGAACCCGGGCGACCGGATCGGCCTGATCGGCGCCAACGGCTCGGGCAAGTCGAGCCTGTTCTCGCTGCTGCGCGGCGAGCTGCACACCGACAAGGGCGACGCCGAATTTCCACCGCAATGGCGGGTGGCGCACGTGGCGCAGGAGACTCCGGCGCTGGACCGGCCGGCGGTCGAGTACGCGATCGACGGCGATACCACGCTGCGAAAGCTGGAAACGCGGCTTGCCGAGGCGGAAGCGGCGAACGACGGCCACCTGATCGGCGAGATCTACGCCTCGCTCACGGACGCCGATGCCTACACCGCGCGCCCGCGCGCGGAGCAGCTGCTGGTGGGCCTGGGATTCAAGCATGAAGAACTGGAGATGCCGGTGTCGAGCTTCTCCGGCGGCTGGCGCATGCGCCTGAACCTGGCGCAGGCACTCATGTGCCCCTCCGACCTGCTGCTGCTGGATGAACCCACCAACCACCTGGACCTGGACGCCATTCTGTGGGTCGAGGACTGGCTCAAGCGCTACGCGGGAACGCTGCTGGTCGTCTCGCACGACCGCGATTTCCTCGACGGCGTGGTGAACGTGATCCTGCACATCGACCAGAAGAAGCTCAGGCGCTACGCGGGCAACTACTCGGATTTTGAAGTACAGCGAGCGCAGTCGGTCATCCTCGCGGCGGGCCAGCGGGCAAAGCAGGAGCGCGAGCGCGCCCACCTGCAGTCCTTCATCGACCGTTTCAAGGCCCAGGCCAGCAAGGCGCGCCAGGCCCAGAGCCGCATGAAGATGCTCGCCAGGATGGAAGACCTGGCGCCGCTGCATGTGACGGCGCCGTTCTCGTTTGAATTCCGCGAGCCGCTGCGGGCGCCCAACCCGCTGCTGGTGCTGGAGGACGCGGCGGCCGGATACGCGGACAAGACCGCCGGGGTCAAGACCATCCTGCGGGATATCAACTTCTCGCTGCAGTCGGAGCAGCGCTACGGCCTGCTCGGCATCAACGGCGCGGGCAAGTCCACGCTCATCAAGACGATCGCCGGCGAGTTGAAGCCCCTGGCGGGCACCGCCCTCTTCAACAAGGGACTGGTCATCGGCTACTTCGCCCAGCATCAGGTGGAGATGCTGCGCGACGACCAGTCGCCGGCCTGGCACCTGCAGCAGATCGCACCGCAGATTCGCGAGCAGGAGGTGCGCAATTTTCTCGGCGGATTCAATTTCCCGGGCGACATGGCGACCAGCTCGATCGCGAATTTCTCGGGCGGCGAGAAGGCGCGCCTCGCCCTGGCGCTGATCGTCTGGGCGCGGCCCAACCTGCTGCTACTGGACGAACCCACCAACCACCTGGACCTGGAGACGCGCGAGGCGCTCACCGTGGCGCTCGCGCAGTTCGAGGGCACGCTGGTGCTGGTATCGCACGACCGGCACCTGCTGCGCGCCACCACCGACCAGTTCCTGATCGTCGCCGACGGCAAGCTGCGGCCGTTCGACGGCGATCTCGAGGACTACCGCGACTGGCTGCTAAAGAGCAAGCGGGAGAAGCCGGAGGCGCCGGCCGCGACCGTGACGCCGGCGAAAAGGGCGGTTTCGAAGCCCGTCGGCAGCAGGAAAAACCTCGAGGCGAGGATCAAGCGGCTGGAGGAAATGATCGCCCGGCTGAACGCAAAGAAGGCGGAGATGGAAGCGCGCCTCGCGGATCCCGGTATCTATCTGGACGCCTCGAAGGCGGCTCTGGAAGCGGTGCTGCGCGACCAGGCTTACGTCGGGAAGGAACTCGGCCAACTCGAGGGCGAGTGGCTGGACAAGCTCGCGGAACTGGAACAACCCGCAGGGTAAGCCGGGCGCCAGACGGCGAAAATCTACTCTGGCTACCCTGGTGGGGTGAGCTTCTTCGCCCGCGGCGCACCAGAGCCCTGCGCCTCGTCCGTGCCGCGTCCCAGCGCACCGCCGCTGGTCGCCGCCTGCCTCGCCTGGCCGATGCAGCGGCCCGGGTCGGAAACGAGAAAATCGCAGGTTGGTGCCGTTGCCTTGTACTTCAGGTATTCGAACATCGAGAGGTTCAGGCGTCTCGCCGCGGCCGCATCCGCGAGGTCTTCGGACGACGGGCTGATCCCTTCCAGGAAAAACCTTTTCAACTCCGCCGGCGACAGTATTTTCATCGTTTCCGGCGGCACCAGCATCACCGCCTCATAGAGCGAGGAGGGAAAGTCCAGTTCTTCGATGTAGGCCTTCAACGTCCGCTGCAGATGGCGGAACCGGAGCTGGCGGTCAGGAACATCGTGCGTGTACGGGAAATAGGGGCGGTGGATGCCGAGCCGTCCCGCGACACTGCGCCGTTCGCCGCCCATGAACACGAACACGCAGGCGCTGAGGCACTGGTCGTCCGCGCCGACGAGGGTGAAAACTCCCAGTTCACGCAGCAATTTTCCCAATTGCATGGCGGCGTCGATGTCGCCGCCGTTGCTGGATAGCCAGATCGAGTTGTCCGCGAGCCTGTGCTGGCCGCCCTTGACCAGGCGGGCCATCACGCCCGCGCTGTCCACGTCCGCTCGCGTGATATCGCCGGTCAGGAAGACGCGCACTTCACCCGCGGACTCCGGCGTGCCCTTTGAAGTGGCCGATGCGTTGCCGGTATCCGACGGATTGCCGTACTTTTTGATGGCCGACAGGCGTTGCTGCCCGCCTTCCTGGTCGACGCTGCGGAATACCAATTCAGCGTGCAGTTCGAGGCATTGCAGGCCGAGAGCGAGCAGTACGACGGCGGCGGCCGCAGCTCCGCGCTTGGGCGCCGGAAGCGCTTTAAACAACCACCTGCGACTCCGTTTGCCGGCCATCGCGCGAGTCCCCCCATTGCCTGTGCGGGGTAATGCTGCGCGCAATCGATTATTACCGCAAGTGCAGCAATTGTTCTGTGCGGTGGCGAACTTACGGGCGAGGATTTTTCGTCCAGCGATCCTCGTCCTCGAGGATGGCTATGACGCGCGTCGTCTTCGGGCCGGCGTACTGCTCCATCTTCACGGCCACCGGATAGAGCGATGCCAGCTTGGCGCGCGCCTCGGATTCGTTTTCGAACGTCAGCGCCGACCCGTCGGGCCCTTTGACGTCGTGCCAGGACCGCGGATCGTTCTTGTCATCCTGTACCTGGATTTTGAACATGCGCGTTCTCCTGTGGATAACTCTCGGGCGGCCGCAGACCGGCCTGCTGCCGTTGGTGCTCCCTGCGCTTCATTTCGAGGTATTCGCCCTGCTCCATCTCATGCAGCTGGCGCGGATAGCGCTCGGTAGCCGCGAACCAGTCGCGCAACCGCTTGTCCAGCTGCGCCTGCGGCGGCGCGGACAGAGCCCCTAGGAAAGCCTCGATCGCGAGGTAGTAGCGCATGGTGTTGCGCTCCACCAGGCCGCGCATGCCGCCGATGTACCGGCGCTGGCCGTCGGCCTGTGTCCCGACTACCGTGAATCCGACTTTGTTGTTCCCGAGCGTCCCCAGATAGACCTGCATCGCCAGGCGCCCTGCCGCGCCGAAGCCGTAGGCATAGGACAGGTGGATGAACGTGCGGCCATTATCCAGCGCAACTGCCTCCAGCATGATGCGGTAATCCCGCGTGCTGAGCGGACCCTGGTCGGCGTTCAGCCTGACCTGCAGATAGTCCGGCGTCCGGGCCGCGACACGGAAAGCGAAAGCCACGCGGTAGGCCTCGTCCAGCGGCTGCTCGTGCTTCTTGCCGATGCTGACGTGCAGGAATTTGCCCTCGGCGGCGGGACGGCAGTACTTCGTATTTAGGTGCAGAAACAGGATCTCGCACCAGCTCGCCGCGCCGCTCAATGCGGCCGCGGTCGCGGCAAACGGCTGCTCTACCAGCGCATACATGTCGCCCGCGACGCTGTCCTGCGATTCGCCGGAAACCAGGACGACAGGCTTCTGGAACGGGTTGTCGCTGAGCTGTCCACGCAATTCGGTGTACTTCGCCTGCAGCCTGCCCGCTGCTTTCGCTTCCTCTTCGCCGGCACTGGCCGCGGAGGCGAGCAGCGCGGCCGTCAGGAACGCCGCGGTTAGGCTCAGGATGGATGTAATGAAGACCGGCAACGAGCGAGTCTATGCGTCCCGGCAGCGGAAATATGTGCGCAAGGCCACACAAAAAGGGGCGTCTCCCGCTGTGCTGCCGCTACCGGCGCGGCTGATCCGTTCCTCGCGCGCGCGCCGCAGGAGCGATGCATCGCGCCATTCGGGGAGCGAGGCAATCGCAGCCTTCACTGCGGCGTCCATGCCGGCGGTGTCGAATACGGCACGTTCTTCGTCACCTTGCCGGTGGCCGGGTTATAGACATCGCCCATCCGTCCCAGGGGTGACCGCTTTGCCACCGCGCTCGGCGACGATCCGGGCCGCCGGGGGCATCGCTCGGCCGCCTCGGGCGCCCGGCGTCCCGGGTGCTCGACGATACGCCGCTGGTTCTGGTGATGGTAGAAGGCGACCTAGAGAGAGGATGCGCTGCGCGCTTCCAGCAAGAAAGACCTTCTGTCGCCGGTCATCATCGGGACGATGCATACGTCGGCAAAGCCGTGCCGCCGGTTTGCGAGCGCGTTTCCGAGCACCAGGCGCTGCGACCACCACTTCCCGCGTCCGAAACTGATCGTCACGAGTGCCCGGTTATAGTCGGGGGAGTTCCTGCTGAGCGGCAGATCCGGAAATACGTCGCACACCGAAGTGCCGCGCAGGCCGTTCGCATCGCCGCCCGACATGGACTCGAACGTTGCGTTGCAAAAATCGATCGTGCCGAACAGATCCAGCAGGAGGATCCCGTACAAGCCGGACCCCGCCGCAACGGGCGCGAGTATCACGACACCACAATCGGATCGCGGCACGGTTCTATTTCCGCGTCCTGTGCGAGGCAGGCCGGCGTCAGGGCGAGACGATGAGGTCGTTGCAGGCGGAAATCGCTCCCGGCACGGATTCATTTCGGATGGGGCAGAGCGGCTACCGCGTGCAAGGTACCCATGCGGAACGTCCCAACCGGGCTGAGTTCCTGCGCATCTCGCAGGTCATGGCATGCCCGTCTGGCCTTGGTCGTGATTGCCGCGCAGACCGGCGCGGATTCGATCGCCGACGAATACGCAGTTTCCGGCACCTCGTGTCCGGGATTGGATTGTCGTCCTTTGCGCACGCGAAGCCTCAGGAAGTTCATGGCTGCTCTCTCTCAGACGGCGACGACAGTGTTGGTTCCCGCCACTGGATTTTCATTTGAACTTCCGTTTGGAGGAGAGAGCGCCGGCGCAAATCGCCTCATCCGGCAGGCTGCGCCCGGCGTGGCGTTCGCGTCTGTACGGTGCCGAACAAGAGTCAGTCCACGGGCGATTCGCCGACGCGCCGGCAACTTCAGGCCAAAAATGTACCGGCGTTCCCCGCGCGCTAAGCGTCGGCCAGCCCAGCAGCGGCAAGGCGATCATCAAGGCGTACAACGCCCAGTGCCGACATCCGACGTCTGGATCGACGTAACCGGGCGGCGTACCTGGTTCCTGGTCGAAGCGACCCGCCACGGAGACAGCACCGGGCATTGAGCCCGCGTCAGGCCGCCGCTCCGAACAGCGCTCCCACGCCGGCGGTAGTCGCCATGGCGAGAGCACCCCAGAACGTGACCCGCCACGCGCCGGCAACAACGCCTGCACCGCCGACGCGCGCCGCGACGGTTCCCAGTAAGGCAAGAAAGGCGAGCGAAGTCGTGGAGACCCACGCGCTCAGGCCCTGCGCCGGCGCCAGCGCCGCCACGGCCAGCGGCAGCGCAGCGCCGACCGCGAAGCTCGCGGCCGACGCCAGGGCGGCCTGGATTGGCCGCGCGCTCAACGCCTCGGAGATCCCGAGCTCGTCCCGCGCATGGGCGCCAAGCGCGTCATGCACGGTCAATTGCCGGGCGACCTGGTAGGCAAGGTCCGGCTCGAGCCCCCGGGCGACATAGATGGCCGTCAGCTCGTGCAGTTCGGCGGCGGGGTCCGCCGCGAGTTCGGCGCGCTCGCGCGACAGGTCTGCCTTCTCGGTATCGGACTGCGAATGGACCGAGACATATTCGCCGGCGGCCATCGACATCGCCCCGGCCACCAGCCCTGCCACGCCCACCACCAGAATGTATGCGTGGGTCGAGCCGGCAGCCGCAACGCCGACCACCAGGCTGGCAGTGGAGACGATGCCGTCGTTTGCGCCGAGTACCGCGGCACGCAGCCAGCCGATGCGGTCGGTCCGATGACGCTCGATGTGGCGGCGCAGTGATCTCATGGGCGGCGATCCTTGGTGGGTTGGCGCGGACACATTGTCACAGAGGAAGCGGCCTGGAGCGAAGGCGCGCGGCGCGTCTCGAACTGTTCGACGGCGTACATACGTCACTCGTAGTTCGGGCTACTCTGGCTTTGCGACGTGTCGATGTCTCAACCGGAGGTGACAGCATGGAACTTGCCGCCAGCAAGACGCTGGATTGCGTGATCGCGGTCTTCGACAATCACCGCGCGGCCGACGCCGCGGTGGGAAGGCTCATAGACGGTGGTTTCGACATGAGGCACTTCAGCGTCGTCGGCAAGGGCTATCACACGGACGAGAAAATCGTCGGCTTCTACAACACCGGCGACCGCATGAAGGTCTGGGGCAAGTATGGCGCCTTCTGGGGTGGGCTGTGGGGTCTGCTCTCCGGTGGGCTGTTCGTGACGATTCCCGCCGTCGGCCCCGTTGTCGTGCTGGGCAACCTTGCCGCTCTGGTCGTCTCCGCTCTCGAAGGCGCGGCCGTGGTCGGCGGCCTGAGCGTGGTTGGGGCGGCGATGGTGAGCATCGGTATTCCCAAAAATAGCGTCATCAGTTACGAGACTGCCCTCAAGGCCGACAGCTTTCTGGTGATTGCCCATGGTGCAACGATCGAAATGGTGCGAGCCAAGGCGGTCATCGAGACGGCCGGTCCAAAACAGATCGAACTTCGCGCGCGGCAGCGGACGCCGGGGTCTGGCGAGCAGCCGGGGATCGCCTTGAACGGATAACATCGCGCCCCCTGCAGTTCGGAGGATGTAGACGTGGCCAGCAATGCCGTCCCGGCCGCCGTGATTCATGGCCTCAGCGAGGCCGATGTCCGGGCCAGGTTGCAGTCGGAGGGATACAACGAGCTGCCTCGGCAGGACCGGCGCACGCCGTTTCGAATCGTTGCCGAGGTGCTGCGCGAGCCGATGCTCGCGCTGCTGTTCGGCGGCGGCGCGATTTATCTGGTACTCGGCAACCTGCAGGAAGCCCTCATCCTGCTCGCCTTCGCGACCATGTCCGTGGCGATCACCGTGGTGCAGGAAACCCGCACCGAGCGCGTCCTGGAGGCGCTGCGCGACCTCACCAGTCCGCGCGCGCTGGTGATCCGCGACGGGGAACGCAGGCGAATTGCCGGTCGCGAGGTGGTGCGCGGCGATTTCATCGTCCTTGCGGAAGGCGATCGCGTGCCGGCCGACGCGGTGCTCGTTCAGAGCCACGATCTGCAGACCGATGAATCGCTGCTCACCGGCGAGTCCATGCCGGTGCGCAAGATTGCCGGCGGCAATGGCGCCTCACTTGATGGCCACCGGCCTGGCGGCGACGACCTGCCGACTGTGTTTTCCGGTTCGCTGGTCGTGCGGGGGACTGGCATCGGAGAGGTGACCGCAATCGGCGCGCTGAGCGAAATCGGCAAAATCGGCCAGTCGCTCGGCACGCTCGAGACGGAGCCGCCCAGGCTGCAGGCGCAAACCCGCCGAATCGTGCGGGTGTTCGCGATCGCCGGCGGCGCCGTCAGCGTACTGGCAGTGCTGCTCTACGGCAGCCTGCGCGGCGGATGGCTGGACGCGGTGCTGGCCGGCATCGCGCTCGGCATGTCGATGCTGCCCGAGGAGTTTCCGGTCGTGCTGACGGTGTTCATGGCCATGGGAGCCTGGCGGATCTCCAAGGCTCGCGTGCTGACACGGCGCGCTGCTGCCATCGAAACCCTCGGCTCCGCGACCGTGTTGTGCACGGACAAGACCGGCACGCTGACCGAGAACCGGATGTCGATTGCCGAACTGCGGCTCGGCAAAGCCGAAATTTTCCGTCCCGGCGGCGCCTCCGGCGCGAACGTGCCGGAGGCATTCCAGGAGGTGATCGAATTCGGCCTGCTCGCCAGCGCCCGGGAACCCGCCGACCCGATGGAGAAGGCGTTCCACGATCTTGGGCGCCCGCGCAGCCCCGAATGGACGTTCGTGCACGCCTATGGACTGCGCCCCGATCTGCTCGCCATGTCGCAGGTCTGGCAGGCGCCCGGCGGCAGGCAGGAATTCCTCGTCGCGGCCAAGGGTGCGCCCGAAGCCGTCTTCAAACTGTGCCGGCTCGACGCTGCAGCCATCGCGCCGCTGATGCAATCCGTGAATGCGATGGCCGGGGAGAGTTTGCGCGTTCTGGGCGTGGCGCGCGCTTCCTTCGCCGGGCAAGCGTGGCCGGCCTCGCAGCGCGATTTCGCGTTCGAATTTGTGGGCCTGGTCGGCCTTGCCGACCCGCTGCGGCCGAGCGTGCCCGCCGCGGTGAGCGAATGCCGGACGGCGGGCATCAGGGTGGTCATGATTACCGGCGATTACCCGGCGACGGCGCGGGCCATCGCCCGGCAGGCGGGCCTGGATGCCGAAAACCTCGTGACGGGCGACGCTCTAGGAAAACTGGACGAGAAGGAACTCGCGCTGCGCGTGCGCACGGCGACAGTTTTCGCGCGCATCATGCCCGAGCAGAAGCTGCGCATCGTCCAGGCGCTCAAGGCGAACGGCGAAATCGTCGCCATGACCGGCGACGGCGTCAATGACGCCCCCTCCCTCAAGGCGGCGCATATCGGCATCGCCATGGGCGGCCGCGGCACGGACGTGGCGCGCGAGGCTTCGTCGATCGTGCTCCTGGACGACGATTTCGGTTCCATCGTCACGGCGGTCCGCCTGGGCCGCCGGATCTACGACAACCTGCGCAAGGCGATGGGCTTCATCCTCGCGGTCCACGTGCCGATCGCGGGCCTCGCGCTGCTGCCGCTGCTGTTCGGCCTGCCGATTCTGTTCGGCCCCATGCACATCGCGTTCCTGGAGATGGTGATCGATCCGGTTTGCTCGCTGGTCTTCGAGGCGGAGACGGAGGAGGACGACGTCATGCGCCGGCCGCCGCGGCCCCCCGATGAACCGCTGTTCTCGGGGCCGCTGATCCGCTGGGGTCTCCTGCAGGGCGCCATCGCGCTTGCTGTGGTCGCCGCCATCTTTGTCTTCGCACTCCGGCGCGGCATGCCGGATGAAGAGGTCAGGGCGCTCGCCTTCTTTTCGCTGGTGCTGGCGATCGTCGCGCTGGTGTTCGTCAACCGCTCCTTCAGCGCATCGCCGGTCACGGCGCTCCGTCGCCGCAACCCGGCGCTCGCGCTGGCGCTCGTCGCCGTCGCGGCGAGCCTGGGCGCGACGCTGTTCTGGCCATGGGCGAGCGGCCTGTTCCGCTTTGGTCCTTTGCACCTGGACGATCTTGCCGTGACGCTTGGCGCCGGCGTCCTCGTGCTCGTCATTCTCGAACTGCTGAAGCCCCTTTACCGGCAGTTCGGTCGTACTTGAGGAAATACTGCCGCGCGAACGCGACCAGTTGGGCTTCCGTGGGATGGTCCACCGTCTCCCAGCCGACGATCTGCTTCGCCACCGCCGGGCGGTGCTTTTCGACGTAGTGGCGAAAATCGGCCTGCGCGGTGTGCGAGCCGGTCACCAGCACCTCGGTGACGCCGGCCAGCGAATCG
>JBDTRO010000163.1:0-20111 GCA_039931635.1 Betaproteobacteria bacterium | reverse complement strand
GTGTTCATGGCCTGGCTGAACGGCCACCAGGAGCATTTCGTGATGGTCGGCGGCCAGCAAAGCGCGCGCAACCTGCTGCATTTCGCCGAGCTCTTCCGTCTCGCCGACGCCGCGGGGCTGCTTTCCGATCCCGCGCTTGCCTGCAAGCGGATGAAGCAGCTGCTCGCCCTGCATGGAATTCAATAAGCTCAGCGCAGGGTTCGGCATCGAAGTGCGCGGGGTGGACCTGTCGTCGCTCGATCAGGCGGGATTCGAGAAAATGAGGGACACCTTCTATCAGCACCAGGTGCTGGTGGCGCGCGGCCAGAAGCTGTCGCCTACCCAGTTTCTCCAGTTCGCCCGCCGCATCGGCCTGCCAGAGCCGCATGTGATCGACCAGTTCCATCATCCGGAGTACGCCGACATCCTGATTCTTTCGAACGTGGTGAAGGACGGCAAACCGACCGGGCTTGCCGACGCCGGCACTTATTTCCATACGGACTATTCATATCTTGACGTCCCGGCGCGCGCGACCATGCTCTATTCGATCCAGGTGCCGAAGGAGGGCGGCGACACGCTGTTCGCCAATCAATATGCCGCTTACGACGAACTGCCGGCCGGCATGAAGGAAAAAGTAGACCCGCTTGTGGCATTGCACCATTACGGAAATCGCGATGACCTGGACCGGGCCTCGCGCACGGTCGCCTCGGTTCTGACTGAAGATCAGGAGAGGAAAGTGCCGTGGGTGAGGCATCGCATAGCGCGTGCCCATCCGGTTACCGGCCGTACCGCGCTGTACTCGGTGTCGGGAAGCTCGTTCCGCGTCGAGGGCATGCCGGATCCAGAAGCCGTGGCGCTGCTCGATCAGCTCAAGGCACACGCAACGCAGGAAAAATACCAGCTGCGCCTGAAATACGGCGTCGGCGACGTCGTTATCTGGGACAATGCCTCGCTGCTTCACTCGGCGACGCTGACAAATCCAGAAGATCCGCGCACCCTGTGGCGCATTACCGTCAAAGAGGAGAGGAAATCATGAAACGCAGAACTTTCGTAAGCACCCTTGCGGCCGGCGCAGTCGCCGCAACGTTTGCGCTGCCCGTTTCGGCACAGACCATCACGCTGCATGGCGCGTCGCAATTCAGCGACGAGCACGCATTCACTAAGGCGTTGACGCGTTTCGAGGAACTGGTGAAGAAGTACTACGGCAAGCCCGTTTCGTTCGTCCTGCACAAGAACAGTGAACTCGGCCTGGAGAAGGACTACTTCGCCTATATGAACCAGGGCAAAGCGGTGGACTACGCGATCGTGTCGCCTGCGCACATGTCCACGTTTTCCAAGGCGGCACCGTTCATCGACGCGCCGTTCCTGTTCCGCGACCTCGACCACTGGAACAAGGTGCTCGACGCCGACGTCCTTAAGCCGGTGGCCGACGAAATCAACCAGAAAGCCGAAGTAATGCTGATCGGCTACGCCGGCGGTGGCACGCGCAACATCTTCGTCAACAAGCCGGTGCGCAACATGGCCGAGCTGAAGGGCCTCAAAGTGCGGGTGCAGGGCGCGCCCATCTGGAGCCGCACTTTCGCGGCCGCCGGCATGGCGCCGACCGTGATCGCCTACAACGAGGTTTACAACGCGATCCAGAACGGCGTCATCGCGGCAGGCGAAAACGAGGCCGCCGGCGTCGAGCAGATGAAGTTTTTCGAAGTTGCGCCGCATCTCTCGATGACCCAGCACGCGATCACGATTCGTCCGCTGTGTTTCTCGGCGAAGACCTTCAAGAAGCTGGACGCCGCGCTGCAGGCGGCAGTGCTCAAGGCGGGCAAGGAGGCGGGCGCCTACGGCCGACAGGTCGAGTCGAGCGAGGACGAGCAAAAGCTGGTCGCCATGGAAAAGGCCGGCAAGTTGAAGCGCGTGCCCTTCGTTGACCGGGCGCAGTTGAAGGCGCTAGTGGATCCGGTGATGGCGGCCTACGCCAAGGAAATTGACGCTGACGCGATCCTGGCGAAGATCAACGCCATAAAGTAAAACGCCTCGTGAAGCGGTTGATCGATCTCTACCATCGGCTGCTTACGTGGCTGATGGTGGGGACGATTGCGGTTCTGATCGTCCCGGTCACGCTGCAGATCATCTCGCGCTACACGGCGCTGATCCCGTCGTGGATCTGGACCGAGGAACTCAGCCGCTTCATGTTCATCTGGATGGTGATGCTCGGGGCGATGATCGGCGTGCGCGAGCGCTCCCATTTCGAGGTGGACGTCTGGCCTGAGTTGAAGCCCAGAGCGGGTGCGCTGCTGCGCATCGTCTCCAATCTGTTCGTGCTGGTGTTCGCGCTGGTATTCGTCTGGTGGGGCATCGAGTTCGTGCGTTTCGGCTGGAACCAGCACTCCGAGCTCGCCGAATTGCCGATGCCCTTCATATTCTTGGCGTGGCCCGTTGCGGGGGCGACCTGGGTGCTGTTCCTCGGCGAATCGTTCGTAGAGAATTTCCGCATCTTTGCCGGCAAGACCACCGCGTGAGCGCGGCCGCGCTCACGCCGGGGATGGCGGCCCTGGCGCTGTTCGGCGCTCTCTTCGTGCTGCTGGTCGCGCGGGTGCCGGTGGCGTTCGCGCTTGGCCTCGCCTGCCTGCCGATCCTGCTCATCGAGCCGCGCCTGTCGCCGATGATGCTGTTCAACGAGACCTTCAAGGCCTACAACTCCTTCATCCTGCTCGCGGTGCCGTTCTTCCTGCTCACCGCCAACCTGATGGGCATCGGCGGCATCACTGACCGCCTGGTGCACCTGTCGCGGACCATGGTGGGGCATTTCCCCGGCGCGTTGGCGCAGATCAACGTGCTGCTGTCGGTGTTCTTCGCGGGCATTTCCGGATCCTCCACGGCGGACGCCGCCAGCCAGTCGAAGATCTTCATCGAGGCCCAGGTCAAGGAAGGCTACGGCCTGTCGTTCTCGATCGCGATCACCGCGGTGTCGGCGGTGCTGGCGGTGATCATTCCGCCCTCGATCCTGATGATCGTCTGGGGCGGCGTGATCTCGACTTCCATCGGCGCGATGTACCTCGCCGGCATCCTGCCGGGCCTGCTGATCGCGCTGGCGCAAATGGTGACGGTGCACGTCTACTCGAAGATCTACAACTACCCTGTTTATCCTCGCGCGACGCTGAAGGAGTTCTTCGTCTCGGCCTGGCAGTCGATACCGGCGCTGGTCACGCCGTTCATCATCGTCGGCGGCATTCTGCTGGGCTGGTTCACCGCGACCGAGTCCGCGGCCATCGCTGTGCTCTACGCTGGCGCGCTGTCCATTTTCATCTACCGCGAGATGGACCTGAAAAACCTTTATCACGCGCTTTCGGAAACGGGGAAGCTGTCGGCGATCGCATTGTTCTGCGTAGGCACCGCGTCCGCCTTCGGCTGGCTGCTTGCGTACTACCAGATTCCCAAGGCGCTGCTGGAAAATGTGACCTCCTGGGGGCTAGGCATCACGGGCGTCGGCTTCTTCATTGCCTTCTGCTTCCTGGTGGTGGGCTGCTTCCTCGACGCCATCCCGGCGATCATCATCGTAGGCACGATCCTGCAGCCGCTGGCAGCCTCGGTGGGCATGCACCCGATCCACTTCGCCATCGTTGGCATCGTCTCGCTCGCCTTCGGGCTTGTGACGCCGCCCTACGGCTTGTGCCTGATGATCGCCTGCCACGTGGCGAAGGTGCCACTCAGGTTCGCGCTCAAGGACACACTGATCATGCTGGTGCCGATGCTGCTGATGCTGGCGGCGATCATCGTCTGGCCGGAAATCCCGCTGATCCTGCCGCGGCTGTTCGTGCCCGAAATGCTGAAATGAGATGAAGATCGCCTCGATCAGGGCGCATAGCCTGTCGAGCGAGCTCGAGACACCCTTTGCGTTCTCGCAGGGCTGGGTGAGGCGGCGCGGGGCCTGTATCGTGGAAGTCCAGACGGACACGGACCTCACCGGCTGGGGCGAGGCGCTGTGCCAGGGCCTGCAGCCGCCGCAGATCGCGGCCGCGGCGGTCGAGTCGGCGCTGGCGCCACTGCTCGTGGGCGCCGACCCCCTTCAGATCGAGCCGCTGTGGCACCGGATGTATATGCACACACGCGACTACGGCATGAAAGGCGCGCTGATCGCGGCGATCAGCGGCGTGGACATCGCGCTCTGGGACATCGCCGGGAAATCCCTCGGCCAGCCTGTGTGGCGATTGCTGGGGGGCGCGCATCGTGCACGCGTACAGGTCTACGCGACCGGCTTCTACCGGATCGCCGGCCAAGGCGAGGCCGCGCGGCTGGCGGAGGAGGCGGCGCAGCGCGCCGGGGAAGGCTTCCGGCTGCTGAAGATAAAGCTCGGATTCGGCGTCGCGGATGATTTGGCGGTGATGCAGGCGGTAGCGCGCGCCATCGTAGGCAAGGGCGTGCGCCTGATGATCGATACCAATCATGCCTATGGGGTCGCAGAGGCGGCGCGCCTTGGGCGCGCCCTTGCGCCATTCGACCTGCGGTGGTACGAGGAACCGGTCGCGGCCGAGGACCTCGCCGGCTACCGCGAACTGCGCGCGAAGCTCGACGTGCCGATCGCGGGCGGCGAGAATGAGTTCACGGTGTTCGGATTCCGCAGCCTGTTCGATGCGCGCGCCGTGGACATTGCACAGCCCGACGTCTGCGCCGCCGGCGGCCTGACCGCCTGTCGCCACATCGCCGCGCTCGCCCTCGCGCACGGCGTGCAGGTCAACCCGCACGTCTGGGGTTCCTCGGTCGGACAGGCAGCCTCGCTCCATCTTGCCTGCGCGCTGCCGCTTGCCAACCCTTCGCTGCATGCCGAGGAGCCGGTCTTCGAGTACGACTGCTCGTCGCACCCGTTCCGCGAGCATCTGGTAGACCGCCCGCTGCGCCAGCGCGGCGGCTGGCTCGAGTTGCCCGCGGCGCCGGGGCTGGGCATCGAGGTCGATCGAGGCGCGCTGGAGCGCTACCGTGCCTAACGCAACTGACGCGCCGGACCCGGAGAAGCTGTCGCTTAACACCGCCACGGTCAAGGCGCAGTGGTCGCTCGCGCAGGCGATCGAAGGTTGCGCGCGCCACGGCATCCGCGGCATCGCGCCCTGGCGCGACAAGCTCGCGGAGATGGGGGTGAAGGCGGCGGCCAAGGCGATCAAGGCCAACGGCCTCACGGTGACCGGCCTCTGCCGCGGCGGTTTCTTTGCTGCCAAGGACTGGCTCGACGATAACCGGCGCGCCATAGAGGAAGCCCATACCCTCGGCGCGCAATGCCTGGTTCTGGTCGTTGGTGGCCTGCCCGAGAAATCGAGGGACATTGGCAGAGCGCGCGCGCGGGTGACGGAATCCATTTCGATCATTCTTCCGGAAGCGCGCAAGGCGGGAATTCCGCTCGCCATCGAACCGCTGCATCCGATGCAGGCCGCGGACCGCGCCTGCGTCAACACGCTGGAACAGGCGCTCGACATCTGCGATGCGCTGGGCGACGGGATCGGCGTTGCGGTCGACGTCTACCACGTCTGGTGGGATCCGAAACTCGAACAGCAGATCCGCAGGGCGGGCAGCAAGCGCATCTTCGGTTATCACATCTGCGACTGGCTGGTGCCCACACGCGACCTGGCGTACGACCGCGGAATGATGGGCGACGGAATTATTGATTTGGGAAAAATAAGAAACTGGGTTGAAGTCGCCGGATATTCGGGCTTCCAAGAAGTCGAGATTTTCTCCGAGCGCGACTGGTGGCAGCGCGATCCGGACGAGGTGCTTCGGATCTGCAAGGAGCGCTACGAGCGCTGCTGCTAGCGCGGCGGCCCGACTTTCGGAGGATATTCCGTCGCACGCCGCTCGATGCCTTCGCGCCGCAGGCTGGATTCGCGGCGCGTCAGCCACCAGCCGTACTGCTGAGGCCATTGCGCAAACTCCGCGTCGGCGCCAAGCTCAAGCGCCGCATGCAGCGGCCAGTTCGGATTGAACAGCGCCTCGCGCCCGACCGCGATCAGGTCGGCCCGCCCGGCCCGCAAGGCGTCTTCGGCCTGGTGCGGGGTGAGGATCAATCCCACCGCCATGGTTTTCAAGCCGCTTTCGCGCTTCACCCGTTCCGCGAAGGGAAGCTGGAAACCGGGAATCCGCCGCAGCAGGGTCTTGGTCGCCGCGGTGGCTGAGCCGGCGATCCCGCCCGAAGAGCAGTCGACCACATCCACGCCCGCTTTCGCCAATTCCCCGGCCAGCACGACCGTGTCTTCGATGCGCCAGCCGCCTTCTGCATCGTCGATCGACGAGCAGCGCATGAAGAGCGGCTTTTCCGCCGGCCATGCGGCGCGCATTGCGCGGGCGACTTCGAGCGGGAAACGCATGCGGTTTTCCAGGCTTCCGCCGTAGCGGTCGGAGCGCTGGTTGGAAATCGGCGACAGGAAGCTGTGCAGCAGGTAGCCGTGCGCCCCATGCAGCTCGACGATGTCGAATCCAGCGGCGTTAGCGCGGTGCGCCGCGACCACGAAGGCGTCGAGAATTGCCGCGAGATCCGTCTCGCGGGCAGGGGTCGGCGATTCAAAGCCATGGGCAACAGGCGCATCGGTAGGGCCGACGATTTTCCAGGCCGGCTCGCCGCGCGCGATATCATCGCCGGTAAGCGGACCGTTGCCGTACCACGGCCGCGCCATGCTTGCTTTCCGGCCGGCGTGGCCGAGCTGGATCGCTGGCACCGCGCCTTGCGAACGGACAAAGTCGGCAATGCGTTTCAAACCCGGAACATGCGCGTCCGACCAGAGGCCGACATCGCCATGGGTGATGCGGCCCCGGGCTTCGACCGCGGTCGCCTCGACGAACACGATCCCCGCGCCGCCCTGGGCAAATTTTCCCAGGTGCACGAAGTGCCAGTCGTTCACCATGCCGTCGGAGGCGCTGTACTGGCACATCGGCGAAACCACGACGCGGTTTCGCGCGCGCACTTTGCGCAGCTCGATCGGTTCGAAGAGCAGCGGAGAAGTCATGGTCGCGAACTCCGTCTTTTCAGCGTTTGACTCGGATCAGCAACACCAGCGGCAGCACGACGAGCGAAGTGGCGACAAAGAACACGAACGCATCCAGGTAGCCAATCATCGCCGCCTGGCGCGCCATTTCGCGCGAGAAGCTCGCCAGGCCGCGCAAGTCTTCCAGGTTCCACGCCCCGCTCACCCACGGCATCGAAGCGGATGCGCTGTAGGGCGTGACGCGCTCGGCCAGTTCGGCGTAGCCGACGCGCGTCATGTGGACAGCGAGTGTAATGCTGAGGGAAATGTGCGCGCTAGAGCCGATGTTGCGCACCATATGGAAGACCGCGGATGCCTCCGAGACGAAGCCGTCGTGCAGGGTTGAAAAAGCCACCATGGTGATCGGCACCCACAGCACGCCGACGCCGTAGCCCTGCAGCGCCATCGGCCAGAACACGTCAGCGATGTTCGGGTTGACGTCGAGATGCGCGAGCTGCCAGCCGGCCAGCGCCTGCAGCACGAAGCCGATCGCGATCATGACGCGCGGGTCGAAGCGGCTGGCGAAGACCATGGTCAAGAATCCGCCCATGGTGCCCAGACCGCGCGCTCCCAGCACGAAGCCAATCACAGAATCAGGGTAGCCGCCTACCCCCTGCAGCATCGGCGGTAGCAGCGTCATCGGAGTGAAGTTCAGCATGCCGAAGACAAACACGAGCGCGACGCCGATGCTGAAGTTGCGATCGGCGAGCAGGCGAGGATCAAGGAACGGACGCTCGGCGGTCGCGCTGTGTGCGACGAAGGTGTAGAGCGCGATCCCGGCGAGCGAAGCCCAGGTGATGATCTCCGCGGAGTCGAACCAGTCGGCGCGCTCGCCGCGGTCCAGCATCAACTGCGCGCTGGCGAGCGTCGCGGCCAGCAGCAGGAAGCCGAGCCAGTCGAGGCGCACTTTGCTGCCCGCTGCGCGGTCCCGGATGAAAGCGAGCGAGCCGATGAGCGCGAGCAGGGTGAATGGCAGGATCATGTAGAACACCCAACGCCAGTTGTAGGTTTCGGCGAGCCAGCCGCCGAGTACCGGACCGACGACCGGGCCCACCACCGAGCCGACGCCGAAGAACGCGATCGCCATGCCGTGCTGGCGCTTGGCATAGGTGTCGAGCACGATTGCCTGCGATAGCGGCACCAGCGGCGCGCCGATGGCGCCCTGTAGCACGCGGAAAAACACCAGTTCGGCAAGCGAATCGGAAAGGCCGCACCCGAGCGAGGCGATGCCGAAGCCGAGCACGCAGGCGTTGCAGAGTAGCCGGCGCCCGAAGCGCGAGGTGAGCCATCCGGTGAGCGGCGTCATCACCGCGGTGGCGACGATATTGGCGGTCACCACCCACGCGATTTGGTCGGGAGATACGGACAATGCGCCCTGCATCTGCGGCAGCGACACGTTCGCGACGGTAATCGCCATCGAATAGAGAAAAGTCACCGCGACGCAGGTGGCGAGTACGAGAGCGCGCTCGACTGCGGCGCCGGCGCCGGCTCCGTCGGCTTCGGATTGCGGGATGGTCTGCGCAGTCACCGCGCTGCCGGGTCTTTAGCGGCCGAACGCGCCGCGCAGATCGGGCAGCCCGCGGCTGCGGCCGGTGTCGATGCTGACGCTGACCGTCATCCCGGCGCGCAGCGCGGGGCGTTCCGCGCCAGCCTTCTCGGCGGGCTCGATGGCAAACAGCACCGGCACGCGCTGCACCACCTTGATCCAGTTCCCGGTCGCGTTCTGTGGCGGCAGCAGCGCGAACTCGGCGCCCGTGGCGGGGGCGATGGCACTGACGCGCGCGCGCCATTCGACGCCAGGATAGGCATCGGCCACGATGCGGGCAACTTGTCCAACGCGCATGCCGGCAAGCTGTGTTTCCTTGAAATTGGCTTCGATCCACGGCTCCCCGGCCTGGATCAGGCTGAAAACCGCGACGCCGCGCGCCACGTTCACGCCGGGCTGCAACCTGAGATTGCTTACCGTGCCCGCCGCGGGGGCGTGAATGCGCGTGCGCGCGAGCTCCAGCGCCGCAGCGTCGAGCGCCGCCTGTGCCTCCAGCACGCGCGGATGGCGTTCGGCGGGCAGCTTCGCGTCCCCGCCCAGGCCAGCGAGCCCTCGCGCCGCGCGCTCCTGCAACGCGGTGAGGTGCGCGCGTGCCGCCTCCAGATTGTGGCGCGCCTCGTCGTAGGCGTCTTCGCGCACCATCCCCTGCTCCCTCAGGCGCCGCTGGCGTTCCAGCTGCAGGCCGAGAAAACGGATCCTCTCCACGGTCTCCGCGGCTTCGGCGAGCGCCACCCGGTAATCGGCGCGCAGCGACTCGACGTCGGTGCGCGCGCTTGCCAGTTTCGCGCGGGCGCTCGCGAGCGCCGTTTCGAATGGCGCGGCATCGATGCGGAACAGCAACTGCCCCTGCGTCACCGCCTGGTTGTCGCGCACCGCTACTTCCGCCACGCGCCCGGCGACCTCGGCGCTTACCGCGATCATGTGGGACTTCACGTAGGCGTTGTCGGTTTCCAGGTGGCGCCCGCCCTGGGCATAGAAATACAGCGCGGCGGCGGCAACCGCCAGCGGGACGCCGATGAGCAGCAGCCCGCGCGTCAGCTTGCCGGCGATTCGGGCGCCGGTCACCGCAGGTTTTCCTTGATTGCCAAAAGGGTGTCGACGAATCGCTCCCGCTCGGCGGCGCCGATTCCGGTGAGCGCATCGCGGCGTAACTCGGATGCGATCTTGCGCATCGTACGCAACGCCGGTTCAACCTCGTCGGTGAGATGCACGCGCCACACGCGCCGGTCGAGCGCGTCGTGATCGCGCCGCACCCAGCCTTTTGCCTCCAGCCGGTCCAGCAGCCGGCCCAGCGTCGGTTTTTCGATCTCCAGGATCTCGGCCAGCTCGGTTTGGCTGGCGCCGTCGCTGCGGTAGAGGTGCGTCAGCACCCACCACTGCGCGCGCGTCAGGCCGAGTTTTTTGATGCGCCGGTCGTAGGTGGTGCGCATCAGCCGCGCGACGTCGTTCAGCAGGAAGCCGAAATTGCGCGACAGGTCTTCGCGGAACATGGTGGCGATAATAGTTGCCTGGCTTACGATAAGCAAGGCAAGGGAATTGCTGCGGTGCAGGCGCCGTGCAGCCGGTATCATGGCGCCGGTCAACATGGGAGGTAGCAGCATGCGCGGCGCAGTGTTCCTCGGCAACAGGAAGATCGAAATCCGCAATTTCCCCGATCCCACGCCGGGACCGGGCGAAGTGGTGATCCAGATGAAGGCCTCCGGCATGTGCGGTAGCGACCTGAAGTTCTACCGGCCGCCGCCCGGAGAGGCGCAGAAGGCGCTCGGCCTGGGCAGCAACGTCGAGCCCTTCATCGGCGGACATGAGCCCTGCGGCGTGATCGCCGCGCGCGGGCCGGGCGTGTCCGAGCGCGAGGCGCCGATCGGCCAGCGCGTCATGAATCACCACTATGCCGGTTGTGGCGTTTGCGGCCACTGCCGCGTGGGCTGGTCGCAGCTATGCCGCGCGGGGATCGTGGTCTACGGAGTCACCGGCAACGGCGGACACGCTGAATACCTCAAGGCGCCGGCGCGCACCATGGTGCCGCTTCCCGACGAGCTCTCGTTTTCCGAAGGGGCGGCGGTCTCATGCGGTACCGGCACCGCGTTCGGCGCGTTGCGCCGCATGCATACGCAAGGCGGACAGACATTGGCGGTGTTCGGCCAGGGGCCGGTCGGGCTTTCGGCAACGCTCATCGGCGCGAAGATGGGAGCGCGCGTCATCGCTGTTGAGACCAACAAGGAGCGCCTGGCGCTGGCGAAGCAGTTCGGTGCCACCGATCTCGTCGATGCGTCGAAGGAGGACGTGGTGAAGACGCTGAAGGACCTTACGCGCGGCGAAGGCGTGGACCTCACTCTGGAGTGCAGCAGTTCGTCACCGGCGCGTCAGGCGGCCGTGCGCGCGGTCAAGACCTGGGGTACGGCCTGCTTCGTGGGCGAAGGCGGAGATGTGACACTGGATGTGTCGCCGGATCTGCTGCGCCGGCAGGTGACTCTGATCGGTTCCTGGACCTTCAGCGCCATGGGAATGGGGGATTGCGCGCGCTTCGTCGCCGACAACGACATCAAGCTGGACCGGATCTTCACCCACCGCTGGAAGCTCGATCAGGCGGACGAGGCCTACAAGGTGTTCGACGCCCAGTCGTCGGGCAAAGGCGTGATCGAATTCTGACCTAGGAGTAGGACAGGCCCTGGGTGTTGACGTACAGCGCATAGAGCGACGTGCTCGCCGCCATGAACAGGCGGTTACTGTGCTGGCCGCCGAAGCACAGGTTGGCGCATCGCTCCGGCAGGTCGATACGGCCGATCAGCTTGCCGGCCGGATTGAAGACGTGGACCCCGTCCAGGCCCGCTTCGCCCATGCCCCAGCCGCACCAGAGGTTGCCGTCCATGTCCACGCGAAAGCCGTCCGGCGTGCCCTTGGGACCGGCGCTGATCAGGACGCGCGAATTTTTCAGGGCGTTTTCTTTTGTAACGTCGAATGCAAGTATTTCCCTCGGCTGCGAGCGCGACTGGACGATGTAGAGAATGGACTCGTCGGGCGAGAAAGCGAGGCCGTTGGGCTGGCTGATGCCCTCGGCCACCACCGTCACCTTGCCGGAGGGGTCCCGGCGGTAGACGTTCATCGGCAGCTCGGGCTCGGCTTTCCCGCCCTCGTACCAGCCGAGGATGCCGAAAGTTGGATCCGTGAACCAGATCGAACGGTCGGACTTGCAGACGATGTCGTTCGGTGAATTCAGGCGCTTGCCTTCGAAGCGGTCGACCAGCGTGATCACCTTGCCGTCGTACTCGGTGCGCGAAACCCGCCGCCCGCCGTGCTCGCAGGTAAGCAGCCGGCCTTTGCGGTCGCGCGTATTGCCATTGGCATAGCCTGACGGATTGCGGAATTCGCTCACCGCACCGCTCGCCTCGTCCCAGCGCAGCATCCGGTTGTTCGGGATGTCGCTCCAGACGAGCGAGCGCGCATCGCCCAGCCACACGGGGCCTTCGGCCCAGCGGCAGCCGGTGTACAGGCGCTCCACCTTGGCAAGGGGCAGGCGGTATTTGTTGAACGCGTCGTCCAGTACCACGATCGCGGGATCGGGATAGCGCGGGCTGGGTTGCCATTCGGTGGTCATGGCCTAAGATTCTCCATCAAAATTTGAATAGGCCCGGCAACCACAGCGAGATCGCAGGCACGTATGTGACCAGCGCGAGAGTGACCAGCATGGCGCCGTAGAACGGCCAGATTCCCTTCATCACTTCCTCGATGGTGACCTTGCCCACCGCGCAGCCGACGAATAGGGTCGTACCGACAGGCGGCGTCACCAGGCCGATGCCGAGGTTCACCATCATGATCATGCCGAAGTGCAGCGGATCGACGCCGAAGGTTTTCACTACCGGCAGCAGAATCGGCGTGCAAATCAGCAGCAACGGCGCCAGGTCCATCAGCGCGCCCAACACCAGCAACATCAGGTTGATCAGCAGCAGCACGACGTATTTATTGTCCGACACGGTGAGGAAGAACGCGGTCAGCTTGGCCGGCAGCTGCATGATCGCCATCATGTAGCCGAAGGAAGAAGCGAACCCGATCAGAATCATGACCATCGCCACGGTCTTTACCGTGCGGTGCACCAGCTTGGGCAGGTCCTTCCATTTGTAGTCGCGGTAGACGAACATCGTCACGAGGAACGCATAGACGCAGGCGACCGAGGCGGACTCAGTGGCGGTGAACACGCCCGAAAGTATCCCGCCCAGGATGATGACCATCGTGCCCAGGCCCCACATGGCATCAATCACAATGCGCACGGCCTGGCGGAACGGCACCGGCTCGCCGCGTGGATAGCCTTCGCGGCGCGCGATCACGAGGCACAACGTGACCAGCGACAGGCCGAGCAGCAGCCCCGGGAACACCCCGGCAATGAACAGGTGCGCGATCGAGATCGTGCCGCCCGCGGCAAGCGAGTAGATCACCGCGTTGTGCGACGGCGGTATCAGGATTGCCTGCACCGAGCCGCAGATCGTGACGTTGGTGGCGAACACGCGCGGATAACCCGCCTTCACCATCTGCGGAATCATTACCGAGCCGATCGACGCGGTGTCGGCCACCGACGAGCCGGAGATGCAGCCGAAGAAACTGGAGGCGAGGATATTGACCAGCGATAGCCCGCCGCGGATCCAGCCGACGAACACGAACGCCATGTTGACCAGGCGCCGCGCCATGCCGCCCTCGGCCATGATCGCCCCGGCCAGCACGAAGAACGGGATGGCAAGCAGCGAGAAGCTGTTCACGCCGGTGGCGATCTTGATCATGATCGCTTCGTAGGGGATGTCCACCCACCACGCCGCCACCAGCGACGCGAGGCCCAGCGCGTAGGCTACCGGCACGCCGATCGCGATCAGCAGCAGGAGGCTGCCGATCAGCATGAACACGTCCATCAATTCACCTCCGCTCCGCCTGCCGCAGGATCCTCTTCGGCCTCGGCGAGATCCTTCGCCGGCCCGCACCACAGGTGCTCGGCGATGAACAGCAGGGTCACGATGGCGCCGAGCGGCAGCGGCAGGTAGCTGACGCCGACCGGCAGCCACGGAAATTCTGCAATGCTCTGCTGCCAGGTGATCCCAACCAGCTGGAAGCCCCAGAGCACCATGAAAAACGACATCAACGCCAGCAGCAGGTCGACCGCGACGGCGAGCAAGGCACGCGGACGCGGCGGCAGCATGTCCTTGAACAAGGCCACCGCGATATGCGAATTGGCGCGGTAACAGGCGGCGGCGCCGAAAAACGTAAATAAAATCATCAGCAGCACCGCCAGCGGCTCGGGCCACTCCGAGCCGGTGCCGAGGACATAGCGCGTATAGACGCCCCACGGAATGATCAGCGTCATGACGACGATCGACAGCCCGGCGAGCCAGATGCAGCTCCAGTAAAGCTTGATCATCCAGCGGCTGTAACGCTCACGCATGCACCGCTCCCGCTGCACAAAATGACGCCCCGGCCGCGGCATCGCGGACACCGGGGCGGCTGTCAGCTTACTTGGTGTCTTGGATGCGCTTAAGCAGCGCGCTGTATTTGGCGCCGTACTTGTCGCGCACCGGCTGGGTCGCCTTGTAGAAGGCCACCTTGTCGGCCTTGACGAAGGTCACGCCCTTTGCCTTCAGCTCGTCGGTGGCCTTCGCGGTCTTCTCGTCCCACAGCTTGCGCTGCTCGAGCTGCGCCTCGTGCGAGACCTTCATCAGCAGGGCCTGGTCATCCTTCGAGAGCGTTTCCCAGGTCTTCTTCGAGAACACGAAGATCTCGGGAATGATCAGGTGGCCCGTCAGGCTGTAAACATTCGCGACCTGGTAATGGTTTTGCGCCAGAACCGTCGGCTCGTTGTTTTCCGCGCCGTCGACCACGCCGGTCTGCATCGCCGAATACAGCTCGTTGAAACCCATGGCGATGCCGTTGCCGCCCATCGCGTTCATGGTTTCGACGAAGATCGGGTTGCCCATCATGCGCACCTTCATGCCCTTCAGGTCGGCGGGCTTGGTGACCGGCTTTTTCGCGTAGACGTTGCGCGTGCCGGCGTCCATCCAGCCCAGCGCGATCAGCTTCGATTCGCCGGCCGACATGCGCTGGAGCAGTTCCTTGCCGATCGGACCGTCGATCACGTGGCGCATGTGCGTCTCGTCACGGAACACGAATGGCAGGTTGAAGACGTTGACCTCGTCCACTACCGGGCCCATCGCGCCCACCGAAATGCGCGCGATCTGCAGCGCGCCGACCTGCGCCTGCTCGATCATCTCTTTCTCGCCGCCCAACTGCATCGACGGAAACATCTGGATCGAAATACGGCCATTGGTGGCCTTCTCGAGCTTCGCGCCCATGCGCACGATCGCTTCGACCGTGGGGTAGCCGAGCGGGTGCACGTCGGAGGCTTTCCAGATCTGCTTTTGCTGCGCGAGCGTGCCAGGTGCGTACAGGCCGGCGAAAGCGCCAGCGCAGGCGAACGCTGTGGCAAGCGCGTTGAAATTGCGGCGTTTCATTATTCATTCCCTCCCAGGTTGTCATACATCATACAACTGGATTAGACTTCGCCGCCCCAGTCATTGTCAAGCCATGCCAACCACTGCCAAGCAGCCGCGCAAGCTCGCGCACGCGGTCGTCGAGCGGCTCGCCGGGCGCATCCGGCGCGGCGAGATCAAGCCGGGCGACCAGCTGCCTACCGAGTCCGAGATCACGCGCGCCTTCGGCGTTAGCCGCACCGTGGTGCGCGAGGCGATGTCGCGCCTGCAGGCGGCGGAACTTGTGGAAACCCGTCATGGCATCGGCACCTTCGTGCGCGAGGGCGCCGACAGCGCGCCGTTCCGCATCGACCCGGTGGGTACCGCGACGCTGAACGAACTGATCGCGATCCTGGAGTTGCGCATCAGCATCGAAACCGAAGCGGCAGGGATGGCCGCCGAACGCCGCGGTCCGGCGCACCTGACGGCGATGCGCCGCGCGCTCGATGCGTTCGCCAGGCAGGTCGCGCAATCGAAAGACGCGGTGCAGGCCGACTTCCGCTTTCACCTGACCGTCGCGCAGGCAACGGGGAACCGGCACTTCGCCGACCTGATCCGCTATCTCGGCACGATGCTGTTTCCGCGCACGCGGGTGAATTCCGCGCAGCTGGCCGGGCAGAGGCGGACCGCGTACCTGGAACGCGTGAATCGCGAGCACGAGAAGATCTACGAAGCGATCGAGCGCGGTTCGTCGGATGCGGCGCGGGCGGCCATGCGGGCGCACTTGGAACACAGCCGCGAGCGCCTGCGGCGCGCGCACCGGGCGCTACTCGATTCATGAGCGCGCGGATCCTGCTCACGCATTCGCCGGATACGCTTCTCAACTACTACGGCGCGCGCGCGCTTGCCGGCCTGCAGGCGCTGGGCGAGGTTGTACTGCATCAGGGCGCGATGCCGCTGGAAGGCGAAGCCCTGATCCGCGCCGCCGCCGGCTGCGACCTGATTGTCTCCTACCGCCAGTCGCCGGGACCCGCGGCCGTGTTCGAGCGACTACCCGGGTTGGTGGCGTTCCTGCGCTGCGCGATCGACATCCGTAACGTAGATGTGCCGGCGGCAAGCAAGGCCGGCGTGCTGGTCACGCAGGCGAGCGCGGGCTTCGTCACTTCGGTGACCGAGCTGGTGATTGGATTCATGATCGACCTCTCGCGCCGCGTCACGCCGCATGCCGTTTCCTATCATTCGGGGAATGTCCCCCAGGCGGTGATGGGCAGGGAATTGCGCGGCAGCACGCTCGGCGTTATCGGCTACGGCGCAATCGGCAGGGAAGTGGTGCGGGTCGCCAAGGCGCTGGGCATGCAAGTGCTGGTATGCGATCCTTACGCTTCCGACGCGAATTCCGTATCCATGGATGAACTGCTTTCGGCGTCCGACTATGTCGTGCCGCTCGCCGTCGCCTCCGAGGAGACGGAGAACCTGATGAATGACGCCGCTTTTTCGAAGATGAAGCAGGGCGCTTTCTTCATCAATGTCTCGCGCGGCAACCTCGTGGACGAGGCGGCGCTCGTGCGCGCGCTGGATTCGGGCAGGATCGCCGGCTGCGCCATTGATGTGGGACGCGCGCCCGACCAGATGCCGACACCGGCGCTGGCCGCGCGCGCCGACGTCATCGCGACGCCGCATGCCGCGGGGCTCACGTTACCGGCGATCGAGCATCAATCCATGGAGACGGTTGCGCAGGCTGCCGAAATCCTCAAGGGCCGCACGCCCAAGGGCGCGGTAAACGCGGTGCACTGGACCAGGAAGGCGGTGCTGAAAAAATGAATCGCTCGGGATTTCTCAAGCGGCCGGATTGCAGCATTTATTACGAAGTCATGGGCGCGGGGCCGCCGATCGTTTTCGCGCACGGCCTGGGGGGCAACCAGATGTCGTGGTGGCAGCAGATGGCGCATTTCTCCGCGCGCCATACCTGCGTTGCTTTCGCCCACCGCGGCTTTACCCCTTCGAGTCCGGTGCCCGGCGCCACCGCGCCCGACGCCTGCGCGGACGACCTGGCGGCATTGATCGACCATCTCAAGCTGCGCGACGTACGGCTGGTGGCTCAGTCCATGGGCGGCTGGACCTGCCTGGAATACGCGCTGCGCAATCCCGGCAACCTGCGCTCGCTCGTGATGGCGTCCACCTCGGGGAGGCTGGACTTTCGCCAGCTGCAGGGACCAGCCAAGTCGGAAATCGACGAATGGCTGCGGCGCACTCCGGGTCTGGTAGCCGACCTGGATGCGCGCGACATCATGGCGGCTTATGGCGAACGCATGGCGCGCGAGCAGCCGGCAGCGGCGGTGCTTTACCGCCAGATCTCGCAATTGACGCCAGCCGCGTTCAAGGAGGACGTGCGCGCGACGATTTTCCGGATACGCGATCGCGATCCGGCGCTGCTCGCCCAGTTCGCGCTGCCCGTGCTGTTCCTGACAGGCGACGAGGATTGCGTGTTTCCTTCAGCTGCCGGACCGGCGCTCGCGGCCCTCGCTCCCAATGGACGCGCGCAGCGCGTGCCAAAGGCGGGCCACTCCGTCTATTTCGAGCGCGCGGCCGAGTTCAACCGCATGGTCGACGAATTCCACGCAGCATCCTGAGGGCATTTCCATGAAGACCATCCTGATCACCGGCGCCTCGGGCGACGTCGGCACCCACCTGCGGCGCGAACTGGCGGGCAAATATGTCCTGAGGGTTTCGGATCTTCGTCCGCTGAAAAAAATAGACAAGGAAGAAAAATTCGTCCGCGCCGACATTTCGAAATTTTCCGACGCGCTGCGGATCACCAGGGGCGTGGACGCCATCGTGCACCTGGGCGGCTACTCGGTGGAGGGGCCGTGGGAAGGGATTCTGAACGCCAACATCATCGGCTGCTATAACGTGTTCGAGGCGGCGCGTCGGAATGGCGTAAAGCGGATTTTGTTCCCCACCTCCAACCACGCCACCGGCTTCTACCGCCGCGACCAGACGATCGACCACCACGTCTACCCGAAGCCCGACAGCCGCTATGGCGTTTCCAAGGTGTTCGGCGAAGCGCTCGCCAGCCTTTACGCCGATAAGTACGGCATGCAGATGTTCTGCATGCGCATCGGCAACGTAAATCCGGTGTCCATCGACAAGCGCCGGCTGTCGCTCCTGTTCACGCCGCGTGACCTTGCGCAGCTCGTGACCATCGGCATCGAGCATCCCGACATCCGCTTCGAGATCGTCTACGGGGTGTCGAAGAACAAGCGCAGCTGGTACGACAATTCGAACGCGTATCGCCTGGGCTACAAGCCGCAGGACGACTCCGAAGTCTTCGCCGCGGACATCCTGCGCCGCGAACAGCCCGGCGATCCGGTCGCCGAGCTCTACCAGGGCGGCATGTTCGCCGTCGCGGAGGAAATTCCGAATCCCGCGCCGTTGCCGAAAACAAAAAGGAAGAAGAAAAAGTGAGCGGCGGCAGCCCGGCGCTGGCCGCGCCTGCCGGGTCCACCGACACGCATATCCACACATACCGCGAGGACGCGCCCGCGTCGCCAGACGGGCCGCAGATCCCCGGTCATTTCCCGGTGGAGAAGTATCGCGAAGTGCAGCAGCGCCTTGGCTTAACGCGTGTGATCGTGGTGCAGCCGAACGCTTACCAGGACAACAATCGCGTCACGCTGGACGCCATACGCGCGCTGGGGCCCGGTGCCAAGGGCGTAGGCGTCGTGAAGCCGGGAGTGTCCGACGTGGAAATCGAGCGCCTGACCAGGGGCGGCATCGTCGGGCAGCGCATTTTCCAGTTGCCCTGGGGCGCGGTCGGTTTCGACCGCATGCATGAAGTGATGGCGCGGGTGCACCCCTTCGGCTGGATCGCGAACGTGCAGCTCGATGGCCGCGAGCTGCCGCAATGGGAAGACACCATCAAGCGCCTGCCCGGCAAGTTCGTCATCGACCACATCGGCAAGTACCTCGAGCCGGTGACCACGGACCAGGAGCCGTTCAAGACGCTGCTGCGCCTGCTGGATACCGGACGCTGCTATGTGAAGCTTGCTGCGGCCTACGAGACCTCGAAAACCGGTGCGCCGAAGTACGAAGATGTTTCGCGGCTGGCGAGGGCGCTGGTAAAGCACGCGCCCGAGCGCATGATCTGGGCCAGCAACTGGCCGCATCCCTCCGCGCCGAAGGACAGGGTGCCGGATGACGCGGACCTGCTCGATTTGCTTCTCGATTGGGCGCCCGACGAGGCGACGCGTCGGAAAATCCTCGTCGACAATCCTGCGGAGCTCTACCGCTTCTAGTCGTCCGCGTGCGCGGCGGGGCGATGCGCGGCGGCGAGGCGCTGCTGCAGCACCGGCGGCGCGGGATCGTAGTGGCTGAATTCCAGCGTGTAGGAGCCGTGCCCCGCAGTGAGCGATTTCAGGCGCGCCGGGAATTGCTCCAGCTCCGAGAGAGGTGCCTTGGCGAGAATCTGCACGGTCCCCGGGCGCGGCGCGTCCGAGCCCGTGATGTGGCCGCGGTGCCCCGCGAGTTCGCCCGTGATGTCGCCCATCTTCTGCTCCGGCGCGACCACATCCACGTTGACGATCGGCTCGAGCACGATGGGGCGCGCCTTGCCCAGCGCATCCATGAACGCCTTGCGGCCCGCGGAGACGAAAGCCACTTCCTTGGAATCCACCGGATGGTGCTTGCCGTCGTAGACGATGACGCGCAGGTCCTGGATCGGGTAGCCGGCGACGAAACCTGTCTGCAACACGCCGCGCACGCCTTTCTCGATGGCGGGAATGAACTGGTTCGGAATCGCGCCGCCCTTGACCTTGTCCACGAACTCGAAACCCTTGCCGCGCGGCAGGGGCTCTACCTTGAGGAACACCTCGCCGAACTGGCCCGCGCCGCCGGTCTGCTTCTTGTGGCGGCTGTGCCCCTCGGCGCGCGCGGCGATGGTCTCGCGGTAGGGGATCGAGGGCGGGCGCGTGTCGAGGTCGACCTTGTATTGGCTGGACATCTTCTCCAGCATGATCTTCAGGTGCAGCTCACCGATGCCGCGAATCACGGTTTCATTGGCCTGCGCGTTGTGCTCGAGGCGGAAGCAGGGATCCTCGGCCATCAGCTTGTGCAGCACATCGGACACCTTCTGCTCGTCGCCGC